>NZ_JAYGIM010000007.1:0-365309 GCF_034930985.1 Arcicella lustrica
GCTTCTTGCTTAAAAGTCTCAAAATCAAATGTGTCAGGAGTGTCCATAAAATTGTGTCTAAGTAAAAGTAAACCTTTTTAAGTTCTAAATCAGATTGACACAGTTTAATGAAAAGTCCCTTCAATATTGCAGCTTTCTTCGTTTTTATACGGAAAATTGCGTGAAAAACCGCAAAAATGATGAAACGGGCTATCTCTGAGATAGCTCGTCCTATCAAAAAGATGGAATGACCTATCTCAGAGATGGATTCTTGATTCTTTTTGATGGGTTTGTCAATGAAAAAGATAGGTTGGCTGGTTTCTTAAAACAAAAAAAGAGACTACTCCTTTCGGAATAATCTCTTTTGATACGTTAAATATTCTAAGGTTAAACAATTGTACTCATTTTAAGAATTGTTAGTTTACTTTCCAAGTTGGTACTTTTGCTTTTTTGGCAATTCTGTATGAATAACCTAAACTGATTGAATAATCAGCAAAAGCAGCATCGCCTTGTACGTGAACGTATTTTGTAGGATCAGTAATTTTAGAGTTTTGTAAGTTCTGATCTGCAATGTCCGCTGCACTTTGAATACGGTTTTTGATAAAGTTGTAAGGCACAAACAAACTAAATGTATGCTGACCTGTACGATAAGTAACACCCGGCTCAATGGCTACAACATAACCCGGACGACGATAAGCTACTTGACCACCGAAAGCATCGTAAGCAGGAATTCCTTCAAATCTACCAGCTAATGAGAAGGCAAAGTTTTGCTTTTTACCTACTGCTGTCATAAACCCTGCACGAGCAAAGTATTGGTCTGGCGAAGCATAAATATTATACCCTTCTAAACCTGCTTTTGGTGCAGATTTGAACGAACCATTTGATTCTTGTGGACTGAATAAATAATAAGCATTTGCAAATGCGTAGATATTTCTATGAATTTGTCTGAATCCTTGGAATTCCAAAGAAAAACCAACGCCACCATCACCCGGTTGAATGGCTTGGTCCATCACTACATTCTTTTTAGTACCATCAGTTTGCAAAGCATCATCAGTAGCAGTATAGCTTCCTGTGGCTAATTTGATACCAGCCCCAATCATGACATTACCTTTATGTGCATTTTCTGGTTTAATTAACCAATAGTTTGCTCCAAAACGGATGTCGGCTAAACCACCAGCACTTACGCTATAGCGAGTCAATTTCTTACTTGCAGCATCAGCTGTTAATGTTAAAGTTTGCGAGCGTTCAGAATTTACAAACGGAAGAGTAGCATTTAACTGCAATCTGCTAGACAGTCCATAAGATACATTGAAATCAACAGCATGTTGATAAATATT
This sequence comes from Arcicella lustrica, assembly GCF_034930985.1. Lineage (NCBI taxonomy): Bacteria > Pseudomonadati > Bacteroidota > Cytophagia > Cytophagales > Flectobacillaceae > Arcicella > Arcicella lustrica. The sequence goes on from NZ_JAYGIM010000007.1 coordinate 1,317, forward strand.
CACAGCATTGCCTAATGTTTGGCGTTGTGGTTGTTCTTCAGTACCAACAAAATGGCGCCAAGAGTGAAAGTAACGGTAGTTTGCTCCTACTTGAAATTCTCCTTTTGAAAGGTTGTAAGAAGAAGAAGCCGACATTGCATTGATACCGCCCATTTGGCGAACAGCTACACAACCTTGTGCGTTAGCTTGTTCGTTGATGAACAATGCAGTAGCCACAATCATTAACGAATGTAAAGTTTTTTTCATGAAATTAATTTTTGGATATTTAAAAGAGAAGAATGTTCTATTTCTTTGTGAAGGTTGAATGTTGAATTGTGAAATACGTAAACTCACAACTCAACATTCAAAACTCATCACTCACTAATTGCCTCCATCGGCTTTTCCACGTGCTACGGCATAATCACCGATTTTCTTGCCACAAACTAAACCTACTTCGCTATCAAAACGATAGTGAATAGCTCCATAAATTCTTGATTCAGAAGCTTCTTTTGCCATTGCATCTAAACTAGTTTGTTGGCTAGGAAAGATATAAGAAAGTACCGAAGCTGCTGCTGCCGAAAATGTTGCGTGACCAGAAGTAAAACTTGGGAAATTCGGTGTTCCAGTCGCAGTTTTGATACTTGGGTCAACTTGGTTTGGTCTTGGATAAAAATAGTAGTACTTGGTATCCCAACAACAAACACCCGCATCATGAATAGCAGTATTCATCAATGCCAAAGCTCTTGCTGTTCTGATTTCAGACATGCTTGCATCTCTGATTAAATCCATAGCAATCTGATTCCAGTGTCCCGGAGGCGTTGAAGTACCCAAGCCATCCGCCCAGAATTGTACAATCGACCATTGTTTACGAGTAATATTTTCAGAATAATGTTTTACTTCTGCCAAATCTTTCTTGAAAGCATCTGAATCTAAAGCTGGAGGTGCAGCAGGACGAATGGCATCACGAGTAGCTTTATCGAAATTCCAAGTTTTTACTTCTCCAAATCTCATTAACATACCCGGACGAGCAGGAACATCAAGACTTTTCCAAGCAGTTTTTAATCCTCTTGCTACAGCTGCTTCAGCCATTTGTGCTTGAATAGTAAGGTTTCCTCCAGCAGTTCCTGTTCCATCAGTTTTAGCATAAGCAATGATTTTATCAGCTACTGCTTTTCCTAAAACATCAGCCGCATCAACATCACTCTGAACATTTTTACCAGCCCAAATACCTACTTTACGACCTTCTTCGTATTTGTTATCAATCAATTGCGTTGGATAACTTCCTGGAAATAAAAACTTCAATACCCTACTTGATGCCGCCGCAATTACTGCTTCTTCAGAAGGATAATCAGGTAAATCATCTGTGTTTGTTTTTCTGTTGTACTTGTATTTATAAGCCCAAGTTGCTACCAAAGCATCGTATTGAGCAACACTAATTAAAGCATAAGCTCTTGAAGCATAAGGAGGATTGGCAAAAGGGAAATAAGGTAAAGTATCAGGTTTTGCAGAGTTTGGTGCTGAATAAGTACCGTTTTCGTTTGGTTCTGGTGCAAGGTTGTATCTTGCGATAAGTTCACGAGCGATTTCGTTCCAACGACCTACAGCGCCTACTTGCCAGTATGTTAATGCACTTTTTTGTTCAGCCGTTAAATTTGATGCTACTTTCTGTGCTTCTGCTAATTCAGCTTTGTATTCAGCAGAACTTGTTTCTTTCGGTGCTGGAACTGCATAGTCGGTTGCTACACCGAAGTACATTTTCCAAGTACCAGCGTTAGGCTCATTACTTGTTGGGACTAATGGACGAAGTGATGTTCTTTCAACTTCTTTTGAACAAGATAATGCAAAAAGACTAATAAAAAATATAGATAAAATTCTTGATTTCATGATGCTATGGGGATAATTGTCAGAATGAAATGGCTACTGATAGACTATTTCTTTTTCTTAAAATTCAAAATGTATTGTAATTGAGCGCCATAAGAAGCCTCCACTTTGCCAACGTTTCTACCAGCAATTACATGCGAGAAGTGTCCGTTTACAGAAAAGTTCTCAATTGGAGTATGCCAAGTAACAAAAACACCAACTCGAGTCCAGTCCATTTTATTAGCAGGTAAAGGCATATCGTAACGGCGAATATCCGTTCCACTTGTTGCAGTAATATTGTCGATAAAAGCCTCCGCCAATACTGCTTTTTTATTCACACCAATTCTTAAAGAAGTACTTACTTGGTCAGGTACAGCCATTTCGTGGCTATATTCTATTTCATTACCAGTATAGTAATTGGTTCTGTCAACCTTAGTTTTGCTTCTAGCAATGTAACCACCTTGCGCAGTTATATGGATACCATAAGGCAATAATTGATGTACAATAAGGCGAGCTGAAGCTGTTTTAGAATGCAATCCGATTGAGAAAGGCAAGAAATCAGGCACATAATTCGTCACAGGGACAGATGCACCGATTACTCCGAATAATTGCATTTTGCCATAAGAAAAGAAATTATACTTTGCAGCAACATTCAAATCTTGAACTCCTTGTAAACCAGTCATCGTTCCAGCTGAAGCCTCATTTTTGATATAAGGCAAAACGGCAAAAACGTTTAATTTTTCGGTAACACCATAAGCTGCCATGAACGAAGCCATTTGCGTAGAAAGCGTACCGATATTAAGATTATTACGAAGTCTTTCGCCTTCCCAGTATTGATTCCAAGATTCTTTATCGTAATTAAGTACCAAACACAACTCATTTTTTGACATCATCAAGCCGTCTTGAGTTGTTTGTGCAAAACTCATTTTAGTAAAAAATAGTAAGCAGCAAGTACAAGTAAATGTTAGTAAATGTTTCTTCATTTTGTAATGATTAGTTTCTTTAAATTGGACTCTCTTCCAAAATTATGGAATACAAAAGTCAATTCCAAACAAAGGGAAAAAATATTAGATTATTTGGAAATAAAATATTTTTATCAAAAAAGTATAAATAAAAATACACTTATTACTAGTATTGTATAGTACAGCTACTTTTTAGCTGACTTTTTAAGTGTTTCTACGGAGGTTTATCTAAGAGATTTCATTCTAAAGAATGCCACTTTCCACAATACTGGAAATTCTATACATTTATTACTGAATAAAATCAAGATAACTTGAGCGAGTTGAATTGAAGCATTAAAAGAAAAGGTATAGAACTATTCATTTTCACTTGTAATCTTATAGTACTAATATTGTTGAGTATTAGGATGAAACGTTTTCCAACTATGCCAAAACTCTTGATATGCGTTTACTTTGGCAAGTGAAATATGTACCATTTTATTTTGATCAATACTTTCTCCTTTTAAATTGTAACGAAGTTTATCATCCATCAAAGTATCATTTTTGATAGTGAATTTGCCATTATTTGTTGGGCTTTTGAAGGCAAAAAAACTTTTATTATCATTTGCCAAAACCAATAGAATTGCCTCCTTCCCAATGTTGGTCTGGATAATTCTTTCTTTCTTCAAACGATTCCAATCAAAAGCCTTGCTTTCTTTCCCAATTTGGATACCTACTACCCACGATTTATCTTTCCATGATAAAGAATCCGTTCCAGTAAGTTTTTTTCTTGACCTTCCAGATTCATATTTGGCTGTACTGTCGTACTCTTCTTTGTATTTTAAATCAGGTTGCATGATTGTACTGGCTGGATACATCTTCAACCAAGTGTCTAACGATACTTGCTGCGAAGCAAGTTCTGGTAACATCGTACCTTTTAGCTTTCCTGTGATGGCTTCACCATTAGCTTGGCGCCACCAGCTTTTGGTAGTATTATCTTCAAACATAGCATTGAAATGATCCATCCCAACCAATCTAAATGTTTCAGGTTTACCATTAACGGTTGGTTCAAATACTCTGCCTGTTCTACAAACCGAGCAATAAGTAACCATGATAGGTTTACCAGCTAAAGTATCACGCACTTGATGATGATAGATAATCTGTGAAATTGGATAAGCTTTGGCTTCTCCGTTGATTTCAACACCAATAATTACTCTGTCGAGTTTTATTTGGTTTTCATTGGCAGGTTTCATACTTAAAGCTTGGGTTTCTTCAAACATGGCATCAGCCGCCATTTTGAAATTAAAAGCATAACAAACACTAGTAGCTAATAAAATACCCAACAAAGTAAGCCAACGAGCTTGTTGAAAGGCAGGTAAAATGCCAAACACAATCATTGCTCCAAATATGCCTCTAAATATCCAACGCCAAGTGTAAAGAAAATAAGCAATGTCTATACTACGCATTTGCTGACTTCCCGGCATGGGCATAATGAAATAAACATTCAGGATTTCAAAAATGATGAGCCCTAAAACACCTAAATAGAATAGTTTTTTCATTCAATTTTATATCGTTGAATTATCTTAATTAATAGAAATGCCTTGTAAGTAAAAACTCTACATATCAATCTGATAGGTAGAGTTTGAAATATTAACCATTTATAAATACTTAATAACTTAGATTAGATTGAGTTTTTTAAAACTTTACACGTGTATAATCCGTGTAAAGTTTGTAATATTCCCAATTCTAATTTTATGAATATCTTCAATTTAGAGGAAAACAGAAAAAGAGATTTATTTTAGAAATACTTTGATTTTTCTTATTTACATAACAAAGATAAAAGTATTTTTTTGAAATATCCAAATAACTGGAAAAAATTTCCAATATTTTGAATTTAATTTTAGAATCGTGGAAAAACTAATCTCCTTTTTATCTTAAATCGCTCATTATAAGCCCCTGAATCAAGATTTGAAATTTCTTTTCCTAATTTTATTTTTGAAGATAAAGTCTATTTTCAACAAAGATTAAAAAAAAAAGAGGTCTAAATTTCCAGTATTATGGAATTTTAGACCTCTTTTTTAGTTTGGAGATGAATTAGCATAACCCGTTTCTTCAGCAATCTTTTTAGCTCTTGCTTGATACATTGCTGGATTATCGGGAGCAAAAGTAGCCAAACCATCCACATACCGATTAAACATACAAAAGGCAGCGGCGATTAAAACAGTATCATGAATTTCAAAATCACTTGCGCCTAATGCTTTGGCTTTTTCTACTTGATTTTCAGTGACAAACTTCCCTCCTTTTTGTACACTTTTAGCAATACTCAAAAGTGCTTTTAATTTATCAGAAATGGGTGCGGTCTGATAATCAGCCTTTACTTTCTGAACTAAGTATTCATCTTCTGTCGCATAATATTGCGCTACGGCACCATGAATATTCTTACAGAAAAAACAGTCATTTAAAGATGAAACAAAAGTGGCAATTAATTCTCTTTCTCCTTTCGTCAAGCCTTCGTCTGTACGAAGTAACGCTTCTGCTAAAGCATTTAATGGTTTCGCCGTTTTCGGACTAAATGCCAGTAATCCACGAATTCCCGGTAATTCTTCGGTCAATGTAATATGTGCCATGATTTAAGCTTTTGTTGGTAAAACGTATCCTAAAGTTCCCATTCGCTCACCCATTTGTGCATAAACATCGGCATCTGTCGGTGTAAGTGTAGCAAGCCCATCCACATAGCGATTGAACATACAAAAAGTAGCGGCAATCAATACTGTATCATGAATATCACGGTCGTTTGCTCCGAAGGAACGAGCTAATTGTACATCTTCGTCACTTACGGTTCTGGCATCTGTTTGCACTTTTCCAGCGATGTTTAATAAAGCTTTTAATTTATCAGAGATGGGTGCATTTTGATAATCTTCCAACACTAAATCAACCGTTTGAGCTTCATCTTGGAACAAATATCTTGCTGCCGCCGCATGGCTAGAAGAACAAAAAGTACAAGTATTTTTTGTGGAAACATAAGTAGCAATTAATTCTCTTTCAGCCTGACTCAACGGAGAATCGTCTCGTAATAAAATCTGAGCTAACTGATAAAGTGGCTTACCTGTATCTGGTCGATACATGACCAAACTTCGGATGCCGGGTACATTTTCTGGAAGTTGTATATGTGGCATAATGTGAGTTATTTATTTGGATAGCAGATTTAGCTTTGATTAAATAATGCTGAAAATGAAAGATTTTATTGGAATAATATCTAATACTTTGTTACATCAATAAAAATTTTATGTATTAATTAAATACTTGATTTTTAAAGATTAATCACTCAATTCCTTTATTCTCTGTAAAATAAACCACCGTCAAAGCAATTAAAAAAGTAATTGAAAAAGACAGTAGGGCATTGCCGATTCCACCAAATACTGTAACTAAACTTCCTACAAAAAAAACGGCGGTGGCAGTAAAAAACCTTCCGATATTAAAACAGAAACCTGTAGCTGTTGCCCGAATTGTCGTTGAAAAAAGTGTTGGGATATAGCTAGAAAGAGAACCTTGGCTTATTCCGAAAAATAAAGAAAGTAAAGCTGTTTCTACATAAATGATGGGCGTAAAACTTGAGTTGGTGGTAAACAACAACAAACAAGCGATAAAACAACCTGAAAAAGTAAGAATCAAAGTAGTACGTGAGCCTATTTTTTTGATTAAAAATCCAGAAAGCATTCCGCCAATAATGCCACCAATTCCTAAAAGCATCATCGTTAGTCCACGTTCTTTTTGTCCATCCGACGAAGCATCTGCTAATAAACCTTGCACCCATGTTGGAAGCCAAGAAAAAATAGCCCAAAGCCCAATTAATACTGAGCCGAAAACCAAAGAACCAATCAGTAGTTTTTTGCCATTGGTAGAAGAAAAAATACTTTCTTGATTTTGTTTTTTAGTTAACCCTTCGCTTTGCCAAGTAGAAGATTCTGGCAAGAAAAAAATAATAACAAAAGACAATAACATAGGAATAATACCAAGCCAAAACGACTGTCGCCAATTGCCAAATAGTACGTTCAAACCGCCCGTCAAGACAATTCCGATAGGGAAAGAAACTGCCAAAATACCTAAAGCAACTGGGCGAGTATTAGTATCCCAAATTTCTGAAATGTAAACGGTGGTGATAAGTAAAACCCCACCTACACCTAAACCTGTAAAGAAACGATATATCAACAGACTTTCCCAATTGGCAACAAAAACGGTCAATAAAGTAAATAATCCATAAATCCCTGCTGAAAAAGCTAAGGTTCTGATACGACCAATTTTATCACTCACAATACCTAAAGTCAATCCGCCAAACATCCATCCAAAAATAAAAGAGGCATTCAAATAAGCTCCAATTTTTCCTAATTCATCTACAGAAGGTGTTTTGCCTAATAATTCAGGAATAGCAACAGGTAAATTGACGGACATCAAAGTAGCCACAGTGCCTCCTAAAAGATAGCAAAGCATACAAACAGCAAAAGCAATGGTAGTACGAGACTGCGTTTTAGTATCGGTTATAGCAATTTCCATAAAAATATGATTAATGGTTTTAGGCTTGTTTATCAAAGAATCATTCCTTTTGAATCACAAATTGGTATTGATGTATTTTGATTTAAGAAAATTGTTTTTTTGATATTGACTTTAGCAATGGCATTACTTCCTTCTTTGATTTTAATGAACTGATTGGGTCTCAGATTTCTTAAAACTTGTTTCTTACCAGTTTTCGCCCAAGTAATTTCTACTTCATCAATTAAATTACTTTGTCCGATACCGATTTCTCTTCTCAAAGCTGATGAGCCAAAACTTCCTCCAGAATTTACTTCACGATAAAGTACTCTCTTTATGCCTTTTTCTCGGAAAGTTACTTTTAGGCGAGTGCCTATTGCCGAACGATTGGTTTCTGAACCTTCTAATTGAATATTAATCCAACGATTATCGTTTTGACCCGGATTTAGGTAGAGCGAATTATTATAAGAATCGCCAATGTATGCTCCGCCTACTTCGATAAAAATATCATTGTCTCCATCATTGTCAAGGTCGGTAATGGCTACTCCATGTCCTTTTTGCAAATTTCCTACTCTGCTAGAAACTGTAACATCGGCAAATTTTCCATTACCCATATTTCTAAAAAGGCGATTAGGCACAAGCGATTTGTAGTCTGGATTACCTGTTCCTAAGTACATATCCAAATAGCCATCGTTATCAATATCTCCAAAATTTGAACCCATCGCAAAAACAGATTTATTTAAACCCGCTTCTTCGGATACATTGCTAAAAGTACCATCATGGTTATTATGATATAAATACATTTTGCCAGCTTTATTCGGAATACCTAAAGCCTCTGTTCCTGCCGAGTAAGCAATAGATTTTACAAATTCATAGCCACAAACAAAAATGTCTTGCCAGCCATCATTGTCATAATCCCAAAACCAAGTCGGGAATGTACTTACTCGAACATCCCCCAAACCTACTCTTTCAGTAACATCTTCAAATTGAGGAATTTTATTTTTCAAGCCTGTATTTCTCAATAAAGTTCTTCTGCCTTGAAGACCCGAAATAACAATATCTTGAAGTCCGTCATTATCATAATCGGCAGCACTAACACCTTTTACAAAATCAACTACTTGACATTTTGCAATGGAAGCTACTTCTGTAAAAGTGCCATTTTTATTACTCATGTATAATTCACATGGGTTATAGTCATCAAGTCCTCCATTTTCATTGCCAATAAATAAATCTAACCAACCATCATTATTAAAATCTCTCCAAACGCCCGCTTGTGTAGGATGTTCTGAAAAAAGTCCACTTTCTACTGTAACATCTGTAAAAGTATTATCGCCATTATTTCTGAGTAAAGAATTAGCTTGTTTGCCAAATTTGCCCATCCAAGCCCCTCTTAGTACCAGAATATCCAGAAAACCATCGTTATTATAATCTGCTTGTACCATATTCAGACCACCTTTGAAACGCCCCAAATCTGAAATAACTGAACAATCAGTAAAACTACCTTTGGTGTCGTTTTTAAAATAGTGCATCGCTCCTTTTAATCCCCAATCAGAAGTAACAATATCTAAATAACCATCATTATTAAAATCATCGATAATTACTCCTCCCGCCATATTTCGTTTGTTGAGACCTAAATTGGGAGCAATGTCTGTGAATGCTTTTACAGCATAACCAGAATTATCTTTATCTAAATTAGGAATAAGCCACTGTGAAGGCACTTTTGACGGATATTCACCAAGTGTCATATAGGCAATATTCAATAACCATCTTGACTCATAATCTTGATTATCTTGTTGAAGTAATTTTTGATAAACTTCAATCGCTTTTCTTGAACCTGTTTTATTTTGATGCACGCCACCATCTTTAATAGGCATAATACAAGATTCTGAAGAATGATTGCTGATACAGTTTTGGCGTTCTCCCATTCGTAAGTACGAAATGGCATAGCCTTTTAAAACTTCGGTATAATGTCTGTGATCGGCATTGGTGTTTTGCAATAATTGTTCAAATGCAAGATTCGCTTCTTGCTCTTGACCAAGTTTCAGAAAACCATTGGCTTTGAAAAAGCTTGCTCGCAATCTCATTTCTGGATCTGGATGTTTGGTTGCCATCGAATCAAAGAAGATAAATTCTGCCTCAGGACAAAAAGTATTTTCTTTGACATAATATTTATCGTAGGTATCTGCTAAATGCTTAACCATTTTATCGTTAGAATTTGAAATTAATCCACATGATTGACCTACCAATAAAGCCAAGCATAAGCAAGTGTAAGTACAATATTTTAAGTTCATAGTTTTAGGAATTTAGAGATGATTAATAGGAAAACAAGGAAGATGAAAGGGTGAATAATTACCTAAACAATTCATCAAAAGTTAAAGAAACATAGTATAAGCCCCCCACCGCTGGCGAACCATAAGCTTGTACGATATATTGATTTGTGATATTATTTGCTCCTAATTTTACAGTAGTTTTCAAACTTGGCACATGGTAATTTACTTGTGCGTCTATCAAACTATAAGCAGGAATGTTTCCCGGACGGTTTTCATTAAATGTTCCGTACCAATCGAATGATTCTTGCCAATGCCAAGCCACACTAAAGCCTAAACGGTCGGTGATTTTTGAATTGCTAATGGTTAAATTTGTTTTCCAACGTGGAGTATTGAAAGCTGGAATATTGTTTGGGTTGGCATCCAAAATATTAAAATCAGACCAAGTACTGTTGAAGCCTACTCTGAAATTTTCAGGTAAGAAGTAAGTCAATCCTAATGAAACACCTTGCGAACTTACTTTATCTGCCGCATTGGTATAAAGTTGGAAAGCCTGTGTTTTGCCCCCTAAAATATCTTGTGCTGCTGCAGAATTTATCGTGCCATCAGAATTTAAAACATTGTTAGTAGGACGAATTACGACTTGGTTAATCAAGAAATTTTTAAAAGTACTTCTGTAATAATTCACATCTACCAAAAGCTTTTGGGCTAACAATCCTTTATAACCAATTTCAAAACTTTGTGTTTGTTCTGGTTTGATATAAGGAACATTTGATTTTACGAGTTTACTTTTATTGTTTTCAACAGCTGTTGGGAAAGGCACTCCTTTCTGCAAATCGCTTGAAAAACCACTGGCAAATGCACCAACAGAAGCCGCAGTGAACGAATTTTCATAAGCATTCAAGCCTGCGCTATTGGCAGGAGCACCACCCAAAATAATGATTGGACCAACATTCAATTTGATAAATTGGTCTGGCACAGTTGGGTTTCTAAAACCTGTTTGATACGACGCTCTGAAATTATGGTTTTCTGAAGGAGAAAATACTGCCGAAGCTCTTGGCGTAAAACTGCCATTAAAGTTTTCGTTTTTATCATATCGCCCTGATAGCGTAAGTTTTAGTTTATCTTCTAAAATTGCTTTTGATGCCTGAGCGAAAACACCAAATTCTTTTACGCTTACTTTATTGATTTTATCGTCAAATAAAGTTCCGTTGGTTTCCATATCATATACTCGATAACTTCCACCAACTAATAGATTTACTACTTTCAAAGCCTGACTTAAATCGTACTGAGCATCTACGTGATACAATTTACTATTGCTCAATACGCCTGCTCCGCCCAATCCTGCGGTAGCGATGTATTTACTTTTTTGTTGTTCAAAATCACTCGACCCAGCTACAAAACGTCCTTGGTCGGCAAATGCTCTGGCTGCTGAATGGTCTTGCCCAGTAACACTTCCTACTTTTCCTGTATAAGCAGCAGTATAACGTTCAAACCAAGTAGCATCAGCTTTGTCTGGCGTCACTACATTTCCGTTTAAATCTCTTACCCAAGTACGGTTAATCAATTGCCCCAATGAACGAGTATTGTAAGAATGATTCGATTGCTCTGCTGTAGAATATCCTCTGATAAAAAAGTTTGAACCTCTTAATTCCAAACGATTTTGAATCAATTTGAAATCATTCAAGGCAAAACGGCTACTTCCTGTATAATTTGCCGTGCCTTGACTATAATTTACTTGATAAATAGCTTCTAAACTTTCAGAGATTTTATAGTGTAAAGCCACATTCAATTTGGTAGAGTAAACACCATAATTGGCTAAATCTTTTTCTTCATAACCTGTACGAGAAACTCTTCCAATTCCTTGAATGGTTTGAGCTACTTCGTCTCCATAGATATTCAAGGCATTTCTTCCCGGATTATTGGCTCCACGCTGTGCGGCAGGAGTATTTGGGTCGATGTCGGTATAATTGTTAGCGTACCAATCTGTTCCTTTTAAATAAGAAGCGTTTAACTTGAAGGCAAAACGATTGTTAAAGGCTTTTGCATAACGCAATGAAAAATCCGTAAATGGTTTTGCACCAGAAGCATTATCCGAAACATGATTGATACCGACTTTTGTTTGAACAGATAATCCTTGATAATTGAAAGGATTTTTGGTTGTCGTCATCAATAAACCATTAAAAGCCACTGGTCCATAAAGTGCTGAAGCTGCTCCCGGAATTAATTCAACACCTTCAACGTCTAAATCTGAAGAACCAAAAAGGTTTCCAACCGCAAAACCTAAGCCGGGCGACTGGTTATCAACGCCATCTATCAATTGTAAAAAACGACTATTCCCTGTTGAATTAAATCCACGAGTATTGATTTGCTTGTAAGTCAAACCACTTGTAACCATATCCAATGATTTTACATTGACCAAGGCATCATAAAAACTTACTGATGGACTTTGCTGAATGGATTTTGCATCAATTTTTTCAATGCTTACGGGCGATTTTAAAATATTTTCTTCTATTCTTGAAGCAGAAATCACTACTTGTTGTAATAATTCATCTCCAGATTTTAATGAAATCGCAATTGTCGAATTATCGGTTACTTCAACCGTTTGGCGTTCAAAACCAATCATGGAGAAAATTAATGTAAATGGAGGTTTTGCGGAGGTTTTTAAACTAAAGAAACCGTCTGCATTGGTAACTGTACCAATGTTTTTCCCTTTGATTCTAACGCTTGCACCAGCCAAAGGCTTTTTGGTTTCAGCATCTATGATACTTCCTGTAAAGTTTTGGGCAAAAACAGCCAATGAATGAAATAATATAATGCTTAGTGTAAAGATTTTTTTCATAGATAGTTAAGATTGACTAATTGGATAAATTTTATGGGAATTCAGGTTTTCAAAATGTGTTAAGCTTGTGCCTCTTTTTTCAATTGTTCATAAATCGCTGGCACTCTGTTGTAGCCATTTGTGGTGATGCGTTGACCTAATTTTTCATAAAAAGCAGTTTCTGTTGGCGTTACACTTGCCAAGCCATCCACATATTTATTGTAGAGACAAAACAGAGCGGCTATCAAAACTGTATCGTGAATTTCACGGTCGCTTGCGCCAGCCGTTTTTGCTCGTTCTACATCTTGAGAAGTAACATTTTTGCCATTTTGCTGTACATGACTTGCAATTGCCAACAAAGCTTTCATCTTATCAGAAACGGGTGCAGTTTCAAAATCCTTTTTCACCATTTCACAAGTTTCCGTTTCACCCAAAAGAATATTTGCCGCCGCTGTATGTGCAGTTGTACAAAACTTACATTGGTTTTTGGAAGAAACCAATGCAGCAATCAATTCACGTTCGCCTTCTGTCAGAGTAGATTCTCCACGAAGTAAAATCTGAGTGAGTTCACGAATGGGTTGAGCAGTATCTTGGCGATATTCAAGCAAACCAGTAATGCCTGGCAAATGACTTTCCAATGGAATATAAGGCATGATTGTTAGGGATTAATTTATTTTCGATAATGGACAGGAAAACATATTCCAATTACACAATTGCATCTATCTCAGAAATAATTGCATGAAATTATTATTCCAAATTTATGGAATAATAATAAATAAATCCAAATATTTGGAATATAAATTAATCCAGAAATTTAGAACTTAGTCGAAAATGTAGGAATATGAAGTAAATAAGCAATTTTAAAAAGTAAATAAAGCAAAATGTAGGCTTTATTGTTAGAATTGACGATTTTTGTTTTTCCGAAAAAGAGGAAAATATGGAATTTTAAGAAGAGAGAAATCTGGAAAAGAGTAATAGACTAATGTTGAGATAAGTACAAATAAAAAATGCCAGAATAAAGTAAATCATTCTGGCAAAATATGATGAGTGAAATTTTTGCTAAAGCGTTTGTGGGTCGTTCAGAGAAGGACTGTTCAAATTATCAATCGTTTGTTTTTTTAAAGATTGAACAAACTTTTCAGTATCTTCAAAAGATTCTTCCTGACCAGAAAGCTTCTTGACTAAATTCAACAAATAAGTTTGCGTTTGTAACATCACAGAAAGCGTAATTTGGTTATCTGCAATTTGTCTTTGATTACGAATAATACTTACCTGATTGTTGACAATAATTTCTTGGTTTTTGATAATCGTTGATTGATTTTGAATCACCAAATCATGATTATCAGCATTACGCTTTTGGTTTTCAATCATAATATCATGGTTGCCCACGATGCGTTCTTGCATATCTTTTAAGAAATTATGCTCTGCTATCAATTTTTGAAGTATTTCCTCTATATTTTGCATAATGATACTCTTGAATGAGAATTTTTATAATTGAAAATTGCGTTTACCTTTGTTTCCCGTAAAATTAAAGATTTTTATTGATGCAAACCGACAAACTGAAAAAAATCAAATTGCCTTGGCTTTACTTGTCATTCTTGATAGTGGTATTGAGTGTTTGGACATATTACATGGTATCCACCGATAGCTTCTATATTTTTGCAAAACATGGATATGCAGTACTCACTATGATTTTTGGTTCGTTCATTGCGGGTTCTAGTCCCGAAGGAAGTGCCGCCATTGCTTATCCCGTCTTTACATTACTCCTAAAAATCCCACCAGCAATTGCCAGAAATTTTGCTTTCGCCATTCAAAGTATTGGAATGACTTCAGCAAGTTTACTGATTTTAAACTTAAAAATTAAAGTTGAATGGAATTATATTAAATATGTCACATTCGGGGGCATTTTTGGATTGATTTTCGGTACTTATTACATTGTTCCGCTTATTTCTCCGCCTTTGGCAAAACTCTTTTTTGTGTCACTTTGGTTAAGTTTTGGTTTGGTTTTATGGTATGAAAACACCAAACCAAAGCGAACAGTATTCGATAAAATTCAATCATTCCAGCGTTCGGATATGGCGAGATTGCTATTTTTTGGATTAGTCGGTGGAATGATTTCTTCTATTTTCGGAACAGGTATTAATATTTTTTCTTTCTGTTTGATGACGATTTATTATCGTATCGACGAAAAAGTAGCCGTGCCATCATCCGTAATTATTATGACACTTGAAACGATTTTGGGTTTCTTTCTTCATGCAGGTTTGATTAATGATTTTCAACCAGAGGCTTTTGAAATGTGGTTGGCTTGTATTCCTTTTGTTGCATTTTTTGCGCCACTTGGTTCTTTTGTCATCAATAAAGTACCTAGAAAAGCAGTCGCAACTTTTCTTTACATTATTCTAATCGTTCAATTTATTGGAGCGATGTGGGTTATTAAACCTAATCTTTTACAACTGATTATGTGTTTAGTAACGCTCGTGGCAGGTTTGAGTACTTTTGTGTATTTGGCTAATGTGAAGAATAGTAGAATGGTGGAAGAGTAGGGATTTTCACCAAACAACTTCTACTAATTCTTGGTAAAATCTGAATTTTTCATCTGCTGAAATAATGCTGAGATTTTCTGAAATAGCAATAGAAATAATCAGTCTATCAAACGGGTCTTTGTGATTATCAACCTGTTTTAAAGTAACATAATTTTCCAAATGATTGGCAGTTAATGGCAGTAATGTCAACCCAACACGTTCAATTTCATCCGATAAAGTGATAATCGAATTTTTAGTATTGAGTTTGCCTATATTCTTTTTTATCGCAATTTCATAAAGTGAAGCTATACTTACAAAACATTGATTTTCAATATTTTCGATAATTGTATAAATATTGGATGGAATGTTTTCAGCTTCATCAAACATCCACAATAAAATATGGGTATCTAATAAAAACCTTTTCATTACATATACTCTTTGAGGTCGTCTAATGGTTCATTAAAATCAGCAGGAACATGAAGTGTTCCTTTTAAGGTGCCAAATAAACGTTTTTTCACTTTTATAGAAGCTTCAATTTCTTCTACAAAAGTGATTAAAACTTTAGATTTATTTTTAACAGGTGGAAGTTCGTTGAAAATCACCTGACCATTTTCGTAAATTCCTTCTATTGTTGTTAGCATTTCAATAAAGTTTTATACCAAATATACAAAACTTGGGGAAGACTTCTATAAACAGGCAATATTATAATTCGCTTACAAAATCCTCAATTTAGCAAAGCTTAACAAAAGTGTTTTCTCGCCAATTGTTCCTTCAAATTGAATCACTGCTTTTCGGTCTGTTCCATTTACATCTATCTTTTTTACTTTTCCGAAACCAAATTTTAAATGCTCTACTCGGTCGCCTTCTACTAAATTTTTTGTATCGCTCGGTACAAAATCTTGTGAAGGAATATAAGTATTGCCTACCACAGGACGAGCCGCTGGCTTGGCTATCAGATTTGCCGTAGAAGTTGGTTTGTTTGAAGTACCGAAATCAGGGGCTTTTTGCTCTCTGTTGGTCATTCTTACAAATCCTTGCGGAGCTGGTCTTTCTTCTGGCCGACGAATATTTTTAGCAAATTGCAAATATTGTGGGTCGATTTCGTCTAAGAAACGACTTGGTTCGCAAGGTTTCAAGCGTCCGTACTGATAACGAGATTCTGCATAAGACATCATCAGTTTCTTTTCGGCACGAGTAATGGCTACATAAAACAAACGACGTTCTTCTTCTAAATCCGCTCTGCTTTGCAACATCATTTGGCTTGGGAAAAGGTCTTCTTCCATCCCCACTACATATACATGATTAAACTCCAAACCTTTTGCTCCGTGAATTGTCATCAAAGTTACTCTGTCGTTATCGCCATCTGGGTCATCGCTGTCGGCGGTGGTCAATAAAGAAACCGTTTGTAAAAAACTTGAAATAGATTTGTCTTCTTCGGGTACTTCGTTGTCGTCCACAAATTGCTTGATGGAGTTCAATAATTCTTGTACGTTTTCGTAGCGAGAAAGTCCTTCTACCGTTTTATCTTCATGCAATTCTCGTAATAAACCAGATGCTTTAGCAATATGTGAAGCTACTTCATAAGCGTCTTTTTTATTGACTTCAACCATGATTTTGAAAGACTTTATCAAATCAGCAAAGCCTTCGATGGTATCAGCAAATCGTCCTGCTTGGAACTGTTTGATATTTGAAACTACTTCCCAAACAGAAATCTGATTTTCAGAAGCCGTTACTGCAATTTTTGCAATCGTTGTATCGCCAATTCCTCTTTTCGGTAAATTGATGATTCGTTTAAAAGCTTCTTCATCTTTTTGGTTGACCACAAAGCGGAAATACGCCAATAAATCTTTTACTTCACGACGTTGATAGAATGATAATCCACCAATGATTCTATACTTGATATTCAGTTTACGAAGTGATTCTTCAAAAGACCTTGATTGGGCATTTGTTCTGTACAAAATAGCAAAATCGGTATTTCTTAAACCAAGAGCCATTTTAGATTCAAAAAGATGCGTCGCAATCAATCGACCTTCTTCATTATCAGAATTAGCTTTGATGAGTTCAATCAATGAACCTACTTCGTTTTCTGTAAATACTTTTTTCTTTAACTGATTTTTGTTTTTAGCAATAATAGAATTGGCAGCCTCCACAATATTTTTCGTTGAGCGATAATTCTGTTCCAATTTAATGGTTGCCATATTTGGATAATCTTTCTCCAAATTCAAAATATTATCAATACTTGCGCCACGGAAAGCGTAAATCGACTGAGCATCGTCACCAACCACACAAAGATTTTTCGATAATTCCGATAATTTCTTCACAATCAAGTACTGCGAAATGTTCGTATCCTGAAACTCATCTACCATGATGTATTTGAATTTGCGTTGATACTTATCCAAAACCGCAGGGTGGTCACGAAAGAGAATATTGGTATTGTACAACAAATCATCAAAGTCCATCGCATTGGCTTGGAAACAACGCAAAGCATAAAGCTTATACAATTTGCCCATTTCTGGCAATTTAGCTGCTGCATCATCTGCCGCAATTACAGGATTATTCAAGTACTCATCTGGACCAATCAAACGATTTTTCGCTCCTGAAATACGGTTATAAATCACGTTGGCTTTATATACTTTATCGTCCAGTCCACGCTCTTTTACGATTGCTCTGATTAAAGATTTAGAATCGTCTGTATCATAAATCGAGAAGTCGGAAGTGTAGCCCAAATGCTTGCCATCAAAACGAAGTATTTTTGCAAAAACCGAGTGAAAAGTACCCATCCAAAGGTTTTTACCATCATTTCCAACTGCATTTTCAATACGCTGACGCATTTCACCTGCGGCTTTATTGGTAAAAGTGAGGAGTAAAATTTGAAATGGGTCAACGCCTTTTTCGATTAAATAAGCAGTGCGATAAGTAAGAACACGAGTTTTACCAGAACCTGCACCCGCAATAATCATCAAAGGTCCGTCTATATGTTGTACCGCTTCACGTTGCGGTTCGTTTAATCCTTTTAAATAATCCATAAATTTTTAATTCAATTTGAATTGACCTCAAAATTACGAAAAAATAAGGGAGGGCTTGGTATGAACTCAGCTTTGTTTTAGAAATGATAAAGAAAGAGCGATTGAAAGACTCATCTTCTAAGAAAATAAGCAGTAATTTTGAAGCGTTTTTTACAAGCTAATTCAGACAAATGATGAGAGAGTTTAAAACATGGTTAATATTTTATCAAATTAAAATTAGTTAAAACCACATCATTTTAAACCTCAAAAATCACTAATTCACTCATTCACAATTAAAAACATGAATCAAACCAGAAAAATAAGAGATAACGAAAAGGCATTAATTATTCACCTTTTAGCAAAATTGAATTTTACGACTGAAGATTATCCTATCGACGAAGAAGTATTTGAATACGAAGGCGGAAAAATGGGGAGTATCAGTATTGGTAATAAAAATCCAGATGAGTACGATGGCGATTTAATTCAGGTTGAATACACCGATACCGACGGGACACCAGTATTGATAACGCTTACCAAAAACAAGAGTAACCAACTATTAGATTTAGATTTTTGGAAAGTAGATTTCTCTGCTTTAATTACTTATCCTAAGCCTGAAGAGGTGGAAGTGAGAGAACTTCCTGATGATAATGTTGAGCTTTAAGCTATGAAAACAATTACGAACTGAAAGATAAATCTGCTTTAGAATTATCTTTCAGATAAAATTTACTATTTGAAAACCAAGCAATTAAAATATTTGTAATTTAGTACTTCTCTACAAAGAGTAATATTCTAATTTATACACAACTCTATCGTATTTAACACATGAAAACAATCATCACCTCTATGTTGGCTTTAACGAGCTTTGCTTCTTTCTGCCAAAATCCCAACACTTTTGAAATAGAAACACTCTCGAAACCTGAGAAATTTCTTTATCAAACACCTTCAAATAATGTTTTTAAATTCTTGAAAGCAGATATTGAAAAAAACTCTCAACTTCCAGACAGCCTTGTTACTTTCGGAGAACATCCTTTCTTAACTGGTATTATAACAGCTTACAAAGAGCATCGCCCTTTTACGATTTCGCCAGATATTATGTGGTTGCTGATTAGTCAAGGTTTTGCTCGACACATTTCGAATAATTCAGAAATTTTCAGAAAAAAACTCGTTGGCTTTAAAGACAAAAAGACCTTGAATATTGTTTCAAACGATATTCAACTTGGGAACCCTAACAGTAATTGGGAAGCACTTTTTCCACAATTCACAAATCAGATTAGTGATTATACTGGCAACAAATTAACAGCAGTACTCACTTCAGATTTTAGTACGACTACACCAACAAGCAGAATTGTGAGCGAAATTACGGTGATGGAAACCGTTAAAGAATACTTCAATTATAAAATAATTATGATTGGTTGTGGGCTACCAAAAATTACAATTGAAGGAACGGTTGAAGATTGGCAAAAGGTACTCGACAAAACAAAATATATTTCTAAATACAATTTAACTTGGTGGACTTCGGAGCTTGAGCCTGTTTTAAAGGAAATCATTGAAACTAAAAAAGGCAATTTCAAGAAAGATTTCTGGATGAATATGGTAAAAGTACATACCGAGAAAAAGTATGGTTCGCCCACAACCATTGACGGATGGATTGTTAAGTTTTTCCCTTATACCAAAGAAGGTAAAAAGACAGATTTAAAACCCATTTTAAAAATCAACGATTTAGCTTCTGAATTGGTGAAAGTGCCATTTATTTTAGAAGATGTACAAAATAAAAAGAGTTATAAAATGGAGTTTTGGGCGGGTTTTGTAGGTTTGTCGCAAAACAAAAATGATTATACTTTAAAGCCAGAAATCGCTTGGGCAATCAATAATAAAAATACTTTCGACCCGAAAAAATCTGAATTTAGGTATCAAGAAAAAATCGACGATTTATCAATTAGCAATATTGAAACCATACCAAACGATATTTACTCTTTGCAGAAAATAGATAATTTACATTTGTCGTTCATCAAAACAGTTCGTATTCCTGATGAATTAGCCAAAATTTCAATCGAAAATCTTGAACTAAAAGGACAAATTTCTGTGGAAGAAGAGCAAAGAATTAGAAAGTTACTACCTAATACTAAGTTGAAGATTAATGGGGAAGTAAGATAAATAAAAGTATTTTAAAATGAAAATACTAGTTACTCATCTTGAAGTAACTAGCATTTTCATTTTGAAACCTTTAATTAAAACTTCAAACTAACACCAGCCATTACATTTGTTCCAGCTTGTGGATAGTAGAAATTCTCGGTATAACTTGTTCCTTCATAAATGTAAGTGTAAGTATAACCGTTAGATTCGTACAAAGTATTGAAAAGATTATTTACTAAGAAACTGAAATTTACTTCCCTCAAAGTCTTGCCTTTTACAGTGTAAATCGCACGAACATCATTTGTAAAATAAGCATTCAATTTACGATTTTCGTTAGAAGTATTGTCCATATACTGTTTGCCAACATATTTAGACAATAAGCCAAATTCTAAACCTTTAGCTGGCGTAAATAAAATTTGCGACCCCACAATTACATTTGGTGAAAAAGCAATATCTGTTTTGCTAAGCGTTGGCAAAGCTACTTGTGTTTCGTTATCGTAATTATAGATTGATTCTGTGAAGTTCTTGATTTTGTTCTCCGACAAAGTAGCATTTGCATTAATTTTCAAAGCTTTATTCAATTGAACACCAGCTTCTACTTCTAATCCTAAACGATAACTTTCTGGAACGTTTACACGAATTGGCGAACCAACATCATTCAATTTTCCAGTTAAAACCAATTGATTATTGTAATTCATAAAGTAACCGTTCAAAGAAAAAGCAGCTTTTCCTTTTTGAACTTTATAACCTGCTTCAAAATCGTTCAACTTTTCAGATTTAGGTGTTGCACCAACATTATCAACAAAATCAGAACGGTTAGGTTCTTTGTTGCCGACGCTGTAAGAAGCATAAGCCGAAGCATTAGACGCTATTTGGTAACTTACTCCAAACTTTGGATTAAAGAATTTATAATCCACTTTTTGACCAATGTTCAAAAGATTATCATCCGTTCCTTTAATTTCATAATTCACAGTTCTTACTTGTAAATCAGCAAAAGCATTTATTTTTTCAGTAAGCTGATAGAATACTTTTCCGTAAATATTGAAATCTGTTTTCTGTGCCGTTCCGTTATAATATCTGTCTCCTAATTTTGAAGTAGAAGCATATTGCGCCCAAATGATTTCTCCATAATGACGACCCTTATATTGATTTAATCCTCCACCAATATTAGCTTTTAACTTCTTAATGCCTTGATAATCAAAAGAGAAAGTTGTTCCATAGAAATCATTATCTAACCATTTTCTACGAACTAAATCTGTTTTTTTGATGGTATCCGTACCTAAAATAACATTTGGCAGACCGTATTTTGAAAATTTATCTTGTTCTTTAAACTGCTCGTAATAGCCACGACCATAAGTATAATGGAAATTCAAATTAAACGTCCACGCATTTGATAAAGTATGCGAAGAAAGTAATTGATAATGATCTTGCTGATAATTATCCGTTTGATTTGGATAAGTATATAAATTGAAAGTACGATTTATCGGCAAAGTTGCTTCTGATACGCCTTCCCAAGCTTGATAGGTTTTTTCTTTTCCTGAGAAAACATTCAGACGAACAAAAGATTTTTTTCCAAAATAAGCACCAGAAAGATAAAATGATTTTAAATCAGAACTAGCTCTGTCGATATAACCATCAGAAGTAACTTTCGACAAACGAGCATCAAAAGTAAATTTATCGTTTACCAAACCAGAACCAACTAAAATAGTGTTTTTTAAAGTATTGAATGAGCCATAGGCAGAATTGATTTCGGCATAAGCCTGTTTTCTGAATTCGTTAGTAGAAATATTGATAGATGCTCCAAAAGCTCCCGCACCGTTGGTAGAAGTACCCACGCCACGTTGCACTTGGATTGAACTTACCGAACTAGCCAAATCAGGAGTGTTGACCCAGTAAGTACCTTGAGATTCTGCATCGTTCAAAGGAATGCCATTGATGGTTACATTGATTCTGGTAGCATCTGTTCCTCTGATTCTTACACCTGTATAACCCACTCCAGCACCAGCATCAGAAGTAGAAACTAACGAAGGTGTAAAGTTTAATAATTGAGGAATGTCTTGACCAAAATTTTGTTTCTGAATATCTTCTTTAGAAACATCCGTAAAAGCAATGGCTGATTTTGCATTGGCTCTAGTAGCATTTACTACTACTTCATCTGCGGCAAAAGTAGATTTACTAAGTTCGAATTTAAAAGAAGCATCTTTCTGTAAATCAATTACTTGTATTTTTTTCTCATAACCTACAAAGCTTACTTTCAAAGTATAAGTACCTTTTTTTACATTTTTAAGGGTGAAAATACCTTGTGCATTACTTTGCGTTCCTCTTACTGCATTCACTAAAACAATGTTTGCACCAGCCAAAGGTTTATTACTTTCGGCATCAAATACTTTTCCTGAAATAGTATATTGAGCGTATGATTTTGTGGAGAGAAAAAGTATTAAAACTAAAAGATTTGAATACTTTAAAATAGCAAAATGTTGATTCTTTGAAGAAAGAATCATGGCAACGAAATGCTTGAGCACACCTGCTTGAATAGACAGATTTCTCAGATTAGTCGTTAAATTTTTCATTTTTGAAAAGATTAACAACAGGCAAAGGAGTCAAATCCCGTTAGATTTAACAATGTGAAACCCTATGTGATTGATTGATTTTAAATCTGTTTACGTCATTATAACGCAAAACCAAATTTACAAAATCCCTTCGACGGAATTACCCGCATCAGGTTCAGTGGGTATAATCTCAGCCCGTTATATTAAGGCACCCCTTTTTGTGATTGTAAGACAAAGGTATGACGAAAACTGATAAATTGTATTTTTTTATTTCGAGACTTGATGATTTTGGACTTTACGACTTTAGACACAAGAGACAAGAAGCAAGACTGTTTTTGAGATTTTAGAACTGGAGGACTTTAAGATTTTAGATTCAAGAGATAAGAATCAAGACTTTTCTTTTTAGATTTTAGGATTTACTGACTTTAAGACTTGAGGGTATGCAATTTTAGGTTTTTAAGGTATTCAAGCCTTAAAGACTTCAGAAAAGTGAAAATTTCTAACCGTGATACCTACAACAGAAATGAACAAACCTAACAGAGTAAAGCCTACAATGATAATTCCCCTCGATGGACTACTTTTCTTCACAGGTATTTGTGCGGGTTCTAATACTTTAAAAACGGGTGTTTCTCTGTGAATTCTAATTTTCGTTTCTTCTAATTGTGTAGCCAATTGGGTGTAAAGATTATAAGCCAATTCTACTTCATGTTGTAATTTTTTGCCTTCATCTTTGGCGATGTTCAAGAATAAATTCCTGTTCATATCCTGATAATGCGAGTACGCAAAAAGGGCGTTTTCATAATGTTTTTGAGCTTCATTGATTCGTGAGGATAAGAAATCTATGTCTTTTTGCGTTTTTTCTGTTCGATACTGAATCACATAATTTAATAGATAATCTTGCGTAAATTTGGCAAGGGTAGCGGCAATTACAGGGTCTTGCATTTTTACTGACATCGTAATTACACCTGTTTTTTTGTCTAAATAAGTCACAACTCTTTTATGCAATTCTCGAATTTGTAAATCCTCTTCTTTATTCAAATGAATCAATTCTGGAGTAATTTTTGGTTCATTCAAGTTGTGAAATTCTCTTTTATTATATTCCCCAACGAGTTTTACAAGTATTTCCTTTTTACTACATTCCTTTAGATAATCCGAAACAAGCATTTCTCGCTGATGTTCGATTGAGTGAACTTTTAAATGAAGTAGTTGCATCAAAAAAGGCGTACTTTGTAAAATATTAGGGTATAAATCTGGTCGAACGGCTTCGGTTGAACCAAAACTACTCAGGTCAACGCCAGCAAGTCCAGCCAAAGATTTAAAATTATTCATACTTTCAGAGCCTTCTTTGATTTCTAATTCGGGTAAAATCTGTACTTGCGAAGTATATTCATTTGGAATATTATAGGCTATCCAAATGCCCAAACAAGTAAATAAAGTACTAAAAATGAATATTTTACATTTCTTCTGAAGTATTAAATGAAGCAAAGGAAAGAGCTTGGAATTATTAAAAATAGGGTTAGATTTCATGGTATAGATTTATTTTAAGTTATTACTAATATTGACCAATAAATAGGAAACCGAAGTAATTGCCCCCACTAAAGCGATACGCTCACCCGTAGAAAGTTTATGCACATTTTCATTTTGTAGGCTTGGAACAATGATTTCTGCTCCTTGTTCAACTTTAGGATAAGTATGGAAAAACAGAAAAGTGCGGGTTTTATCAGAAATGCCGTTGGAGTATTTTACATACAATTTTCGTTTGTTGGCTTTGTCTGTAAAACCTCCCGCTTGTCGGATATAATCTTTTACGTTAAGATGTTGACGAAAAGTAACCGCAACTGGATTCAAGAATTCTCCAGACAATTTTACGGTTTCTATTGCTCTTGGAATTTCAAGATAATCGCCATTGAGTAACAAAAGGTTGTCCGAACTATTGGGATTTTGTAAAATATAGGCTAAATCTATTGCCAAAACAGAACTGTCTCGCATAAATTTTGCTCCTTTCGGAAAAGCCTCTTTTTTCAAACCTCCCGCCAAATGAATCAAATCTGTAATGCGTTGAGATTTATCTTTTATCGTATAAACGCCAGAAAAATTTACTTCTCCATCTATTCTTACCGATTTTTGAACGGCATAATTTGGCGACTTACGAACGTAAATTCTATCAAAGGCTTGCAATTTGAATCCTGAATTTTCAGATAATATTTTTAAATTTCGGTCAATTTTAAAGGTGAAAATTTTCACTTGTTCGGGATTAGTTTTATTTTCTTCAGCATCTAATATCCGTCTTGAAAGTTCAATTTCAGTATTACTTGCCGCATCTGTAAAACCTTTAGCGAAAAGGATTAAGTCTTCAATTGTTAATCCTTCTACAAAATCAAACACACCAGTTTTGTTTACTTCTCCGTAAATGCTAATTGTTCTTTTTTCTCGGAGAGAAGGAATATTACTGATTTCGACAATATCTTCTCTTTGTAAAGGAATATCTTCAATTTCACCTTTTAGCAATTTACCAACATCAAAAGCAATGATAATGGGTTCGTTATTTTCTTGTTTTCGAGTAATTGTTGCACGATTCAAAAAGGCTTCTTCTTTCAAACCTTCGGCTTTTTTGATTAATTCTTTTACTGTACTCAGTTCCGTTTCCAAAGCATATTCTCCAGCTCTAAAAACAGCGCCTTTTATTTGTACTCTATTTTCGTAGCGATCCAGAATTGCTCCAACCGTATATTTATCGCCATTTTTAGGGATAAAATTCAATACTTCGTTTTCAGTAATGTTGAAAAGCTTTAAACCTGTTGCCGTATTTCTTTTGAGTGAAATTAAATTGGTATAAGCTTTATCCGTAAATCCGCCAGCGAAACGTAGTATTTCTTTGAGGTTTTCGGTAGATTTTACTTCAAAAATCATCGGACGTTTTACTTCGCCAGCTATTTCTACTCTTGTTTCATAATCGGCAATTCTGATTACATCTTGGTCTTGTAATCTGATATTATCTTTTTGGTCGGCACGCAATAAAAAATCATACAAATCAATAATTCTGACGATTTTGTTATTTCTGATGACCCGAATATTTCTAAACGAACCATTTTCAGAAGGTCCGCCAGACAAGTAAAGTGCATTAAAAACACTTGCCAAAGACGAAATGGTATAAGTGCCAGGGCGATTGACTTCACCCGTAAGCGTTACTTTAATACTTCTAACATTCGACAAAGTAATTTGGGCTGAAACACCACTTTGCGGAAGATTGATGCCTTGATAAAGTTGGCGAAGATGTTTGATAATTCTTTCAGAAGCCGTTTCAATACTTAATCCATTGATGTAAATCGGAGCAAGATTGAGAATCT
This sequence comes from Arcicella lustrica, assembly GCF_034930985.1. Lineage (NCBI taxonomy): Bacteria > Pseudomonadati > Bacteroidota > Cytophagia > Cytophagales > Flectobacillaceae > Arcicella > Arcicella lustrica. The sequence goes on from NZ_JAYGIM010000007.1 coordinate 27,265, forward strand.
TTATTGTTCCTTCTGGACTGATTTTTACTTTATAATTATCCAGAGCATTTCCGAAAATATCAATGTTTAATTCGTCGTCTGGACCTAATTGATAATTTTTGGGCGTAGCGATGCGTAAATCTGGTTCAAAACTTAAATTATTTTGCGTGAAAAGCGATGCTCCGAAAATAGCAAGTTTGGAAGAATGATGTTCGAAAGAATCTTTTTTAACAAAAGGAATTGCCGGTTTAATTATTTGTCGATTCGTTGAAATTTCTTTTGGAGAATTCGGTTGAAGATTGTTAAAATATTTTTTGGTAAATCTTTCTTGAAGCGTATCAAATTGTGCCGAAGAGTAACCTTTCAACAACATGGCTTCTTTGATTTGCGATTCGGACATGCCATTTGCCTGAGCTTTCAGAAATAAAGCTTTCAGCTGTTCATCGCTAAAATCATTGAGTTTCTTTTGCGCTAGAATCTTAGTGCAAAAAATGAAAGAAAAGAAAAAGATGTAGCAAATGTAGGAATAGTACTTCCCACAAGATTTTGTTTGTAGGCTCATTGTCGTAACAATTTACAGGTGGATAACTGTCTGATTGATAGAGAACTCTTCCTTAAAAATAAGAAATAAAATTATTCAAAGGAAGAGTTTAGCCTAAATATTTTTTGATTTATAAACGTTGCATCAATTTTACAACCATTGCATCTTTCCAAGTTTTAAAAGTACCAGCAATGATTTGCTCTCTTGCCTGCCCAACCAACCACAAGTAAAAACTAAGGTTATGAACACTGGCAATCATTGCTCCTAACATTTCATCTGCTTTCAATAAATGGCGGAGATATGCTTTTGTATAAAAATTACTTGCATAACAATTAATGCCTGAGTCGATGGGCGAGAAATCATCTTTCCATTTTTCGTTTCTCATATTAATTGTTCCTTCCGTCGTGAACAACATGCCATTTCGGGCATTTCTGGTTGGCATTACGCAGTCGAACATATCAATTCCCAAAGCAATACTCTCTAAAATATTAGCAGGAGTACCCACGCCCATCAAGTAACGTGGTTTATCTTTTGGCAAAATATCCGTTACCATTTCTGTCATTTCGTACATCATTTCGGCAGGTTCGCCTACTGAAAGTCCACCGATGGCATTTCCTTCACGCTCAAAACTAGCGATTACTTCCGCAGATTTTACTCTTAAATCTTTATAAACACTTCCTTGAACAATCGGGAAAAGTGTTTGGCTGTAACCGTATTTTGGTTCGGTACGGTCGAAATGTTCACAACAACGTTTTAGCCAACGGTGCGTCATTTCCATCGATTCACGAGCGTAGCCGTATTCGCAAGGATAAGGAGTACATTCATCAAAAGCCATGATAATATCTGCACCGATGGTTCTTTGAATGTCCATTACTCCTTCAGGACTAAAGAAATGTTTTGAACCATCTACATGAGATTTGAACGTAACGCCTTCTTCTTTAATTTTTCTACCAGTTCCAGCCAAAGAATATACTTGGTAACCGCCAGAATCAGTTAAAATAGGTTTATCCCAACCGTTGAATTTGTGTAAACCGCCCGCTTTTTCAATAATGTCCAAACCCGGACGCAAGTACAAGTGATAAGTATTTCCCAAGATAATTTGGGCGTGAATATCGTCTTTGAGTTCACGCTGATGCACAGCTTTTACCGAACCTGCCGTGCCGACAGGCATAAATATAGGAGTTTCTATTTGTCCGTGGTCGGTTTGAAGTACGCCTGCACGGGCTTTAGAATTGGGGTCATTGTGTTGTATATCGAAAGTCATTTGCTGAACAAAAAGGATTTTAAGACCAAGAAAAGGGATATGTTATCCTTTCTGAATTTATTTTTACGGAAATCTTACAAAATTACGAGTTTTATCAACAAATCTTTCTTCTTTTACCGATAGCCTTTAGGCTTTTACTTATCTTTGCACTCCCAAAAGATTAACCAACTGATATTTAATACCTTGATACCCTTTCTATTTAGCATATACATATTTTCTGTTGGTCTTCAACTGTTTTTTATTTTATTCGTTTTCGCCAAAGTCAACAGACATGAAAGTCCGATTCAGGAAGAAATAACTTCAGAAGGCGTTTCAGTAATTGTTTGTGCATGGAATGAATTAGAAAATTTAAAAGAGTTGATTCCATTATTAGATGAACAAGATTATCCAAATTTTGAAGTAATCATTATGGACGACCGCTCTTGGGACGGCACGCATGAGTACTTAATGAAAGAATGTTCGGCATTTCAACAAGTAAGATTTATACAAATAGAAAAAACACCAGCACATCTTTCAGCCAAAAAATATGCTTTGACTTTAGGCATAAAATCAGCGAAATACGATGTTATTTTATTGACAGATGCCGATTGTCGCCCGCAAAGTAAAGAATGGATAAAAGGAATGGCAGAATGTTTATTGCCAGAAAAACAAATCGTTTTGGGCTTTTCTCCTTATTATACAGAAAGCTCATTGTTGAATAAATTGATTCGCTACGAAACCTTTATTACGGCATTACAATACTTTTCACTAGCCATAAAAGGACAGCCATATATGGGTGTAGGTAGAAATTTGATGTACCGAAAATCATTATTTCTTGAAAACAAAGGTTTTGCAAAACATACAAATATTGTAGGAGGCGACGACGATTTGTTTATGAATGATGTAGCAACTGCGGAAAATACAACAGTTTGTTTGAATCCAGATACTTTTATGTATTCTGTACCAAAGAGTACTTGGGAAGCATGGTATCGTCAGAAAACAAGACATTTATCGGTCAGTAAATATTACCGTTTTGAAAACAAATTAATCTTAGGAAGTTTGGCTTCCACCCAAATATTTTCTTGGATTTTATTGTTTGTATTAATTCCTTTTACGCTTCAAACAGTACTTTTATATGCAGTTTTGGGTGTTTTTGCCCTAAGATTAATCGCTCAGTGGATAGTTTTTGCAAAAGCCAATCAGCGTTTTGATAATATTTTTAAATCAGCAACACTCCCACTTTGGGATTTTATATTTACACTTTACTTTTTGATTATGGGCGTAAATAATCTGATTCCCAGAAAGAAAAAAATGAGATGGAAATAAAGGAGTTTTTGAATGATGAGTTTGGAGTGCAGAATGACAGAATAATCATAACCTCACTCCCGATCCCTCTCCTATTGACAGTGGAGCTTTGGGAGCGAAAATCTGCAAATAATTCACAATTCAAAACTCACTCAATCACAATTAATAAAAAGAACATGACAAACAACCATACATTAATAGAAAAGTATTTTCCACAACTTACTGAAAAGCAAAAACAACAATTTGCACAGTTAGGAGAATTATATGCACACTGGAATGCGCAAATCAATTTGATTTCAAGAACGGATATGGATAACCTTTATGAAAAACATATTTTGCATTCATTAGGCATAGCGAAGGTCGTTAACTTCAAAGATTTTACTGAGATTTTGGATGTTGGCACAGGAGGAGGTTTTCCGGGAATCCCATTAGCAATCATGTTTCCGCATTGCCAATTTCACTTAGTTGATAGCATTGGGAAGAAAATCAAAGTAGTAAACGAAGTAGCCAATGCCTTAGGTTTGGAGAACGTAAAAGCAGAACAAATCAGAGCCGAACAAATTGATGGAGAATATGATTTTATCGTAAGCCGTGCAGTTACTCGTCTTTTACCATTTTACGGTTGGGTGAAAGGAAAAGTAAACATCAACAATTACAATAAACTGAAGAATGGCATTTTGTATCTAAAAGGAGGAGATATGAAAGAAGAATTGAAGGAATTAGGCAAAAAAACAAGAACCTTTGAACTTTCAGACTATTTTGAGGAAGAGTTTTTCGAAACAAAGATGGTTGTTCACGTTCCGATGAGTTAAAAAGGGCTTTTCAAAAGCAAAAAAGTGTAAAAAAATATCATTTGTAATATTCTGAAAATCAAGGAATAAACATTTTTCTTTAAAATTTTGATATTTTTTTCATGGAAAAGACTTGCATGATATGCAAAAACAGACTACTTTTGCATCACGATTAACAACAATCCTTCTTAGCTCAGCCGGTTAGAGCACATGACTGTTAATCATGGGGTCCCTGGTTCGAGCCCAGGAGAGGGAGCAATTAACGAAAATAAGTCATTTAAAGCCACTATCAAGTGGCTTTTTTTTTGCCCTCTACTCAATCCACACTTATTTATTTTTACAACCTCTTAATTAACATAAGAGTAGAAAAAGGTACTTGAAAAGGTACTGAAAGGTAATTAGGTACTTTGCCTAATTGCTAACAATCTACTGCTATGTTGCAAAAAAAAGAATGCTATTTTCTATCAAGTTCAGACTACGAACACAAAACCACAACCCCACAACAAATTTAACCCCCATCTATTGTAGAATTACCGTTAATGGTGAAACAGCCCCAGACATTTTCACGGGTGTTCGATGCAACCCAAATCTATGGAGCGTTACAAAACAATTAATTACAGGACATTCAAAAGAAGTAAAAGAAGACAACAATTCATTAGAAAATATCCGAACGGATTTAAAGAACTTAATCAACTTCAAAGATGAGAACGACACCGCAATTACAATAAGAAACAAGTACATTAAAAAGGACATTCCACCGCCAACCTTAACACAAATTTTCGAAAGATACATTGTTGAATGCAAAGAAAAATTGAATGATACAGAGTACGCACTTGAAAAGAAAACGATTGAAAAATGGTATTATTCGTTAGACCATTTGAAGGAATTTGTAGGAGAAAACAGAAAGCTATCTAGTATAAAAAATGGCTTTGAAGAGGACTATTACACGTTTTTGATAAAAAAAGGTACTATGAAAAACGACCATGCGGTAAGGAATGTTAGCTATCTTAAATCATCGTTAGACTATGCCGTTAAGCTAAAATATTTAGAAAGTAACCCTATCTCTTGCGAACAGTTTCGGAAAGACCCAGATAAAGACATTGTATATTTAATGCCTGAAATGTTAGCGAAAATTGAGGTAATGAAGTGTGAGCCAATTTTTCAAGAATCTGTTGATTTGTTCTTATTTATTTGCTATACGTCGATGGATAATAATGAGTTGAAAGTTTTCGATTATAAGCAGCATATTGTAGGGGATGCAATTATTATAAGGCGTGGAAAGTCTAAAAGATTTGGGTCAAAACAAATAATACCAATATTACCAAAGACCCGTAAAATGCTAGAGAAATATAATTACAAACTCCCCATACACCACACTTACACGCTAAACCGTTATTTGGATGTGATAGAAAAATCATTGGGATTGCCTTATAATTTAACTACTAAGGTTGGCAGAAAAACGGCGGGAATGTTCTTTTTAATTAACGATGTGCCTATTGAAATTGTAAGCCGTATTTTAGGACATAAATCCGTTAAGACCACCCAGCGACATTATGCGGATATTTTGAACGCAAAGACGGTACTTGATAAAACCAAACATTTGATGTAAAATACAACCAATAACGTATTTTTGTGAGATTCTAAAATTTAACATAAAACAATACTACAATGAAAAAGCTAATCATTTTGATTTTTATTCTACAAGCTTGCACAACTCAAAAAGCGGTGCAAATTGATACAAAAACAAAAATATTATTCTTTCTTAAACACTCTGATTCTGACAATTATATGAATAAAGCTAAATTGAAAAACTGGGAAACTTCTTTAAGAAAGAATTTCAAAAATTTAGAGATTGTAGCAAAACCATACAATGTTGAAAGTTCACTAAGTTTCAAAGAACAATTAGACGTTAGGAAACAGCAAAACAACGTGAAGTATATTTTTACTTATGAGTTTATCCGCTCTAATAAACCATCTCAAAACAGATACGTTTTTGTATTGTTAGATTCAGAAAACAGAATCATCCAAGACAAAGTATATCACAATAAAATAGTAATGAGTATAAGCGAAGTAACAAGAGATTTTAAATCTTTGTCAACGCTCAAATAAATACGATACTTCAGCACCAAAAAAAAGCCCGTTCGATTGAACGGGCTTTTGTAATTCACAACAATACTAAATCAAATAATATTTTTCAATCTGAGTAAAACCGAAAATCCCAACAGTGTACCGATTGCGATAAGTATCAACAATAACCGCTCTGATTTCTTTTTACTTTCTTCAATTTTATTCTGTAAGCTAAGATTGAGTTTTACACCATCTAACATTACTTTATTCGTTTCCTGTAATCTTATTGATAGTAATTCAACCTTTGCAGTATTTTCTTTGACTACAGTATCAACCCGAACGGTTTTGATATAGATTGTTTTGCTATCAGGGCAACGTAATGTTTTTTGTTGTTCTGGACAATCAAGCAAGATGCCTTTTTCAATCGTGGTATCTTTCCTTACAATGGTAATCCCTTCAATGTATTGTGAATGAATAGGAAAAGTGTCCGCACATTTTTGGGCAAATTCCCCAGGCGAATTTTTGTAATATTCGTCCGCTATTTTTCGGGCTTTCTTTTCAGAAATACACCCTAACATTAATACAAATGTTAGGGTGTAAAGTATTGGGCGGTTCATAAATGATTATGAATTGAAATTGCTCAAATCGTTGAAGTTGCCAGCTTGGTCGTTTCGTGCTATCATAAAATGAAGAACCTCTAAAATAGTATCACCAAGCGTTTGGTTTGGTGTTTGGCTTACATACGAAAACAGAAAATCAAATTCAGGAACAGCACCTACAGGCGGTACGTTTCTTGTTTGTTCTACGCCTTGTTGGTCGAAATATTGTTCTTCTACAAGTTCAACTCTTTGCCCTAATGCGTCAACGAATTTTTCATTGCTCGTCATCAATGCCACACGTTGTGTAGGTATGTAGTTTTCAGAAAGCAATTCATTTTGATAATGCTTAATGTCGATAGGACAAACGACCGTCTTTTGTACAAAGTCCACGTATGGACCAACTACTTGAACTTTGCGAGTAAAACCATTAATCGCAGGATGATTTGAGATATTAAATAATGTTTCCATTTTTTTCTATGTATTTATTTTTTTTAAGAAATTTTAACCCATCCACTACTTTTATATTGATACTCCCCTTCTTCGGCTTCTATTCCAGTTTCAGTAAGTTGATAAGCTTTTAAGCCAACAGCAGGCATTACGATAGCAAGCCTTTGGGCTTTGGTCATACGTGGAGTGGCTAAAGAACCCTGATAAGTAGAGTTTACGGTGAAACGGCTTGAAGTTGGATAAGTAATTACGCCTTGATTTTGCAAAACAATTTGTCCATTATAAAAAACATCGCTTGATTTATTAGCAAGTTGTTTCCAAACAAACGCACCTGTTTCATATTGTAAAATAAACGTAACAGGTTTATTTTGTTTCAGAACCAAATTTTCATTACCAAGCATTTTAAAACTTGCAGAGTTGACCAATGTAATATCAAAAACGGATACATTTTCAAGTGTGATTGTATTGCCTAATGTACTTTGGTCAATCCCAATCAAATTAATAGCAGAAGCAGGATTAACATAAATATGTGAGCTAACGGGCGCAACTTTAGTATTATTAGTAGGCACAACAGTAAAACTATTAACACCTTGATTATTTTGTACCGTCAGAAAACTATTTTCAACAACAGGGCTATTTGATTCAAAAAGAATCGCTTTTCCTGCATTTCTTGAAAAATCATTATTTTGAACTACGATATTTTCCGAACCAAAAAGCTTTGGATTTCCCCAAAACATTAAGCCGTTTTGTTGGGTTTTAATAGCTCGTGAATCATAACAAACATTACTTTCTACCATTCCATTTTTAAAAGGGAACGGATTTACACAGGCTATCAGGATACCCGAACGACGAAGGTTAGGAGTAAGATTATTCAATAAGTCTCTAACACCATTATTGTAACAAATATTTTTAGTAATAACAAAATTCTCTGCACTTGCTACACCAATTCCATTCAGGTAATTATCATAACAGATATTACCAGAAACTACTAAATTTGTCACTTTAGGATTTAATGCAGAACCTGCATTGTTCCCCACATCAATACCTAATCCGCTATTTCCAACAGCAACGCAATCAATAATTCTTAACCCATCAATAACAGCGTTTTCTACTTGTTGTGGCGGTCTAACATAAACACCACCCGCACCCACATCATTTATACCGAACTCTTTACCATTATAGTTTAACGTACATTTTTTTAAACTTACAGCAACACCCAGTACTAAGCCATCTAGTCCACAATTTGTAAATGATACATTTTCAATATTACAATCACTTGACATATAAAACTCATTATCATTTGCAACGTGGTTATCGATCAAACACCCTATTCGGTCAGCCTGTGCAGAAATCATATCTTCACCATAACGACCGCAATCATCAACGAAAGAATTAGTAAAAGAGAATTTTGGACAGTTAGACACAAATACACCAATATCACGAGTACTAACAACAGAGATATTATTAAATGAAATAGATTTACATCTGTCTGCATAAATGCCTTTAATACCTTTATTAAAAAGACCTCTATTATTAATTCTATTTCCATCCAAGGTGAAACCTTCAAGCCTTACGTTGTTATCTTTCACATTTAAGATACTACTCTCAAGATTCAAAGTACTATTGTCGATAAGCTTAATAATTGAATTATTCCCGATAATAGATTGATAGACCTGATAGCTTTTATTAACGATAATGGTAGAATTTTCTTTAAGGAATAAAGGCTTTTTCAAAAGCTTTGAAACCTTTACGGCTTTATCTAAAATTCCAGTATGGTCAGTTAAACCCTGATACTCTTCAAACCAAGTGTACAATACTCTATCAGAGACGTTTCTTTTAAGCCTCAAACCTTTGGTAGTTACAAGACAATACCCGCAATCATCAACAGTAACAGCGTCTAAAGCATCATACTTATAATAACCAGTTTTACCGACTTCGTTACAGTAAAATTCAGTAACACGCTTAACGGCAACTAAGTCAATATTTCTTAATTCAGAGATAGAATACCCAGAGAACATTTTATCGTTTCTACCTGACTCTTCATTAATATTGACACCTACATCATATAAATAGCGATTTAACTCTAAATTTTCCATTGTTAAAAAATTAAACTGTGATTAAAATATCCCCGTTTTCACGAGAAGTATATTTTGGTTTGTGATATAAATAATAAGCTACTACGACAGCCAGAACGATAAACAAAAATTTCAAAACACCATACTTTCTATTCGATAAGCCCAACACTACAATAAAAGCAGTAATCTGTAATGCGATAATTTCAACATTGCCCAATCGGTTGAACGATAGCGGAAAAATGTCACCTGAGTACATCCCAACACCCAAACCACCCGTAAATCTTTCGTCTCTTACAAAAATGCTTTGTGGCATCACTAGCGAAACATCACTGTACATTATTGGGTAAAAACTTGCGTCTCTATCTTGTAAAGAACTGGTTAGATAGAAATTGGCACTTTTAAAGTCGTAGCCTGATATTCCTAAATGTGTCGGGTGCGTATGAAAGAAAAACGGTAATTCGTTGTTTGCTTGAATCAGTTGTACGGCTCTGTAAAACTCTGAATAGTCAGGACTGTACTTTGATGAATCTGTTTGAGTGTTTCGGAAAAAGTAAACGTTGGTTGATGCCAGCGAACCGCCTTCTAAAACTTTCATCGAAATACAACCGCCAATTTCAGAACTAACAGGATAAACCGCTTTGATTCTTTCCTGAATACTTTTTGTAATCAGTATTGAAGTAGGTTTTGTTAGTACAATACAATCAACGTCATTGATGTTTTTTCGACTAACAATCTTTCTATCTAAAAGCGATTTTACAAAAGCGTTCATCTTGCTATTTTACAAAAATGTTGCCCGTATCACAGACAACATTAATTAACCAAACTATGAAAAAAATTACCTCTTTTTAAGTATTGCCTTACTCCTATTTATCTCGAGCAACACCATTTTATTGACTTTAAGCAGTGAGTCGTTGAGTGATTTTGTAGCTATCCAATTATCGTACAAAACAAGATTTTCGTCTAATACAGAATCGACTAAAGTTCTGTTTTCCTGTAATGCTGAAACAAACGAACTTCTACAGGTATCGCAAACGCCAAACGTTGTAGAATCAAGTAGTAACTCAGTTTTTACAACGTCATTGATTTCGTGTACTTTTTGAACAGCCTTAACGGTGTCAAAACTTTGTTTTTGTGGCTTTTGGTTGCCATTTGAATGATACACACCAACCATAATAAAACCACCTACCAGCATAAGTAAACAGAAAGCGTTAAATGAATTTTTCATGATAATATATTTGTTCTAAGAGTGAAATACGATTAATCCAACCTTTAAAAAATTTCAATTGTGTTCTATCGTTTGCACAAATCTTTTTATAAAAGTTAACCCTGAAACTGTAAAGCTTTTTGAATAATACTTTTGGATTTTGTTTGTTGATGGCTTTGATTGTTTGTGTTCCAAAAATGCCATCTTGTTTTATTCCCATTGCTTTTTGTAGCTGAAGCACCTTATTTTTAGAAGCACCACTATTAACTACAAAATCAGTGAGAAACTCTGCAATTGCTTGGTTGTGAATCTTATCACCTTTTACAACATTCCAGTAATACGTTTTGTAAATCGGCTTTACGTCATTGAGTGCCAAACGAGCCAAATCTTTAGGAGTAACTTTCTTATCATTATCTTTATCGCACTCAATCACAAACTTTTCTAAATCACAAAATCGGTTAAAAGTCTGGAATGTTACACCGAACTTGGTAGCACCGCCACGGTCAAAACGAGTAACTGTAAATGCTGAACCTTCTACTTTTACAACATGGTTAAAAAACGGTTTAAAGTCAGCACCAGAACAAAAATTCGTAAAAAACAGAATGATAAATAAAATTGCTCTCATAGGTTTATTTTCTGCTTAAATACTTTTTGATTAACCAGTAACCAAAGCCCAAAAAAGCAATTGTTTTTAAGATTGTATAAATGTCAGTTGATGAACCTTTGGCGTAAATTTCAGCTTCCTTTGCTCTTCGCTCAATCAATACTTTTTTATATTCCTGATTAGTCCCCCACTCCTTTACAAACTGGTTTGGTATTGCTGAATCATTCGGGTTCTTGTTTACCATTTTCAACAGTGTCGAACCACCAAAAGAACCTATACCACGGTTGTAAGTGTACATTACAAGTGCCGTAAATTGATTATCTGAAAGAGGAACTTTTACGAGCTTCATTACAGATTTTCCAGTACTGGACAACACTTTTAAAAATTCAATTTCTGCACGCTCTTTGGTAATAGTGTCGTATTGCTGAACTTTTGAACCGTTTGAATAGTAGTGATTCCCGTAACCAATTGCCCAGCCGTTAACATCCCAGTAGGCAACTTTCTGAAAGCCCTCAGCTATTTTTAAGACTTCTAAGCCTTCGTTGGTTATGCTATTCATAATTAGGCTTTTATGTAGGCAAATTCTTTTACAATTAATCCGTTTAGTCCGTAATTAAGGTTTACAAGTCCAACCTGTTTTTCATAAGGAATATCTACTTCCCAAGCCGTATATGGCACACCAGCGATTGTAATTTTACGCTCTCTGACAAAATCCCCAACGTAACCCGAACCTTTACCGAAAACCGTGTAATAAGTGGTATTCTTATCAACTTGATAAAGCACCTTGTTTGAATCGTTGGCGGAACGAATATTTACTTTGCCAGAAGCATTACAATAAACAGCAGAACTAACTGCGGGCGGTTTAGGGGTTTGCACGCTTGCAACGCCCCCAACCGTTGTAATTTGTTCACCCGTATTTCTTTGAAGATTGGCGTTGAATTGTGCGATTTGGTCAGAATCAAGAATCTTTTCCAAATCGGTGTACAAATCAATTTCATATAAATCTTTGTAAAATTTGGCTACTTGTGTGTAATTGGTAATGCGTTCGGATATTGCTAAAACTGCTTGTTCGTCACCATTTCCAACGTGCCAACTACCTAAACCCCAAATCTTAAGATTAAAAGCTTGTGAATAGATTGCGGTATGGAGTTCAACCGCCAGTGACCCGTGAACGTCTGACAGTGCATTCGTTTTGTTGAGGTTGTGAACGATAATTTTGTACACGCAATAAATAACAACGCCAACTAATCCCCAGCGAATAAGCTTTTTGTTTTGTTCCCCAATTTTGATACTAGAAAACAAATCTTTAAGATTTCCGAGTAAAAGAGTTACTACACCGAGAATAAGATATAATTGTGGCATTGTGTGAGTTTTTTAAATTATAAACCGATTGCGGAAAGTATGGCAGGTTGAAACATTTTAGGGATTTGACCCAACAAATCAACATTGTACTCATCTTTCGCAAATGCGAAAATACATTTTGGATTAAAGTCCCCTTTTTGGTTTAGGAAGTCTTCACGACCTAAAAATTTACCTACTACAATCATCAATTGTTTGTTACTTAATACTGTGATTGAAGACGGGTTTTGAGCAATAACAGATTGAACGTTTTCTAACATTTCACAAGCGGATTGTTGATAAAATACGCCAGTGTGTGGGTTTGTAAACTCGTTTCTGATAAAATCATTAAAAGCTTTTGAAGTTTCTTCGTAATTAAATACTCTTTCTGAAACTTGAATTCCTGTATTTTCCATAGTTGTAAATTGCAAAAAATGATGAATGTATTTTTTAAGATTTTAAGCCAGCCCAACGGTCAACGACTGCTTTTGTTCCATTTGAAACGATATTGTTTAAACCGTCCTGAATGACGTTATTTCTTGAGCCGTTCACTTTGCCATCGTCTAACAAATCGTACATTTCGGTCTGAAATTCTTGAACCTGATTGAGTAAAGTATCAAATTTCTTTTCCAGTGTTGAAAACTTATCAAGCAACATTTTCAACTCAAATTCTTTTTCTTTTAATGCTAAAGCATCTCTAAGTTTTTCTTGATAAAGCCTTTCTAGTTCTTGCATATTGCTTGTTTGATTTCGTGATGATGGCTTTGCACTGCTTGAATTATTGACTACAAAATCAACAGTTAGATAAGAATTGTTTGGGTCTTTTAGATTGCGTTTTGCTCTGATTTTATACTCCGCATTTGGCAAAGTTTCAATTGCCTCGTTAAGTGCATCTACAGCACTTTCTAAATTCCCGTCTGGTTCATCATAAGCAAAAAGCCCTTGTTTTTTCTCACCTTGTAAGATTTCCCAAAACGGGCGTTTGTGCATTCTCAACCACTTTTCTAAATCCTTTGATTCGTATTTCATAGTCGTTGTAATTCCCCTATTTTTTAGATAGGGGAATTAATTAAATTATTTCTTCTTTGATAAACTCTTTGCTTTTTTCAAAGCGGATGTGTCACCAGAAAGCAATGATTTTTTCATTTCTTTTTCTGCTTTGACTTTTGAAACTGCTTGATTGTAAGCTTCAAGCTTTTCAGCATATTCGATACATTTCTGAATCGGTGCATTTGCCTTTGGTCTCTTTGGTTTTTTGATAAGTGCCATTGTTTGACATTGGGGTTTTAAAATATTAGCGAAAACCCCAATTACGGGGCTTTCAAAATCATTTTTGGATAACGCTAAACTCTGATTGCTTTACGTCTTTTTGAACTTGATTTCTTTGCGTTCGGAGTAAGGAAAGTTGGTTCACCGTTAATCATTGGCAAAATCAATTTCCAGAAAAGCAAAAAGACAAGAATCGCAATACCAACAGCATAAACAGGGTTGGCAGTAATCCAGTCGAGCGGAGCGGATAATAAAGCGATTTTGGTAGTTACTGTTTTGCTTGGTACAGCATAAGCACCGTTTACACCCGTTACGGTTACGGTGTGGGTTCCGTCCGTTTGTTTGGCGGTGGTATAGATTGAATCCGTTGCAATTACTTGTGTTCCACCGTCGATAGTGATTTTGTCACCTACGTTCAAACCTGAAATAGTAATTGTACCGTCACCATTTCCAACTACTGTGAAAGCCGTTGAAGTAAGACCAGCAACACCACCAACAACCGCCACTTTTGGCAATGCGTTAATGGTAGCAGGAGTTAAAGAACCAATAGCCGCTTTTCCATCAGGCACCCAAGTCAAATTGGTAATTTCTGGAAAAAATGCAGCAACTAAACCAGCATCAAAAGGCAAAGGTACACCGTCGGGATGGCGTGCATTACCTACACCATCAAGCGTTAAAGCTTCAACAATAGCAGGTGCAACGGTCAAATCATTTCGGAAATAACCAACACTAGCGTACATTCCCGCCACTGGTTCAACTAATAAAATATCATCTTTCAGATAATATCTAAACACTAAAGCACCGTTTTCACGATGAAAAGAAGCAAGGAATGTTTTGTTATTTGAATCCATACATTCCGCTAAAACTGCGTTGATTCCAGTGTAACCAACGTTGCGAACAAACTTAAAAGCCATATTTTTTTAAGATAAAATGTGAAATATAATTTTGAGAGAGAAAACCTTTTTAATGTGCCAATTTTACTTTTTGGCTTTTGATGCTACAGTAGCCACCGTTGGCGGTGAACTGTTAAATACTTTATACAAACCCCATCCAGCCAGTACTACAATTACCCATGTGAGCGGTTTGGAAAAGTCAATTCCAAAGTAGGTACTGTTTACGGGTGTTGTTGGCGTAATTGGGTTTTTGTTCTGAATAACGTATTGTATTTGACCAGACTTTACAAACTCTTCTACCTTCGCTTGGTCAATATTACTTATTGAGATTGGCGAAATCGGGTCTTTTAAAACTCCACCTTTTTTAAGCAAATCCAGAAAACTATTTCCGTAATACAAAACACTGTTTAGGGTATTGACCAACGCCGTGTTTCCATTTGCTTTTGCATCATCAACAGTTTTTTTAATGTTGGTAACTGTACTTGCGTCAAGCGTTGAGTTTACTTGTGTTGGTGCTACAGCCCCCGAACCGTCAGGATAAAAGCCCGTTGGTATTACTTGTGTTGGGTCGTCAGTCCATGCACCCCATCCAGTATCGTACCAATTGCCAGTTAATGGCTTTTCACCATATACATAATTTGCCATATCAAAAAATTTGTGAAATGTTGAGTGATTGAGAAATTGAAATTGGAGCGGTAAAACCATAAGCCCCGATATTGCCCTCAAAATCAAACTTGATAGTTTTCAGTTTTAGCAATTCCAGTACGCTATACCCCAAAGCTTTTGCAAGGTCAAGCGTTGTGCAAACTATGTTTACGTTTACTACGCTTATTCCATTTGGGCGTATAGTTTGCGGACTGTTAAGCGAACATTTACCGACGTAATTAGTATTGACGTACAAATCAATATTGGCTTTGTTGGCAATAAGGTCAACACTATCAGGGTTGTTGATAACAAGCTCTTGAACCCAAACCAAAAAGCCATTTTCAAACTTTATTTGCTTTGGATTGCCTACACTGATTTGCAAGCCCTTCAATGCGTTGAAACGACGCCAAAAGAAAACGCCCAACCAAGCGACCGCCCCCAACACAAACCATGTTATTAATCCTTTACGCATTATTACGAGATTTTAAAATTTGATAGCCTAGAAAAATAGCAATACCACCAGCGATATAATTCTGATTTTTTGAAACAAAATCCGTGATTGATTGCGGAACGTTGGCAGAACTTACAGGCGTGCTTGTTTGTAAGTTTGATAAACCTGAACCATCCACAGAACCTACATTATTGTTTTCCTTTGGCTTTGTGATAAGGTCGGGAAATTGTAAAGCAAATTCTTTTTTGTATTCATCAATAAATTCAAAAAAGCAGTTAACAAGCTTTGAAAAGTCATCAAGAATCAAATTTTGCACATACTGTACTTTTCCAGAAGAATCCGAAAGCAAACCAGCCACTGCAAAAACTATTTCGCCATACGGTGCCATCTTAGCGAAATATGGCATGAGGTTTATACTTTGCAGATTTGAAGAACTTGAAAGAGACGATTCATAAGCATTTGCTTTGCTTGACATTATTTGCCAGAATTTTATCCCTCTTCTTCCTTCAATGTTATCTTCTTTTCGCTGAACAAATTGGATGTTAGGTTCAAAAGTTCTATCAACATCATTTATCCAGCGAACCCATACACGGCAACCAAGTCTTATAATTTCTTGATTTTCCGCAAAAGCTTGACTTTGTAACGTTGGTGATAACCAAGGCAAATTCTTCAAAATATCAATCTTTAGCGTTTCGGCTAAATCATCAATTTTTTGAATGTAAGCTCTTAGTTTATCGTTCGTTTGAAATTCCATTTGTGCTTTTTTTACACACAAAGATTATTTTGAATAATTAAAACTTAATTTAAGTTTTGTCGAAAACGGCCGTTTTCGGTCGAAAAGTGGTCAACATACTAACATTTTTGATAGTTTTTGTACGAATTTTTCACTAATTTTAAGTATAGTAAAAACCATCAAAAACTTTTAAATCATGGCAAAAACTAAAGTACTTTGGAGCAAAACAGACATTTCGACAATTGTAAACATTAGTAATACTCAGTTAGGGAATTACATTTCTGAAAATGTAAAAACAGAGATAGGATTCAAGGCAGGACAACAGCGATTTAAGGATATAGAAGTATATAAAATACTAAAAGATATGTTTCCGTTAAGAAATGACGCTGAAATCAAGGAATTAATAGGGTATTGAGGGCAATTTCAGCCGTTTGATTATCTGAAAACCTACTGAAAAACGCCTGAAATTATGCTGAAACTTTTCTGAAATAAATCTGAACGTTTTCAGAAAGCTTTTTAAATCCGTTCTGAAACATTTCTGAATACCTGAAACCACTCTGAAACAAAACCGCCCGCTAAATTGATTTTTAGCGGGCGGTTTTGTTTGTGGTATTAATGAAACTATAAGACTTTATTAAGAAGAAACACAAACAAATAAACCATTTTTTTATTAAAACTACTTTTAGTAATATCAAAAAACAAAACATATTCATTTTCCCATTCCTCAAAAACGTCACTATCATACATTATATCATGAAGTATAAGTTTAAGCATAATCCTACGCCATCTTTTGTTTTGTTCAACTTCATTTTTATTCAATCTAATTATTATTTTCATGATTATTTTATCGTTCTAAGTTGTACAAAATCAATCCTTTGAGTATTCCAATCAAATTTTATCCCAAAGGTCATTTCCGTCTTGTTTACCAAACCAAAAATTTATCCAACGATATTTTAATAGATGAAATGGCGGTAAAACAATTCTAAGTATTTTCAATACAAACATTTCTTTGATAGTTATTTTATCGTTCATCATTTTAAAAGCATAATAATATATTTTGAAAAGTTTTGCATTTCAACCAATAATGCTTTTTCTTTCACAGCTCCCTATAAGCACAATCTTGCTTTATAATTTGAGAAAGTAACCAACTATCAATAGCTTCAATACGACACTGACAGTCCAAAACCTTATCATAACATTCTTTTGCGATTAATTTTTCATTTTCCATTTTGCGATTATTTATGTGTTATTTGAAATGTTACTTCGTCAAGTCCAATTGTTTTACAAGCTTGGTAGTAAGCAGGAAAAAACTCATTGAGATTCCAACCGACTGACATGGCATGGAGCATCCAATTTTGTTCTGTGAGACGGTCGAAAGTGATATGAAACTTAAATGAATTATTTAAAATATCCCCTTCGTTAGTAACCTCCCAGTTACCAAATTTTGCAACAATTGTATTTTCTTTTTTAGACTTCATTTAATCGGCGTAAAGCCGTAAGTATAAATTTTGGTAATGGCTTTGGTAAGCTTCTTTGATTGGTTGTGAAAGCTTTTCTAAGTAATCAATTTGCTTTTTGGGTCTAAAAACTTTCTTCTTTTTCTTGGTACTGTGGTCAGTAATTTGTTGATAGTCACCAAGGGGAACAACTTCGCAAAACTCTGAATCTATCATTTTTGCAAGCCGTTTTTGTTCTTTCTCAGGTACTTGTTTTTTAACGTTTTCGACGTACTCACTAACAATTTCGTTATCTCTGAATTGAGTAATATTTCTTTCAAAGCGGTCAGTAGTATAAAGTACCTTTAGTTCCGTGGTGAAAGATGGTGCTGAAATTTGTTTACCGTTTTCACCATCTGAAAGATTTCTACTTTTGCCCCAAATCCGACCTTGAACTTTACGGCTTTCAAATTCTACGATGTACTTTGTTTCATCCAACCAATCATTATTATTATCCCACGAACCGCCTTCTTTGAGCGTGTAGATATAGCCATCAATCAACTTTTGATTATCTGCAAGCCGTGGCGTTTTAATATCTGATTTTGAAACATATTTTGTGATGTAAGCAGAAATTGAATTGATGTTATTCAGTTTGTGAATATCTGAGGTATTCGGGTTTTTCCATCCCTCAGAAACTCCCTTTTCGTATGCGTTGACTTGCATCCTATAAGCCAACATTTTTGCAGAATCGTAGTCTAAACCAAAGCCCTCAACCTTTTTTACTTTTCCACCAATAATATCATATTGAACCTTTTTTCTATCAAATACTTTATCGGAAAAATGTTGATGAAGAAGCCCGTTCATAAAGTCTTTTACCAAAGGACAATCTTTGTATTTAGTATCAGGAATGTATTTTGCATCTTTTAAAGCACCTTGAAATACATATTGCAAATTTTCAATTTGCTTTTCGAGTTGCTCTTCACGCAAAACGAAACCTTCTTTGTAAATATAGTTTTGAGTCATTCGGTACATATCCACATATCCCAAACGGTTAATTAGTTGATTCCACCGTTTTCGGATAGCTTCATGGTCAATCCATCTATCCACAATTAAATGGAAATGCAAATTCCCGTTTTTCTGACTTTCAGCACGCCAGAGGTAACATTTAACATTCCAACCTTTTTTTATTTCCGTGGCTTTGACCCATTCCAAGAACGGGTCAAGGCATTCGTTTTTGATAAGATTGTCGTGGTGAACTTGTTTACTTGGAAGTGTTAAAGTCACAAACGTTACAAAGACATCATCACGACCAGCACAATCAAGCGAGCAATTCAATTCGATAGCAGTGAGCCAATTTTCAACAATTCGTTTCACGTAACGTGATGTTGCTTGAGACATATAACCGTTAAATTCGCCTTCGTTTGGTTTTATGTTTTCACGAGACTTTTCGGACTGTTGAGCATTTGGCTTGGTGAACATGGTATGAGTAACAATTCCGTGAGGTTTAAGCGTTACATTTTTTTCAATGGTCATGTAAACCGTGTCACTCTTCTTTTCCTCTGTTTCTCTTTCCTGAACCTTTTGAGATTGCGTTTTCTTAGGCTTCTTTCTTTTGGCTTCTTTGATCAGTGTTTGACTACCATCAATGTCGTATTGAATCATAATGTTCTATTGATATTTTTTGAGAGAGAAAAAAAAGGGAACTATCGACGTTAAGATAAACCAATAGGTACGCTTCAAGATTTTTCCGCTTTGTCACGGGTTAATTGAACATTAAGTACTTTGTAAAGTGCTTTTTTTGAAATGTTCAAAATCTCTATTTCGTCCGCTATTTCTTCAAAAAGCTTTATATTCCGTTCCTGAGAAGCTGAAAGCAACGAAGGAGACGAAACACTATCAATTATATCTTTCGCTTTGTCACGCAAGAACTTTACTCGCTTTATGGCTTTTATCTCTGCTTCCTGTTCGTAAATAATGAGATTGGTTATTTCTTTCAGCGTCATATCATGTACTTAGCAAAAAGGTCATTAAAAAACATCCAAGAACCCGTTATATTCTCAATAACCTCTTTTAATTCACAGGCTTGAAATTCGTGCTTTTGGAAGCCAAAACGCCAAAAACGGAAACCTAAAAGTTTACTCGTTTCGGTTACTGTTTCGTTGGCTTTGTCGTGGTCAACTTTGTACAATTGTATTTGTCCATTCCTGAAAAGAGTGATTTCATAGCACGTACTTTCATCAATCATTTTGTACTGAGTGTACAGAAAATTTGATTTTTTGATACAATGCGGGAACTCAACGGACATAGGGATATAGTCAACGATGTTTGCACATTCGTCGAAAATTGGCATTTCGATTTGCATGATTGTTTGTGTTTTTAGATGTGGGTTATCTCATCATCTTTGTTGAAGTGTTCAAGGTAGTTTTTAATCATTTTGATAATGATTGAAAGAATAACGATAAGCATAAACGTTACTCCTGAAAAAATAATAGCTCTCATAACACATAAAAGAAAAATGTGAAGATTAAGAAACAAGTACCGATAAGAGTAATAAAGTCGGAAATGAGTTGTTTTGAGTTCATTTGAAAAAACTGTTAAAGGTTTGTTGTTCTTTAATTTTGTAAACATTTAAAAGCGGAGCTTGGTCTTTACTTTTATAAACCCTACAAAAAACCTCATATAAAGGATTGTTAAAACATTCAACTGTGAAAGAAAATAAAGACATTTCTGTTAAAGAATCTTCAATAAAACCGCAATCATCTTTCATCCTTTCAAAAACCGCTCTAGGCAAATCCAGTTTTTCAAAAGCCAATATCAAAGCGTTTTTCCCATTATCAGTTTTTACTTTGTAATAGTAAAGATTTAAAAGTTCCATGATGCTACAGGATAAGGGATTCCAGCTAAATCAAAAACCTCTTCGTTACTCTTCAAGCAGTACTTTTGTTTTTCGTTAAGTTCAAACCAGTTGGCTATTGTATTGGCTTCTTTAAAGCTGAATGAAGTTCTAAAACCTTTGAGCCTGTTATAAACAGCATCTTCGCCCAAATAAAACTTTTTCATTACCATTTCACGAAATATTTGTTTATCCGCAGTTGATAAATCATCATACATTTTTCTAATCGTTTCTTTCATTTTGTTATTTTTTTGTTAATAAATACACATTTTTGTTTAGTTGCGTTATATTTACGACAGTATTACAACACATTTGCGATACAATACTAGAAATTTGTTAAGTAAAAAACAAACATTAACTAAACTTTTTTCAATATGATACCATTAAAAGCAGTAATAGAGAAAGAGTTAGAAAGAAAAAATCTAACTAAGAAAGAATTGATTGACAGCATAGGAATGACAGAAACAGGCTTTTACAAGATGATTCAGCGTAATGACATCAAATTGTCAACTCTTGAACAAATAGGAAAAGTATTGAATATTCCTATTGAATCTTTTTTTACAAACCTAGAAAAAAATACAGTCGAACCAGACAAAAGTTTGACAATTTGGGAAGAAAAAGAAAAGAATTACAAGAACACAATTGAAAACTTATTACAGACAATTAGACATTTGAGTTTGGGAAAGCGTAAAAGTACCTCTTACGCCCTTAGTGCCTAATATTTTTTTTTGATGTTGGGTACTGAGAGAGGTACTCTTGCAAAGTTGGCTTTGCAACGGGCTTATTTTCAGTTAATTAATAAAAGTGCAGAAATTCAGGAGAGGGAGCAAAAAGCCTTAAATCATACGATTTAAGGCTTTTTTGTTTTATATGTTCCAAGTCTAATTCGCTCTCTTTCCAATTGCTCTTCTATTTTTTCCAGCTTTACCTTGCAAATCATCACCCAAATCTTCACGGGCTTCATCGGCAATTTTCATTAATGTTTTGGTTACTTCTGGAAAATCAAGCTGAACATTATATCGCTCGCTTGGGTCTTTGCTCAAATCAAATAAACCACCCATGAAATTATAGTTTTCATTTACAGCTCCGGGTAAACCATCTTTTCCGGGAGTAAATCCTTCATAAGTACGTCCTGAATGAGGAAATACTAATTTCCATTTTCCATGGCGAACAGCTTCAAGATTATTTGCACGATAATAATATAAAAAAGTATCTCGTGGCTTTTCTGTGAAATCTCCTTGTAGCAATTTCCAAAGGCTAACGCCATCTATTTTCTTTGTAGGAAGTGGTGCTCCAGTTACTTCTGCAATAGTTGGCAGAATATCCAAACCCGAAGAAATATTATTACAAACTACTCCTGCTGGAATTACTCCTTTCCAAGTCATCAAACAAGGGACACGTTGTCCGCCTTCCCATGTTGTGCCTTTGCCTTCTCTAAAGCCCCCTGCACTGCCTGCATGATTTCCATAATTGAACCAAGGACCATTGTCAGAAGTCACGATAACAATCGTGTTTTCGTCTAATTTTAAATCTACTAGTGTTTTTCTGATTTGTCCAATACTCCAATCCAATTCCATCAGAACGTCGCCAAAAAGTCCTTGTTCCGATTTTCCTTTGAATTTATCAGAAACAAACAAAGGAACATGTGGCATTGGATGAGCCAAGTACACAAAGAAAGGCTTATCCTTATTCTTCTGAATAAATCCGATAGTTTTTTCTGTAAACTGTGTGGTAAACTGACTTTGGTCGGGGTTAGTAGCAATTACTTTATCGTTTTCAATCAAAGGCAAAGGAGGATAATAGTTTTTAGCCACTGGATGATTTGGCCACATATCATTAGAATATGGAAGTCCAAAATATTCGTCAAAGCCATTTTTGGTAGGTAAAAATTCAGGAAGATGTCCCAAATGCCATTTACCATAAGCAGCAGTTGAATATCCCTGTTTCTTTAATAGTTCTGCAATAGTTTCTTCTTCTGGATTCAAACCTACTTTAGCAGTATGGTCTAAAGCACCACTAAAACCAACACGATTAGGATAACAACCCGTAAGTAATCCCGCTCTTGAAGCAGAACAAACAGCTTGTGGAGCATAAAAATGAGAAAAGAAAAGTCCTTCTTTTGCCATTTGATCCATATTAGGTGTTTGGTAACCAATTGCACCAGTTCTGCCTATATCGCCAAAACCCATGTCGTCAAAGTAAACTAAAACAATATTAGGTTTTCTTGTTTTGGGTTGACTAGCCTGAAAAGAAAAAAGTGAAAGGAGAATAAAGAAAATGCCTAATAGCGACTTGTACTGTATTTTCATGATTTATATTTTAGGTTCTTGTTGTAATGAATGTAGAAATATAGGCAAATTTTCAGTTTTTATTATCCGAGATTAAAATGAGGTGCTAAAAGCCGTATAAAAACAAAACCCTGATAATTGTGAAATTATCAGGGTTTCGAATTAATCAATGAAATGATTAAACATATAATGGAAATTCTTCCATCCATTTGTTTACTTCTGTCTTCACTGAACCTAAATATGTATCGTTATCGTGGTTCATCAATACGCTGTCGATTAATTCCACAATGTGTAACATTTCTGCTTCTTTCATACCACGAGTAGTCATCGCAGCAGTACCAACACGCATACCAGATGTAACAAATGGAGATTTGTCATCAAATGGAACCATGTTTTTATTGATAGTAATATCCGCTTTAATCAATGTGTTTTCGGCCAATTTACCTGTTAATCCTTTTGGACGTAAGTCGATAAGCATTAAGTGATTATCTGTTCCGCCAGAGATAATTTTATATCCTTTATCAACAAATGCTTGAGCCATTACTTTGGCATTTTTCTGCAATTGTTCAGCATAAATTTGGAAGTCGTCAGTAAGGGCTTCTCCGAAAGCAATTGCTTTAGCGGCAATTACGTGTTCTAATGGACCACCTTGTGTACCTGGGAAAACTCCGCCATCTAATAAAGCTGACATTGTTTTCAATTCCCCTTTCAAGGTTTTTAAACCGAATGGATTTTCAAAATCTTGACCCATCATAATCAAACCACCACGAGGACCTCTTAAAGTCTTGTGAGTAGTTGTCGTTACGATATGGCAATGTTGCATTGGGTTGTTTAATAAACCTTTAGCAATCAAAGCCGATGGGTGAGAAATATCTGCTAATAAAATAGCACCTACTTGGTCTGCAATAGCACGTAAACGTACATAATCCCAATCACGAGAATAAGCCGAAGCACCACAGATAATCAATTTTGGTTGTTCTTTCAAAGCGGTAGCTTCTACTTTATCCCAATCAATCAATCCTGTTTCTTCTTCTACACCGTAGAAAAATGCTTGGAAGTATTTACCAGAAAAGTTTACTGGAGAACCATGCGAAAGGTGACCACCATGCGAAAGGTTGAAACCTAAAATTTTATCGCCTGGGTTCAAGAAAGACAAGAAAACCGCAGCGTTTGCTTGTGCACCAGAGTGTGGTTGAACGTTTGCCCAAGTAGCACCGAACAATGCTTTTGCACGCTCGATAGCAATTGTTTCAACTTGGTCAACTACTTCGCATCCGCCATAATAACGTTTGCCTGGTAGTCCTTCTGCATACTTGTTTGTCAAAACTGAGCCTTGAGCTTCCATTACTTGCTTTGAAGTAAAGTTTTCTGAAGCAATCAATTCGATACCGTACTCCTGACGGTGAGCTTCTTGATTAATCAAGTTGAAAATTTCGGTATCTCTTTCGAGCGTGAAAGTTGCTGTTGCCATTTTATTAGAAGATTGCACGGGTTAAAAAGCCGTACATGGTTGGTTCTGTTAAAGAAAATCAACAAATTGTTATAAATTCATCAATAACCTGTGAATTTATCGGTAAAAATACTGCTTAAAAATGGATTGTGAAAACATTTTTCTAAATGTCAGCAAGCTTACCTTCCAAGAAAAGAAAATCTTTGAAATTTGTGAGGAAAAATCAACTAAAATCAACAAAATAAATGAAAAAATTATTAATAATTCTGCTAACAATCAGTGTTTTATCAGTTTTTGCCCAAGATGGCCCAACAGCATTAAAAATTGGTGATAAAGCACCCGATTTTACAGCGAAAGATCACGTAGGAAATATTGTTAGTTTAAAAGAATTAACGAAAAAAGGAAAGGTAGTCGTGATGTTCTATCGGGGAGCTTGGTGTCCGTACTGTAATAAATATATGAGTCAGATAGAAGAAGCATTACCCAATTTCTCTGCGAAAAATGCCACGGTAGTTGCCATAACGCCAGAACCAGAAGAATCTATCAGTAAAGCCGTTGAAAAAACAAAGGCTACGTTTTCAATTATTTATGATAAAGACAGAGCAATCATGAAACAGTGGAAGGTAGCGTATGAGATGTCGCCCGAATTACAAACTAAGTACAAAGGCTATGGCTTAGATTTGCAAAAACAACAGGGAGATTGGATGTTACCAGTACCTGCAACTTACGTAATTGGCAAGAACGGTAAAATAGAGTTCGTTCACTTCGACGAGAATTACCAGAAAAGAGCAGAAATTAAAGATATTTTGATGAAGTTGTAAAGAAAGTGATTTGAAAATGTTAATTATGAAATTGAAGTATCTTTTGATTCTGGAAAAATGTAATAATTTTTAAATATTAATTATCAGATTAAAACATTTCCAGATTTTGAAAAGATGTGTCAATTTAAAATATTAATCTTCAAATTGACACATCTTCAAATCAATTATATTCCTTTCTTAATTGCCTGATAAATTACTTCGTTGATATTTGTTCTTACATTCAAGTCAGAAAGTTTAGAATTGTTTCTTGTTGGATATACTCTATTGCAAAGAAAAACATATACCAATTGATGTTCAGGGTCAACCCAAGTATAAGTACCCGTAAAGCCAGAGTGCCCAAAACTAGTAGCACTAGCACTTGCTGCCGCACTGATGCCTGCACGCTTGCGGTCTGGTTTATCGAAACCTATGCCTCTTCTACTGTTTTCTTCCACTGAAAAAGGATAAGCTGTCCATTCTTTCATAGTAGATTCCTTGATAAATTGTGTGCCACCATAATATCCATTTTGAAGATACATCTGCATCAATTTAGCCAAATCTTGTGCAGTACCAAAAAGCCCTGCATGACCCGAAATTCCATTTAACATAGAAGCCCCTTCATCGTGTACTCGTCCATGAATTAGCGTTTTACGATACAGAGAATCATATTCTGTAGGTACAATTCTTGATAAAGGGAAATGTTCACGAGCATTATAAGTCAGCGTAGTTGCGCCCAAAGGTTTATAGAAAGTATCTTTTAAGAACGATTCAAAATCTTTCCCTGTTAGGCGAGGAATGATTTTTGGGTACATATAATAAGATAAATCTGAATAAACATATTCCTTTTTCTCTCTCAGCGGAGAATCTTCAATGGCTTTATAAACGGTTTTGTTATAGTCTTTATGCAACCACAAATTATCAGCTACTTGTACAGAATAATCGCCCGATTTGGTGTAAGAAAAAGTCTTTGATTTCCAAATGGTTGGGTCTTTTACCAAATTGATACAATCTTTCCAAAGGGCTTTATCCGTTTGAATAATTTGGCACATTCTAGCCAAAGCCTTTTTATGACGGAATAATTTATCCCAGAAAGTAATAGCGTATTTATCAGAATATTTTTCTTTGTAAATTTTACTGGCTAATACCATTTTGGTAGAATCAATACAATCCATCCAAAATGGAATCCAAGCTTTTAGGCGAGCTTGATGTGTAAAAATATCTTTGTAAACCAAAGGTGCTTTATTTGAGTTTGCCCATTCAGGAATCAATTCTCCCATCGTAGTATTCAAAGTAAATTTGCCTTCGTCTTCCATTTTCATCATCGCAGGTACAGAAGTACTGATTTTGGTAATAGAAGCTAAGTCATATAAATCGTTGGTTGTAACTGTTTGATTACCTTCATAAGTTTGTTTTCCGTAGGCTTTATGCAAAATCACTTTGCCATTTTTAGCAACTAAAACAACAGCTCCCGGCGTAGCTTTTTGTTTGATGGCTTCATTGACGATAGAATCAACTTTACTTGTTAAGAATTTTGTGTCAATTCCAACCGCTTCAGGCACAGCATATTGAAAACGTTTTAATGGTTCAGTTTTGATACCGTCGTTATACCTGAAAGTCATATTTACACCTACTGGCAATTTCCCTTTGGCGCCGATTGCACCGAAAATCAATTCAGCTACAGCAACAGATTCGTGCATTTGCGGACTTTCCTGATAAGTAGTAATCAAGGCTTTGGCTTTATCTAAGTTTTCAAATTTTGATAAAGTATAAGCATTTGAAAAAAGAGAGACGATTGTTTTAGACGAATTGGCAAATTCTTTCACCAATTCTTGAATTTTAGGGTGAATACTGTAATTTTTAGCAGGACGAACCGATTGTCCGTTTACTGCCATTAAAACCAAATTATAGTTTTTCAAAGAATCTCTAATTGCTTGAATGGCTTCATTGCTTGAGTTTTCATCTAAATTAAAATGCTGAACATCGGTATAATTTGAAAGCATTTTCTGAAAATCAGTAGGTTTTTTACTTCCGAAAGTCGGATTACCAATATTCAACGAAGCAATTTTTAAAGTATCAAGGTTTTTTAAGGGAATAATATTCTCTTCATTTTTTAATAAAGTAACGGTTTCTTCCGCAAAAGTACGGTTCAATACTTCTGATTTTTTAGGATTCAAATCAGCAATCAGATTTTTTGTTTCTATCGGTTTGTACTGGTCTAAACCTGCCCAAGCTTTTGCTGTTAGGATTCTCTTTACTCTTAAATCAATATCTGCTTGCGAAATTTCTCCTTTTTCTAAGGCTTTTTTGATGGCATTAAAAGCAGCAGGAACATCTATAAAAGTTTCTAAAATATCATTACCAGCTAAAATCGCTTTTACATTGGCAGTGCCTTCTGGAAAGAATTTCACAGCCCCTTGCATATCCATCGCATCTGTAAAAACCAATCCTTTAAAGCTTAAATCTTTTCTTAATAAATCTGTAACAATATTTTTAGATAAAGTAGAAGCAAGATTTTTAGTAGAATCTAACGAAGGAATACTTAAATGTGCTACCATTACCCCTTGCAAACCATTTTCGATTAATGTTCTGTAAGGAAAAAGTTCTAAAGAATCTAAACGAGTACGATTATGTGGAATTACAGGTAAATCTGTATGCGAATCAACGCCGGTATCGCCATGTCCCGGAAAGTGTTTAGCAGAAGTAATAATTCCTCCTTTTTGCAAACCACGCATATAAGCCAAGGCTTTTGAAGTTACTTTTTCACGGTTCTCACCAAAAGAACGGAAATTGATGACAGGATTATTCGGGTTATTATTAACATCAACTACTGGTGCATAATTTACATGTACGCCCATTCGCTTACATTGTTGAGCAATTTGCAAACCCATTTCTTCTAACAATTGTTCGTTTCCTTGCATGGCTCCTAAAGTCATTTGATATGGGAAACGAACTGTGCTATCTAAACGCATTTCTAGTCCCCATTCCAAATCCATTCCAATCATTAAAGGTACTTTAGACATTGCTTGTAGTTTATTTACTAACAAGGCTTGCGCTGTTGGACGGTTGCGGAACAGTACAAATCCACCCACATGATAATCTCTTACAATTTTATATAAACGAGCTGTATCGTAATCATAACTATAATTACCACGAGGCATCATTAATTGTCCAATTTTTTCATCGACAGAAAGTTTATTAAAAACAGAATCGACCCAACGCTGATTGGCATTTGGGAAAAGATTTTGAGCTTTAAGTTGAGTAATCAGAGAAAGTAAAAGTATAAAAGTGATGAAGCTGAATTTTTTCATACAGAAATTAAGATTAGTTGATACTGCAATTTACACAAAAAATATTGGTGAAGGCTCAGGACAGTACATTTCAGCGCAGACAAACACTATTGTTTTTGAGATATTGCGGAAGATAAAAAGTAATATTTTTTAACAAAATTTAAGAAATAAGACTTAGCTAGAAACTGAGCAATTTTGCTCAAAAGAATAAAATTTTGTCAGAAAACCTTCAACAATGATTAAATTTTGTATATATTTAGAACATATTTAAGAAAGAATGCCTAAACGAAAACCATGTTGTTAATATTTGTTAACGCTTTTAAAAAGTTTAGCATTTTTTTTGGAATTAATATTACAACAACTATCTTTGAATCAACCTTTCTTAACAACTACTAAAAAGAGTTTCTAAAATTCACTAAATAAAAATATAGGAGATATAATATGATATAAAGCTTTACGTTAACTAAATAGATTTATCAAAATGGAAAAAATCCATGTTAACGACAGCGAGCTTGTATCACGCTATATAAAAAACAGTGACGAAAAGGCATTTGAAACTCTTGTTCGCCGATACAAATCCAAAGTTTATACTACGATTTACTTAATTGTTAAAGACACCTTCGTGGCCGAAGATTTAATGCAAGATACTTTCATTAAAGCTGTTGACGTGCTTCGTTCGGGAAAATACAATGATGAAGGAAAGTTTTTGCCTTGGGTGCTTAGAATTGCACACAACATGGCGATTGACTATTTCCGTCGTGATAAACGCTATCCAAATGTCGTATTCGAAGATGGTAGCAGTGTGTTTAATACATTAGATTTTGCAGAAGATTCTTACGAAGATTTGCAAATTCGTGAAGAATCGCACGCACATCTAAGAGACCTGATTAAACGTCTTCCTGACACGCAAAGAGAAGTGCTTGTGATGCGTCATTACGAAGATATGAGTTTTCAGGAAATTGCAGACGCTACAGGCGTAAGCATTAACACGGCACTAGGAAGAATGCGTTATGCGTTGATAAATCTACGCAAAATGATGAGTAAACATTCTCCGAGCTATGATACAAACCTTTACGCAGCATGACGTTATCCGTTACGTCTATCAAGAAACAACGGAAGAGGAAAATCTTATGATTCAGGACGGACTAGTCCATGATTCTGAGATGTTAGAATTTTATTTAGATATGCTTGATGTGAAAGCAGGTCTAGATAAAAGTTTTCAACAACCTTCCGAAAGAAGCATAGACAATATTCTTGCGTATTCGAGAAACTATAAAGAAAATCATCAGGTCTTAGTTGTTTAGCTAAGGATTGATGATTTTTTTATTTGTGAAGCTGTACAAGGAAACCTCAATTATGGGGCTTCTTGGTACAGCTTTGTTTTTATGCAGTTTTTACTTTGCCTAAAAAAGAGTAATTTCCTTTTTGTTTTTTATACATTTTCATCACTAAAGCTATAATCACTTGATAATCGTAGGTTTAAAAGATTAAGTAAAAGAATAATCTAACAACAACGCAACGCTTCGTAGATTGTGGTTGTCTAACAACACAGAATCCTTATTTTCGGAGAAGTGTTACCTATCCATTAACAAGTAAATATCATGAAACAACTACTTACACTGACACTCTTACTTTTAGTATTTACTTCCTTCGGGCAAGAAAGAGAATTGTACAATAGTTCTCAACAAAAAAGACTACAAAGTTTATCTTCGGAATTATCTACAGTTCAAGATAATAACTATCAGAAAGCCGTAAAAATCGCTACAGAAAAGAAATGGCAATTGAGTGGTAATTTAAAGAACAACCGTTTTTTTAAATTATATGGAATTGATGAAACAGGACATCCGCTTTACTTAGCCACAGAAAGTAATGCGCAAGCCGCCACAACTACTCGTACCGACCAGCTTTATTCAGGAGGTTCTTTGGGCTTATCCTTGAATGGAAGTAGTGCTTCTGTTAAAAACAAATTAGGCATCTGGGATGGTGGTGCAGTACTTTCAACCCATCAAGAGTTAACATCGAGGGTAACTCAACAAGATAAAACAACGGGCACGAATATTCATGCCACACACGTAGCAGGTACATTGATAGCACAGGGCGTTTCGCCACTTGCCAGAGGAATGTCTTTTGGAGCAAGTTTAAAAGCTTGGGATTTTACCAGTGATAATGCTGAAATGACTGCTGCCGCTACGGGATTATTAGTGTCCAATCACTCTTATGGCTTTTTAGCAGGTTGGAGTTATGACGATACTCGTAGTCGTTGGTCATGGTATGGCAACACAAGTATCAGCCAAACAGAAGATTATAAATTTGGATTTTACGATAGCAATACGCAATCTTGGGATAAAATTGCCAATAATGCGCCATATTATCTTATCGTAAAATCAGCAGGAAATAATCGTGACGAAACAGGGCCTTCTGCTGGTGAGTATTATTATTTAGGTACTTCAAGCGATACGAGTTCGGTAGCAAGAAGTAAGAATGATGGCTATGATATTTTAGCAACAACCAGTACAGCTAAAAATATTTTAACAGTTGGTGCTGTAAGCGGCACAAATGGAAAAGCACCTCAGCAATCTTCTGATATTAAAATCTCTTCTTTTAGTAGTTGGGGACCAACAGATGATGGTAGAATTAAACCTGATATTGTAGCGGTTGGTGTAAATCTGCTTTCAAGTTCTAATGCTTCTAATTCTAGTTATACTATTTACAGTGGTACTTCAATGTCGTCACCACAAGCTGCTGGAAGTATTCTGCTGTTACAAGAATTGTATGCTCAAAAAAATGATGGTTTATTGATGCGCTCTTCAACATTGAAGGGTTTAGTATTACACACGGCTGATGATGCGGGAAATGCTGGTCCAGATTATATCTATGGCTGGGGTTTGTTGAACATGGAAAAAGCAGCGAAAGTAATTCTGAATGCTGATAAATCTTACGACATTTCAGAAAGAACCTTGGCTAATGGAGCTACTTTTACGCAAAAAGTAACAGCTTCTGGAAAAGGTGCATTAACAGCAACTATTTGCTGGACAGACCCAGAAGGAACAGTTACGACTGCAAGTGTTGCTAATTTGAATAATCGTACTCCCAAATTGATTAATGATTTAGACATTAGAATTTCGGATGGAAGCAATACTTCTTTGCCTTTTATTTTGAATCCTGACCAGCCTAGTGCATTAGCTACAAGAGGAGATAATATCAGAGATAACGTTGAACAAATTCTGATTCCAAATGCAATTCCTGGAAAAAGTTATACCATTACAGTTAGCCATAAAAGTACTTTGAAAAATAATACACAAGATTACGCTTTGATTCTCAGCGGAATTGGCGGTACAGAATACTGTGCTTCTACACCAACGACGATTCAAAACAATATTGAAAGTGTAAAATTAGGCGACTTGACAGCTGATTATAAAATTGCTTCTTCACAAAGTATTCCTTTGGAAATTAGTTTAAAAAGTACTTCGACAAAAAAAGTAAATGTTTATGTTGACTGGAATGCGAATGGTACATTTGAAGAAGCTACAGAATTAACGACAAGTTCTGGAGAACTTGTAGGAGTAACTACTTTTAAAGCTACAATAACTGCCCCTTCGGGTTTAACAATTGGAAACAGTACACTTGTAAGAGTGATTGCTGCTGAAAACTTAGGAACTGCCAACATTAGTAGCTGTGGAACTTATGCTCAGGGAGTTACGCAAGATTATAAAATTGAATTTGTTCGTCCAAGTATTGATATTGCCGTAGTTGATTTAATCAAACCTGAAACAAATACTTTCTGTGCTTCATCGTCGGGTACGGTTTCTGTTTCTTTGAGAAATATTGGAACGACGGCTCAACAAAATATTCCTGTTACAGTAAATGTTTTAGATGGAACAAGTATTGTAGCAACACTTACAGGGACATACAAAAATCAACTAAGTACTTTTAGCGAAGGAACGCTTGTATTAGATGGAAGTTTCACAGCAAAAGTAGGTGCTAGTTATACTTTTGAAGTAAAAGTAAATTTATCAACCGATCAAGATATTACTAATAATAGTAAAAGTTTTGTCCGACAAGTAACCGCTTCAACAGCACCAACAACAGCTCAAGCTACAGTTTGTGAAGGCGCAACTGCTTTGAGTATAAAAGGTACAGAAACATCTACTTTACTTTGGTATGATGCCCAAACAGGTGGAAATTTATTGTTCACAGGTAATACTGGCACATTTAATAAGCCAACTACAGCCTCTAAAATTTATGTCGGAGTAAATGATATTTCAGGTTCGGTCGGAGCTAAAGATAAATATGTTTTTGGCGGAGGTACTTATTATGAAACCTTCGGGCCAGAACCAATCATTGTTACTCAAACTCCTTTGGTGATTGAAAGTGCAAGAGTATATATCGGAACGGCTGGAAAAATTACTTTTACCATTTATCGTCAGTCGGATTCTACGCCAATTTCATCGGTAACATTGGATGTAACGCCAACTCGTACTACAGCCAATTCAACACGTTCGAGTAATCAATTGATAGATGATTTAACAGACCAAGGAGTTGTCTTGCCTTTGAATTTGTCAATTCCAGCAGCGGGAACCTATATTTTATCACAGGAATGTACAGATGGAGCTTCTATTTATAGAACAAACCTGAATGCCAATTCAACCGTTTCTGGAACTGATATTGTTGGTTATCCATTCACGATTCCTAACGTAATCAGTATTACTGGAGCAGTATTTAATGGTTCGACGATTAAAACGGGTTATTATTATTTGTACGATATGAAAGTGAAATCTTATGGTTGTCCAAGTAATAGAGTAGAAGTGCCAATCACTACACAAGCCGCTCCGAAAGTAATCATTACGCCTTCAAGTTCATTCAGTATTTGTCAGGATGATTCAAAATTATTAACAGCCAGCACAGGTACAAATTATACCTACCAATGGTTGTTGAACGGACAAAATATTACTGGTGCAACAACAACAACTTATTCAGTAGAAAAAACAGGTAATTATAGTGTAAAAGTCACAGAGAATGGCTTTTGCTCGGCTACTTCTACGACAATTACAGGAACAGTGATTGCACCAGTAATTCCAGCAGTAAAATTAGATGGCACAACATTAAGTCTGTCTTCTGGTTCAAATCCAGTTTGGTACTTGAGCGGGAATATTATTACTGATGCAACAACTAATACCATTGTTCCACTTCAAACGGGTGTTTACATGGCAAAAGTAACGGATGTAAACGGTTGTTCTG
Source organism: Arcicella lustrica (assembly GCF_034930985.1). Lineage (NCBI taxonomy): Bacteria > Pseudomonadati > Bacteroidota > Cytophagia > Cytophagales > Flectobacillaceae > Arcicella > Arcicella lustrica. The sequence goes on from NZ_JAYGIM010000007.1 coordinate 60,841, forward strand.
TTTTCTCTGAAGGCTATACTTTCACTGTAACAGCCACTGATGAAGAAATAAATTCGGTAGAAACGGCAAGGATTTATCCGAACCCAGCACCAGAATCATTTAAAGTAGAATTTAGCACGCCCAATAATCCAAAATATGTTTATGCAGAAATGATAAACATTATGGGTGTAACGATTTCGTCTAAAGAATTAATAAAAAATGATGGCAAGTATAGTGCTGAATTTGACGTATCAAAACAAAATTCAGGTACATTTTTCTTAAGAATTATTGCTGATAATTCATTGAAAGTAATTCCTCTTGTGATTGGGCGGAATTAATTATATTAAGCGTAAACTATACAAATGTTAAGCTGTATTTCCGTATGTTAGAGCAAGATTTAGGGTAAAACCGATGCTTTAATGTACGGAATTCTTGTTTTATGAAGATTTTAAGTACTAATCCATACAACCTGAGCGTTCTTTTTTGCATCTAAGTGATAGTTTTCAACAAATCATTCACAATAAGCAAATTAAGGATATGAGAAAAATAAGAAGTGTATTCGTGTTATTATTGACTTCTGTGTCGTCAATCGTTTTAGCACAACAAAGTCAGGATGTTACTTTGCAATCGTTCAATAAAATAGATATGCAAGGCATTATGCAAGTAGAATTAGTAAAAGGCAAAGTGAATAAAATAACAACTGAAGCTTTGAATGGTGCAAATCTTGAAGATTTAACAGTAGCTGTTTCTGGAGATGAGCTTTCGGTTAAAACTAAAATCTTCAAACAATTGACCGATAAAGATAATAACAAAAGGAAAGCCAGTACGCAGAAGTTATTTAAAGTAAGAGTAGAATATATCAGTGAATTATCAAGCATTAAAGTAGGTCGTGGAGCAGAATTAGAGGCGCAACAGACATTATCGGGAAATCGTTTATTGATAGATGCAACATCTGGGGCAACGGTGAAATTGAATGTAAATGTTAATAATTTAGAATTATCGAGTGTACAAGGTGCTATTGTAAACCTAGAAGGTAAAGCGCAATTTCAGCAAACAAGAGTAAATACTGGAGGCGAATTGTATGCTTATAATTTAGTAAGTGAAGACATAGAAATAAAAGCCAATACTGGAGGCGTTGCACAGGTAAGTGCAAGCAAAACATTAGACGCTTCAGCATGGACTGGCGGAACGATTAATTATAAAGGTAATCCTACCCAAAGAAACGTTAAATCGAATTTAGGAGGAGAAGTTCGTTCTAATTAATTTAAAGAATTTGACATTAAAAACAAAGGTTACGCAAAGTGGATATAATTCCATTCAGCGTAACCTTTGTTGATTTACTCCTTTCATATTTGTTTCTGAAAAGAAGTTACCTACTTAAAAACTTCTTGATAATTATCCGCATTAAAGCCCATCATTACGATATTTTTGCCTTCAATAATTGGTCGTTTAATCATGGAAGGTTTTGCTAACATCAATTCCGTAGCTGTTTCAGCATCTGTTGCTTTTTCTTCTTCGCTGAGTTTTTTCCAAGTAGTTCCTGCACGATTGATTAATACATCCCAAGGCTTTTGTGTGAGCCATTCTTGTACTTTTTCTTTATCAATTCCTTTCTTTTTATAATCATGAAATTCAAAAGGAATATCATTTTCTTTTAGCCAAGTCATGGCTTTTTTCATGGTGTCGCAATTGGCAATGCCGTAAACTTTGTACATGTTTTATAATTGTGAATGAGTGAATTGTGATTCTATGAAGGAAAACAAATCTTTGTCAAGTATGTTTCAAACCAATTGGGCAATAAACTTTGTTTAAATAATTGCTCCTGATTCGAATAATGGAACAATAAACTTGGAGAATTAAGTTGTGAATTATCAGCTATAATCAACTCATCTAATAGATCAAAATGAGAATTTAGTTGTATAAGATTTCCGTAATAATTTTTCTCAATTTCTTTAGAAGTAACATAATGCCCACCTGTTTTTACTCTTTCTGATACCCTTTTTTGAGATAACTCTACGTTATCAACCATTAGAAAAAACATCGTAATTCTATAGCCTGCTATTTTGAATTGTTCAATAGTTTTCCATGGAGAAGCTGTGCTAAAATGGCCTTCGTAAGCAAAATTTTTGTTCTCTTTGATTGCATTTTCTACTAAACTTTCAAATGCCTCAACAGTTGCTTGGAAGGCCAAGTCTCTTGCATATTTGGGCGATTTTATTTGAGAAGGAAATATTGCTTTTAACTTTTCAACAAAAAATTTATCCCCATCAAAAACGTCTAGTAAAGAAAATTCTTGAGGAAGTAAGTCTTTTGAAAGTGTTGATTTTCCTGCTCCATTTGCACCAGTTATGACAAATAAATTAGGCATTTTCAAGATGATATTTTGAGCGGATAATAGCAATCTCCGTGTTACTTAATTTTCTAACAGATGAGTAATCTCTAAAATCATTACTAAACTCCACAATTTCAATATGACCATCAGGGTATTCCATGTAGGCTTGATTTAAAGATAGTTCTCCCTTCCCTTCAATCATAAAAGGAAAACCTGCAAGGTGTTTTTGTTGACGAAGCATCATAATTGACTGCTCTATACGCTTATCAAAATTATATGTTAGTGTTTGCATATCCTTGAATTATTTTAATAGCAAATTACAAAAAATATCCCTTTAGTAATCAAAGTTTTTTGTTTCTCTCTGTGATTCTGTGGCACACAGAATCACAGAGAGTTATTTAACATTAATTACTTTCTATAATCCAAAGGAGGCTTTCTATCACCTGCTAAAGATTTGTATTCAAAAACTTTGGCGCCACGTCTTTTATATAATTCTTCTTTCGATTGTTCGATTAATTTAGTGTCTTTGAAGAGATTTTGAGCTGTTAAAGCTATCGTCTGAGCGGCATTTATCATACCTTTATGCCCGATACTCATGCCATTACAAGCAACAGCTTGCCAACTGTGTGCTGGTACGCCCGTCACCCAAGTAGCGGTTGATAAACCTGCTGTTGGCGTAACCCAACTAACATCGCCTACATCTGTTGAAGCTGGAAATGCTAAGCCAGAAGTATAGGGTTTTACTTCTTGTGCTGCAGTAAGTGGAGCAAGACTTTGTGAATTGACGGTCAAACGGATTTTTTCTGCAAATTCTGTTTCTTCGGGGGTATATTTTACACCGCCTACTTTTTCTAAGCTCTTTTGCATTTCTTTGGCTAATACATCGTTTGGCAATAAATTGTAAAGTCCTGCCAAAATTTCATAGTTCATTTTAGTTTCTGTTCCCAAAGCGGCTGCTTCTGCGGTTTTCATTAATCTTTTCCAGATTTCTTCTAAACCTTGTGCCGTTGGATTTCTGATGGTGTACTCTACCATGGCATAATCAGGAACGATGTTTGAGGTAAGCCCACCATTTTTGATAACATAATGAATCCTTGTTTCGGGCGAAATATGTTCACGCATGAGGTTTACCATATAATTCATGGCTTCAACGGCATCCAAAGCCGAACGCCCTTTTTCGGGACTCGCCGAAGCGTGTGCCGCCAAGCCAGAAAAACTAAAATTGGCTACTCTGTACGCTAATGAAGAATTCGGACTTGCATTATTATTATCGCCCGGATGCCAATGCAAAACAGCATCAATGTCTTTGAAAACGCCTTCTTTCACTAAATAGGTTTTGCCTCCGCCAGCACCTTCTTCGGCAGGCGTACCAATGAGGCGAATTGTTCCTTTGATTTTGGCTTTTTCCATCCAGTTTTTGGTAGCAATCGCCGCCGCTACCGAACCTACGCCAAAAAGATTATGTCCGCAACCGTGTCCATAGGCATTTACGTATTTGGCTTTTCGATACGGAACAGCTTCTTGCGACAAACCGGGCAAAGCATCCATTTCTGCCAAAATACCGATTGTAGGATAGCCCGAACCATAAGTAGCGACAAAGGCGGTTTTCATTTCGCCAACGCCTCTTTTTACTTCAAAGCCAGCACTGGTTAATTCGGAAATTAATAATTCTGAGGTTTTATCTTCCAAATAACCTGGCTCTGCGAATTGCCAAATTTTATCAGAAATAGCCGTGTATTTTGCATACTTCTGGTTGAGTTCATTCACAATTTCTTGCTGAGCAAAGCTCATACGACAGAGAAAAATACAAAGGATGAAGAGTGGTAAGGATTTTTTCATTGTTTAGTTTTGGTTGATGATTAGGAAACTTGTTATTCTAATAAATGGATAAAGGCATTCACGTTTAAACGTAATTATTCAAATCTTTCATTTAGGGTGCGACTTAAGTCGCACCCTAAATGAAAGATAACACTATTATTTAAAGATAGAATATTCTTTGGCATTCTGTTTCAGTCAACCATTCAAGCTTAAAATAAAGATTACTATTTCTCCGCAATCATCTTCTTCAAGCCCAACATTTCATCACGCAATTTGGCTGCTATAACGAAATCTAACTCCTTGGCAGCTTTTTCCATGTCGGCATTTACCTTTTTCAATTGCTTTTGTAATTCATCTTTACTCATATAAGCCATTACTGGGTCGGCCGCCATCGCTACTTCTTTGCTTTCGCCATAGTAATTGGTTTTCTTCGGTTTGCCCATTACATCCGCAATAGAAGTTTGCTCCATGATTTTCTCTTTCGATTTCAAAATGGTTTTTGGTGTAATGCCATTAGCCGTATTGTACTCCATCTGAATCGCTCTTCTGCGGTTGGTTTCATCAATGGCTTTTTCCATCGAACCCGTAATTCTGTCGGCATACATTAATACTTTGCCTTGGTCGTTTCGGGCAGCACGTCCTATTGTTTGAATCAAGGAACGAATATCACGCAAGAAGCCTTCTTTGTCGGCATCCATAATCGCTACCAAAGATACTTCTGGTAAATCTAAACCTTCACGCAATAAGTTTACGCCTACCAATACATCAAAAACACCCATTCTGAGTTCTCGCAAAATTTCAACTCTATCTAAAGTCTTTACTTCTGAGTGAATATATCGACATTTTACGCCTACTTTATCCAAGTATTTAGATAATTCCTCCGCCATTCTTTTGGTCAAAGTTGTTACCAAAACTCTTTCTTGGCGTTCTATTCTGAGATAGATTTCTTCTAACAAATCATCAATCTGATTCAAGCTTGGTCGTACTTCAATTTCTGGGTCGAGCAATCCTGTCGGGCGAATGATTTGCTCTACCACAACTCCTTCCGAACGCCTTAATTCATAATCGGCTGGCGTGGCTGAAACGAAAACCGTTTGACCAGTAATATTTTCAAATTCTTGAAAAGTAAGCGGACGGTTATCCATCGCCGAAGGCAAACGGAAACCATAATCCACCAAAGCTTCTTTTCTGGAACGGTCGCCTCCCCACATTGCCCGAATTTGTGGCATTGTAGCATGGCTTTCGTCAACGACCAAAATGAAATCTTCAGGGAAAAAATCTAATAAACAGAAAGGTCTTTGCCCAGCTTTGCGTTGGTCGAAGTAACGAGAATAGTTTTCAATGCCTGAGCAATAGCCCAATTCTCGCATCATTTCTAAATCAAATTCAGTTCTTTGTTTAATACGTTCAGCTTCTAATAATCGGTTTTCACTTTCAAAAAACTTGATTTGAGAAACCAAATCATCTTGAATATAATTGATGGCGTTCATCAACACATCTCGTCCAGTCACAAAAAGATTGGCAGGGAAAATCGCAATCATTTTTTCTTCCGAAATCTTCTTGCCAGTTTGTGGATTTATACGTTGAATGGCTTCAATTTCATCGCCAAAGAAAATAATTCTATAACCAAAATCAGCATAAGGCAAGCAAATATCCACCGTGTCGCCTTTTACTCTGAAAGTACCACGAGTAAATTCCACTTCGGTACGGGCATACAGAATTTCGACCAAACGATACAGAAATTGATTACGAGAAATGATTTCACCCACGCCAAAACGAAGAATACTTTTGCGATACTCCTCTGGATTTCCCATACCATAAATACACGAAACCGAAGCAATTACGATAACGTCTCTTCGTCCTGACATCAAAGCCGAAGTAGTTGCCAAACGAAGCTTGTCAATTTCTTCATTAATAGCAAGGTCTTTTTCGATATAAGTATTCGTAGAAGCGATAAAAGCTTCGGGCTGATAATAATCGTAGTAAGAAACAAAGTACTCTACGGCATTTTCTGGAAAAAACTGCTTGAATTCTCCATAAAGCTGTGCCGCCAAAGTTTTGTTATGACTTAAAATCAAGGTCGGGCGATTGAGTTGCGTAATCATATTGGCAACCGTAAAAGTTTTTCCCGAACCCGTTACTCCTAGAAGCGTTTGTGATTGTTCGCCATTCTGAACGCCTTCAACCAATTTTTCAATCGCTTGTGGTTGGTCACCCGTTGGCTTATATTCTGAAACAAGTTTAAAGTCCATGAATTATTCTTCTATAAATTATTGGATAATATGATTTTTGACGAAGTATTGCAGTCCAAAGCTTATTTAAAAGCATTCTTAAAATTACACAAAAGCACCTAAAAAAGATAGCTTTACAAAACAAACACAGATAGTTAATTGATAGTTTATTGGTAAATTAAAGCTCAATCTCAAAACATTTAATTATGAACAAACTAAAATACTGCATACTTTCTGGCATTTCGATCATGCTTTCTCTCAGCTACTCAAACAATGCGATTGCGCAATTAGCCAAGCATTCAACGCCAAAAGAAATTCTTCCATTTGTTTATCATTTCGAAAGTAAACCCGTTTGGTCAGACGAATTTGATTATGAAGGCTTGCCCGACCCTACTAAATGGAATTATGATGTTGGCGGAAGAGGTTGGGGAAACAATGAATTACAGTATTATACCAAAGAAAACCTGAAGAATGCCAGAGTAGAAAATGGCAAACTCATCATCGAAGCCATCAAAGAGAATTTCGATAAAAACACTTATACTTCTGCTCGTTTAGTAACGAAAGGGAAAGGTGATTTTCTGTACGGACGTTTTGAAATAAAAGCTAAACTTCCCTTCGGAAGAGGTACTTGGCCTGCCATTTGGATGTTGGCTTCAGAACAAAATTATAGTGATAAATTCTGGCCTGATAATGGAGAAATAGACATTATGGAACACGTTGGTTACGCCCCAGGCAATGTACATGCAACCGTACATACAAAAGCTTTTAACCACGTAATCGGAACACAAAAAGGCAAGGAAATGATGGTAAATGATTTTGATAAAGCATTCCATGAATATCGTTTAGATTGGACTCCACAAAAAATAGAAATGTACATCGACTCAAAACTGTATTTTACTTTTGAAAATACGGGTAAAGGTTTTGCAGAGTATCCTTTCGATAAAAAATTTCATTTACTACTGAATCTTGCTGTTGGTGGAAATTGGGGCGGAGCAAAAGGGGTGGATGAAAGTATTTTTCCACAAAGAATGGAAATTGATTATGTGAGAATTTATGCTTTAAAGAAGTAGAGTATTTTTAACCACATTAAACTTTAGAAAGAGTAAAACTCTAAAACAAATGTTTAATTAACTATGAAAAAACTATTCGCTATTTTCTTCCTCTCGCTAATTTTTAGCGATTTACAAGCACAAAAAAAGTACGAAGCTAATTGGGAATCCATCGATTCCAGACCAGTACCAACTTGGTTTGAAGATGCCAAATTTGGTATATTTATTCACTGGGGATTATTCTCTGTTCCTGCTTGGGGACCAACTGCCAAAGATGGTGTAGGTATTTATGACCGTTATTCAGAATGGTATTGGAAAGGAATTTCTGACCCAAATCGTAAAAGTTATGCGGCTTTTACGAAATTTCATAATAACACTTTTGGGAAAGATTTTAAATACCAAGATTTTACAAAAGACTTTAAATGTGAACTTTTTGACCCGAATGAATGGGCAAAAGTGTTTGATGATGCAGGAGCAAAATATGTTGTGCTAACCTCAAAACACCATGAAGGCTACACGCTTTGGCCAAGTAAAGAAGCTTGGAATTGGAATTCAGTTGACTTAAATCCACATCGTGATTTAGCGGGCGATTTAATGAAATCTGTTCGAGATAAAGGTTTACGGATGGGTTATTATTACTCTTTGTACGAATGGTTTAATCCTCTTTACAAAGAAAATGTTAATAAGTACGTTGACGAACACATGATTCCACAGATGAAAGATTTGGTAAATCGTTATAAACCAGATGTACTTTGGACGGACGGCGAATGGGACCATCCCTCGGAAACTTGGAAGAGTACCGCTTTCCTCTCATGGCTTTATAATGAATCGCCAGCTAAAAATGACATCGTAGTAAACGACCGTTGGGGCAAAGAAACAAGAGCCAAACATGGTGGAATTTATACAACAGAATACGATTTAGTTCACGACCAAAATTCTACTGGCATGGAAATTAATCATCCTTGGGAAGAATGTAGAGGCATTGGCTCTTCGTTTGGGTTCAGTAGAAATGAAATGCTAGATGATTACTCTACTTCAGAACAATTGATTCATATTTTGGTGGATAAAGTAGCTCGTGGTGGAAATTTATTGTTAAATATTGGTCCTGCTGCCGATGGAACAATTCCTGTAATAATGCAACAACGTTTGCGTGATATTGGTAAATGGTTGAAAGTAAATGGAGATGCCATTTATGGTACAAGAAAATGGACAAATGCTCCTAAAATTGAAAAGGAGAATACAATTTACTTCACTGCCAAAGGAAAAGATTTATACGTAATTACGACAAAATGGCAAGAATCGCCAATAACAGTTTCAGGCGTAAAATCAGGTAAAGTACAATTATTAGGTTTTAATGGAGCTGTAAAAAGTAGTGTAAAAGCTGGGAAATTAATCATTACTCCGCCAGCACTTTCTCCAGCCAAAAATCCTTGTGATTATGCTTGGGTTTATAAAATTGAGAATGTGCTTTAGGAAAAGTAATCGTTTGAAATTAAAATAAAAACCCGTCGGTCAAAGACTGACGGGTTTATTTGTTTCACTCTCAAAATTAAATTTTGACTTTTTGTCCTTCGTTGATTAGAGGCGTTTGGCTTCTTCCCAATACACATCCATTTCAGCTAAGGTCATATCTTGTAAGGCTTTGCCTTGTTCTTTTGCTCTTAATTCTAAATGCTGAAAACGCTTGATAAATTTTTTATTAGTTCTTTCCAGCGCTGTTTCAACATTGATGTTTATAAACCTTGCGTAATTTACCAAAGAAAATAGTAAATCTCCAAATTCTGCTTCGGCTTTCTCAATGTTAATTGCTTGGTTGTCAACAACGTTAAACTCATTCTTGAATTCATCCATTTCCTCTTCAACCTTTTCCCACACCTGATGTTTCTCTTCCCAATCAAAACCAGCACCTCTTGCTTTCTCCTGAATTCGCATTGCTTTTACTAAAGCTGGAAGCGATTTCGGTACTCCTTCTAAAACCGATTTATTACCTTCTTTGAGCTTTAGAGCTTCCCAATTTTGTTTTACTTGTTCTTCATTTTCAACTTTTACATCGCCATAAATATGTGGATGACGGTGAATTAACTTTTCACAAAGACTATTTATTACATCAGCAATATCAAAAGTATTCGTTTCAGAAGCAATTTTTGAATAGAAAACCAAGTGCAACATAACGTCACCAATTTCTTTCTTAATTTCCTTCATATCGCCTTCAATGATAGCGTCTGAAAGCTCATAAGTTTCTTCAATTGTTAAATGTCTGAGCGATTCAATCGTTTGTTTTTTATCCCAAGGGCATTGCTCTCTAAGTTCGTCCATAACCGTAAGCAGACGGTCGAAAGCAATTAATTGTGATTGTCGTTTTGTTGATAACGTATCAAAATCCATAAGTTGTATTTTAGAATACAAAAGTAATGGATTCTAACGGTTAAATGGAAACCTTATAGGTTTTAAAAACCTATAAGGTTTAAGAAAATTAATATTCCAGAATAGTATTGAGGGGTATTTTATTCTGTAGATGAAATTCTCTAAAGTATTCTTTATTTCCAAACCAACCAATAACTTCATCTCGTTTTAGACGAGTATTTTTATCAGAAAGCAGTGAATGATATGAAGAATAATACCAATCTTGTAATTCAGGTACAAATCCATGATTTACAGGGTTCTGATGAATATAATTAACAGTAGCAGTGAAATAATCATCTGAATCAATCAAAAACCTTTTAGTGTAGTCTATAAATAAAGCTCCTTTTCTATTAAATCTAATATTATAAGCTTTGGCATATCCATTAAGCAGATTACTGATTTTTTGCATCACATATTTATGTACATCATTATCAAACTTATCGTTTTGCCTTAACTCTTCCAAAGGTTTAATCTTTACAAGTAGATGAAAATGATTCGGCATGAGGCAATAGGAATAAGTTTCAATTGCATCAATAGTATGATGAATGTAGCGGTCTAAAAAATATTTATAATTATCAGCATTACGGAATAGATTTTCGTTGCCAACAGCATGATTAACAATATGATAAAATTGATTTGATTCAAAATTGACTAACCCTTTCATAAACTTAATTGTTGTAGTTAATAAAAACTTAGTAGAAATTCTTATTTCCAATTAAATATACGATTTATGTTGAGAATAATCTGAATGAAAAAACAGCTTTAGATGTTTTTGGGGAGTTAGGTTAGCTCTGTTTAGATGAATAAAATCTCCCGATTCTGTTGAAGAAGCTAATATTAACGTAGTAGGAGTTAATTACAATTAACCATTTAAGTAAACCTATAAGGATTTGTATTTTGTCTAGTAATAAGATTTTCAAACTCAAATCCTTATAGGTTTTAAACGAGCAATTATATTAGTTACTGATTACCCCCAGCATTTTTAGATAAAGCAGATAACTCCGTGAGATTAGCGTATTTCACTACTTCACCCAAAATAATCACTGCTGGATTTGATAATTGATTGTTTTCGGCTATTTCCTTCAAATCTTTTGCTACGCCAATTCCTACTTTTTGTTGATTAGTCGTGCCATTTTGGATAATGGCTACAGGTAAATTTTCTTTGCCAATTGCTTTACAAATTTCAGCCATTTGGCTTAATTTATTCATTCCCATCAATACTACAATGGTGGCACTCGTTTGTAATGCCATTTCTAAATCTTTTGAGAGCGAACCATCTGTTTTTGTACCAGTAATTACCCAAAAACTTTCGCTTACTCCTCTGGTTGTCAAAGGAATATTGGCATAACCCGCAGCCGCTACCGACGATGAAATTCCCGGAATATAAGCTGTTTCTAAACCAAAGCCTTTTGCATATTCTATTTCTTCCATCCCACGCCCAAAAATAAAAGGGTCACCACCTTTTAAGCGTACCACGTGTCCGTACATGTAAGCCTTTTCAACAATTAAAAAATTAATGGCATCTTGTGAATGACTTTCACCTGGGCGTTTACCCACATAAATTTTTTCTGTATCAGGCTTACAATAATCTAATAATTCATTATCAATTAAAGCATCATACAGCACCACATCTGCATCCTTCAAAGCCTTGATGGCTTTAAGGGTTATCAAATCTGGGTCACCCGGCCCTGCACCCACTACTGTTAGCTTAGGTTTGGGGTCTAAAGTATTAAAATGTTCTAAACCAGTCATAATTACTTATAAATACAAATGGTGAATAAATAGGGTCAGAATAAAGCCTATTCACTCACCATTGATGATTGATTTCTACTATAAAAGGTAAATTATACCAACGTTAATTGGTCACGATATGCCTTTGCTAATGCCAAGAAAGCCTCAGCATCTTCTACATATTTTGTAGCAAATTCTTGTGAAGGTTCGTTTTGGTTAATTTGTAAAACCAATTCTTTAAATGTTTTGCCACTTAAAGAAATCTCACCAGTCGCCACAAATTGCTCGTCGAATTTATCAATTACGCCACTTTGAGTAGAGGCACTTACCGATTTGTCTAATAATAAAGCTTTTGCCGCACTTACAAATACGCTATAAGCATGATAGATTGAATCTGCCCAACGATTTTCATCGTAAGCAGCTTTTGTCCAATCCATTTTCTCTACAGATTCTAATAACAAAGTAGCCACTAAATCTATAATTACGCTGGCACATTCACCAACACCAATTTCTGTTTGGAATTGTTCAGATGCACCCCAGTCGATAAAATCATCTTCTTTCAAAGTAGTTAAATCTGCTACTGGTTTCAACAAATTATAGAAGTATTTTTCACCCTGACGGTCATAATAATCATTGAAGTATTCGCCCTCGTTAGCGTTTTCTTCATAATTATTCAATACTACTCTCAATACTTGTGGTCCACGTTTTGAAGGCACTTTAATTACTTTATCAGCTACACGCCCAACGCCATCTCCTACTGTTCCACCACCTAACAATACTTGTAGGGCTGGTAAAACACGCTTATCAGCTGCTTTTAAAGACGAACCGTGGAAACCGATATTTGCCATACCGTGTTGTCCGCAAGAGTTCATACAGCCTGAAATCTTGATTTTAATATCGCTATTATGAATCAATTCAGGGAAGTCTTCAGTAATAACGGCTTCTAATTTTGAAGTAATGTTTGTACTATCTGAAATCGCTAAATTACAAGTGTCTGTTCCAGGACAAGCAGTAATGTTTGCCATCGAATTAGCACCTGCTGCTGCAAAACCATGTGCTTCTAATACTGAATATACATAATATAGATTAGCTTCAGGAACGAATTTCAACATCAAACCTTGATTGATGGTTACTCTTACATCATCAGCAATATAGCCTTCTAATTGTTCGATTAATGAACGAGAAGTTGTTGAATGAATATTTCCGTTCAAGATTCTAACATAAACACCATAGAAACCAGTTTGCTTTTGTTCGAAAGTATTGGTTGCTTTCCACAAATCGTAAGCTGCTTGATTCATTATAGCTACTTCCGAAGCTGTTTTAGAAGGCAACGCATCTGCTTCTACATTCCATTTTCCAGTTTCAGTATCAACTTCGAATGATTTACTTTTTAAAGATTTCCATTCTGCTTGAATCAATTCTGTTAGTTTTTCAAAACCAATTTTTTGAATTAAGAATTTGATACGTGCTTTATGACGAGAGTTTCTTTCGCCATGACGGTCGAATACTCTTAATGTTGCTTCTAAGAAAGGAATAATTTGGTCAGCAGCCAAAAAGTCGAAAGACGTTTTAGCTAACATTGGTTGCGCACCTAAACCTCCGCCCAATACTACTTTAAAACCACGTTTTCCATCTTGGATTTTAGGAATAAAACCCATGTCGTGCATATAAGTTAAGGCAGTATCTTCGTCGGTATTTGAGAATGCAATTTTGAACTTTCTACCCATTTCCTGACAAATTGGATTTCTCAAGAAATAACGGAAAGTTGCATCTGCATAAGGACTAACATCAAAAGGCTCATTAGGGTCTATACCTGCTGAAGGCGAAGCTGTTACGTTTCTTACTGTATTTCCACAAGCTTCACGAAGCGTAATATCATCTTCTTCTAATTTCGACCATAATTCTGGAGTTCTATCTAAAGAAACAAAGTGAATTTGTATATCCTGACGAGTAGTTAAATGAAGATTTCCAGTAGAATATTCGTCTGAAATATCAGCAATACGTTTCCACTGTTTGAAAGTCATTTTTCCATAAGGCAACTTAATACGAACCATTTGAACACCTTGTTGGCGTTGGCCATAAACACCTCTTGCCAGACGAAGGCTACGGAATTTTTCCTCGTGAATTTTTCCTTCACGGAATAATTCTATTTTGCGAGCCAAGTCAATAATATCTTTCTCTACAAGTGGATTTTCGAGTTCAGTTCTGAAACTTTGCATGATTTTCTTGATATTTTTTAGCTTTTTACTTTTCCAGAGGAGCATAAAAAACCTTCCTATTACTCTATTAATTATATAGATTTAAGGCAAAATTAATCAAGAAAGTTCGGCAAGCAAGATTTTTTTAGAAAAAAATGTTTGCTTTTTTTGCTAAAGCCTTCATAATTATTGGCTTTTAAAAATATGACAGAAAGGGCTTTAGCTAAAATAGCCTTTGGAAGGGGACTAAAATACAGTAAGAATTATACTATATTTGTAAGTGTATTTGACTTAAAACAACCCTGAAAAACATGAAACAAAGCTTCTTTGCCTTGATGGCTCTTTTAACAATTAGTCTATCTGCTTGTACTGAAACCAAAAAAATTGCCGAACTACAAGATCAAATTCGTCGTCAAGAAAGTCAAATTACGAAAGAACGACAAGAGAATTCTGAATTAAGTAGTTTCCGTTTTAGTTTAGAAAGTCAGTTTAAGAAGAAAAACGATGAGTATCTCAAATGTCAAGAAGATAGCAAAGAAACCTTTGAAGCGTTAAGTTTAAAGTACAATCGTTTATTGGATGATTATACCAAATTACAGACCTCATACAAATCATTGAACGAAGCCTATGAAACCAGTAAAGAAAATGCGGCTTCGGTAATTATGGAATTGGAAGAAAAAACAAGACAGAAAACAGTAAGAGTAACGAAAAGTACAAAGAAAACGAAGACAAGGGCTAGAAGTAAAAAGCGCCGTCGTAGATAATAACAATACCATAAAAAAGGGATTTCAAAGCTGTTTGAAATCCCTTTTTTATGGTATGCAAATAAATTATTTTTCACTCAAAATCTTCAAATGTTTTGGGTCGGCTAATCTTACTACTTCTTTTTTAGAGAATTTAATCACCCATAAGCCCAGAAAAGAGCCATCTTTTTTGAACGCTAAACTATCCATCTTGGCTTTTGCGCCGATTGTATTAAGTTGCTTTTTATCCAGTTTCAATAAACTTTTATTCGCCATAATTGGTGAAGTATAGTAAAAAAAGGCTTCATCTTCCGACTTCTGAATATTATCAATTTGTGGAATATTATGTTCAACATTATATTGATAAGCATCAAGCGTTTCATTGATTTTTTTATCCCAAGCAGGATTTTTTAATTGTAACGGGCTACCAGAAACAATTTCCACCCTGTAAGCTTTCGCTAAAGAATCTTTCAAAGTAGTATCTTGAAGATTTTTAGATAAATCTGCATTTAGTTTTTTTACGATGGTACTCCCCCATTCATCTACTTGTGCTGTAAATTGTGCTGGTGTAATCCGTTTTACTTCTCGTTCATGCAATTCCTTTACAGCTGCCGTTGTATCAATACGTTTACTGAAATCGCAACTTATCAACAGTATATTTGCAAAAAGTAGTAAAGAAATATAGTGGGTAATTGAAGAGAAAAATGAAGGGTTCTGTTTCATGTTTTGTTTTGACCTAATCTGATAATTTGTGTAAAGATAGGGCTGAAACATGAAAAAAGTCGTGATACTTACCACGACTTCCTTGATTATTTTATGAAAGAATCTTAATATCTTCCTCTTTTTCCATTATGTCTTCCGTTATCGTGACGATACTTTGGCGGAGCATTGCGTGGTACTACGATTACTCTTCTTGGCGGAGGCACTACATAACGGTATCTAGGATAAGAATAACCATATCTATATGGATAAGGGCGGCGGCTATCAACTCTCACATAAGAAGGTCCACAAGACGCTACCAATAGAATAATTGCTAATGATAAAAAAAGCAATTGAAATGTTCTATGAATTTTTAGCTTTTTCATGACGTATGGAGTTTAAAATATGGTACTTAGAGATTAAATAACGAAGAAGGTTTAAAATAAGTGTAGTGCTATTTACTTGGGTATCTAAGCAAAAGACAATCCGATAAACATTTACCCCCATTGAATATAAAGATTTTTGTATCTTTGCACCCTGATTTTTAGTTTGCCAAAATATTCGGCTATACGCACTAATATCAAGCTGTTGAACTTTCCGAAATAAGAAAAAATATGTTAGAACAATTAGAATCCATCCGTGAACGATTTGAAGAAGTTGCCCAGCAAATGACGCAACCCGAAGTAGTATCGGATATGAAAAAATATAAAACAATTAGTAAGGAGTATAAAGACCTTGAAAAGATTGTTTTAAAATATAATGAATACAAGAATATCCTTTCTAATATCGAAGGAGCAAAAGAAGTAATTGCTACTGAAAAAGACGAGGAATTTCGTGCTTTGGCAAAAGGTGAATTAGAAGAATTATTACCTCAAAAAGAAGAGTACGAGAAAATTATCAAGGAAATGTTGATTCCGAAAGACCCTAATGATTCTAAAAACATCATCATGGAAATTCGTGCTGGAACGGGTGGTGATGAAGCAGGGATTTTTGCGGGCGACCTTTTCAGAATGTACCAACGTTTTTGTGCTAACCAAGGATGGCAGTTTCAGTTGATGGACTATACTCAAGCGTCGTCTGGTGGCTATAAAGAAATTATCGCCAATATTCAAGGCGAAGATGTGTACGGAAAAATGAAATTTGAATCAGGTGTTCACCGTGTACAACGTGTGCCTGCTACAGAATCTCAAGGACGTATCCATACTTCGGCAGCGACTGTGGCTGTTTTGCCAGAAGTAGATGAAGTAGATGTACAGATTAACATGAATGATATTCGTAAAGATACTTTCTGTTCTTCGGGTGCGGGTGGACAGTCGGTAAACACTACGTATTCTGCCGTTAGGGTTACTCACTTACCGTCGGGTTTAGTAGTACAATGTCAGGATGAGCGTTCTCAGATTAAAAACTTTGAAAAAGCCATGACGGTTTTGCGTTCAAGACTTTATGATATTGAATTAGCAAAGCAACAAGAATCTATTGCTGGCGACCGTCGCTCGATGGTTGGTTCTGGTGACCGTTCTGATAAAATCCGTACTTATAATTATCCACAAGGTAGAGTAACCGACCACCGTATTGGTTATACAGTATATAACTTACCAGTAGTAATGGATGGTGAAATTGGCGATTTTATCGAACAACTAAGAATTGCAGAAAACGCAGAGAAATTGAAAGAAGGAGCAGGAGCGTTGTAGAATCTGTACTTATATTAACAAAAAAACCACTTCCGGCGAAGTGGTTTTTTTGTTTGAAATAAATAATATTAAATTTTATATTGAAGTCATCTTGACTTTTTGCTAGTATTGCTTAAAAATAAAAAAGGTTGTTGATATTTGTTTTGTGAACCATACCAAAGCAACCTTTTTATGTACTACGTACTCAGCAAAGATATAATAGAATCAGAAATAATTTGTCATTTACCTGTAAGAAAACGGGGGTTTAAGCCACAGGCTCCGACTTGTGAAATCATTAACTGTATTTTTTATAAACTCAAGACCGGGATTCAATGGCATTTATTACCTGTCGATAGTTTATTCAGCACACATATTCTTAACTACAAAACTGTTTTTGGACATTATCGTCGTTAGTGTAAGGAAGGTATTTGGAAAAAATGTTGGATAGAACTTTGGAAAAAGTATAAGTCTTCTTTCGACCTTTCAATGGTAAATTTAGATGGAAGCCATTCTTCATCTATTCGTGGTGGCGAAAGATTTGCTTACCAAGGTAGAAAGAAGAAAAAACATCCAATGTTCTTTACTTAACTGATAAACAAGGACTTGTATTAGCTATATCAACACCAGTTTCAGGCAATCACAATGCTTTATTTAACATTGAGCAGGCTTTTGAAGAACTCACTACGATGTTGGAGGATGCTACTATTTCAGTTGATCGACTATTTATGAATGCAGACGCAGGTTTCGACGCAGAGAATTTACATCAATTATGTTATCAAAAACAAATTATCGCCAATATTGCTCCTAACAAAAGGAACACTACTGACGATAATTGGTCTCGTATCATTGACGAAGAACTCTATAAAGAGAGATATTCTATTGAAAGAACTAACGCATGAATAGATAGTTATAGATCTTTGTTAAATCGATTTGATACAACGATTACAAGTTGGATTGGATTTAACTTCATCGCCTTTATTATCATGGCGATTAAGAAAATAAAAAAGTAAAGATGACTTCAATGTATTTTGACGCTACAAACAGATAGATTGCTGTGGTAATAAAAACTTTATAATCTTATCACTTTTGTAACTAACTGTTTATTATTCAGTTGCAATTGAATAATATAAGTCCCAGAAGCCTGTTGTTCTAAATCAAGATCGATGTTGTTAGCTCCTACATCTGCATCTTTATCATAAATGCGAACAATACGACCCTGTGTATCTATCACTGATAAGCGTACCGATTGGGCTTCTCGTACATAAAAACTTGCCTTTACTTTCCCATCCGTTGGGTTTGGAGAAACTACCAATACATCATCTTTTACCTCTTCTTGCTTTTCAAAAACATCGTTGCTAACTGCTACTCTTGCAGTCGCATTTTCTGTCACTTCAAAATATACTCTATCCCCACTTACTACGGTACTAAAATCCGGATAAAACTGACAGTAATCTTGACAGGTTGTTGTCTGACTCCACTTCTGTACTCCATTCACATAAAGTTTCAAGACTTTTGAGTTGGCACTTGGCCACCAAAGGTCTATTCGATAACCTGAACTAACTACTGGTAAATTAATATCATTCTGATTCGTTGGATAAATAATGCTTCCTGAAACGCCATTATAACCTTGTATCCAACCTGCATTACCATAGAAGGGAGGAGAGCCTCCATCAAGGCTGTTCTTAGGACCAGCTACGTTTGTATAAGCATTATTAGATAAATATCTAAACTGATTCGTAGGAATAGTACCAGTCAAACAATAATTCTGTGGGGTATTTCCACAACTTGAGCCTGCTGCCTGAGTGACCGTAACAGCTTGACTAAGTCCACCACCACTTACTGTTATCGTTCCGGTTCTACTACCGCCACTGTTAGCTGTTGCTGTTAAGGTAAGTGTTCCATTGTTACTACCAGAAGCAGGACTAACACTTAACCAACCTGTTGCATTACTACTCGCTGTCCAAGATACATTCGAACTTACACTGACTGTTGTACTAGTATTACTAGCACTAGTACTCCAACTACTCTGCGATAAGCTTAGGGTATTTGTTGTGCAATTGGTCGTATTGATTTGGATTCCAGCATAGTTAATACTACCCATATTACCTCCATGCCAAAATGTATAGATATCACCATCTAAAGCGGATGTCCCTCCAAAACCTGTGCCTGTTAACTTTGTCGTTCCGTTATAGAACTCTAATTCGAACAACTCTCCATAACCACTAGCACTAGCTTCAAAACGTACATACTGATAAATAGTACTATTACTAAATGTGAACTCTTGCCAGCTTCCTGTACCATTAGCTGTAAAAGTGTAAATATCTGTCCAATTACTGTTGTCATTAGAGCCTCTAATTTTAGCCCCCACAAGACGGTCTAAACAACAATCCGCTCTGAAAAGAAGTCTTACTTTATTCACGGCACAAGAACCAGTGCTAGTAGTACCAGCTTGAGTTACTGTAACTGTTTGACTGAAACCACCACCTGTTACCGTTATTGTTCCTGTTCTTGCACTTGTTGCTGTATTAGCTGTTGCTGTTAAAGTAAGTGTTCCATTGTTACTACCAGATGTAGGACTAACTGTTAACCATATCTGATTACTACTAGCTGTCCAAGATACATTGGAACTTACATTAACTGTAGTACTGCCACTAGCAGCAACTGTACTCCAAGTAGATAATGATAAACTTAAAGTGTTAGTCGTATTTTTATAAAAGTAAAATACTGGATTACCATCAGCATCATTAAAAGTGCTACTCAGCCAACCCGTTGGTACATAACCACTAGGTAATGGGTTAGCTAAACCCCACCAATCTGAGTCGTTAACATTGATACAAGAATAATACTGATCTACATTGCTATTCTTGGTAAAACCACTCCATGTCCAATAATTCTTCCCTCTAGGTACATATCTTGTCACCGAACCACTTACTGATTTTGTACATAATATATAATAGTTATCAAAATGCTTAATAACTACCTCGCCACCTCCTTGGTTGCCGACTACTACCTCATCGGCAGGACAAGTACTTGCTGTCGTTCCAGCTTGGGTTACTGCAACACTTTGACTTATTCCACCACCTGTTACCGTTATTGTTCCGGTTCTTGCATACGTATCTGTATTGGCTGTTGCTGTTAAAGTAAGTGTACCATTGTTACTACCAGATGTAGGACTAACTGTTAACCATATCTGATTACTACTAGCTGTCCAAGATACATTGGAATTAATACTTACACTCGTACTATTACTACTAGCGCTTGGACTCCAACTACTTTGTGATAAACTTAATGTTGAAGGTGTATTACACGTTGTCTGAGTGAAGTTCCATAATCTATGATTTCCCAAACTTTCACTAGTTGATCCATATAGCTGTAAGTATTGTCCCGTTCCATAACCTTCCATATCCCAAGTAATACCTGTGGGAGTAGACACTCTGTAAGACCCACTGCTATTTTCTAAATTCCAAAGATTATTACCACTTGTACCAGAAGTTACATGAGTGCCCTCATTATAATTATCTACTTTTAAATATTGCTGATTCGACTGAGAAACAAATTGATATGAACTACCAGAAGTGACTGCCTTCCAAATTTGAGTAGTTTGGTTATTCGCTACTTGTTGTTGAATGGTACCATCAGACATGAGCTGCATATAATTGTTGGTCTGCTTACTTTGAATGGTGTAACAATTATCATTAATTACAACATTTGAACTTGGGTCTGTTTCAGCAAAACAATTAGCAGAATTTGTATTCATACCATTAGCAATTAACCTACTTCGTGGTATGAATGTTCCATCTTCAAGTGACGCTACCCAGATGCCATTATACTTGCTTGCATAACATGGTAAATTTACATCACTTAAAATTCCTATCTCAGCCCCCTCTTCATCATCTTCAGGGCAATCACCTGCTGCTAGTCTGCAGCTACCTGAAATTTGTATTGTAGTTGAATTCGTTGACTCTTGAGTATTACTGCCATAAAATCTTCTTACTGTAGTAATTGTATAAGTACCTGTTGATAAATTCGTATAATTTAATGTATAAATATTCCACGAATTTGCTTGTAAAATAAGTGGACTGGTTAAATTTCCTCCTGTAATTCTTATAGACTGTACGTAGTTACTTGTTGTATTGCTATTTGGTATTATAAGATCAATAGTCATAATTTGTGGTGTAAATTTATAGCCTCTTGATGCTTTACATAGACCACTTGGAAGAACATTATTTTTTCGCCCTACCTTAAAATATGTCCCTGTCTGCATAACTTTAGGTGGTATGGGTAATGAACAATTCGCTAATACTGCCTCTGTATTTGTAATACCAAAATTCTCTCTAAGTGCCAACGTATTTAATGCTCCTAAATCACCTCTTATTCTAGCATGTTCATTATTAAAATCGTCACCATAAATAGCGGCAAAAGGTGTTAGGTTTGTATTGATTGTTTGAAAAGTTGATGCATTGATAATAGAACCACTAATTGGGAATGTATAATCATTATCATTAACTAATGAGCCCCTATAATCTATCGAACTAAAAGTTGGGACAAAACTAAAGGATGGATTTGTAGTACTGTAAATAGGAAAACCATATCCAAGACCACTACTTATATACCCACCAGGAGTTCTATCAAGATTTCTATTGAAATTAACATAAGATGAGCTAAATGAAATGTTACAAATGCCAATGGCATCGCCATCATACACTTTCGTACTTTGTCCTACCTGATTTGACCAAGCATCTATGAAACTATTACAAAGAATACCCACAACATCAACATCTAAAATCTTATCTCCTGGGTTCAAAACACCATTAGTATAGTTACGATTAGGGGTGCCATTTAAAGAACCATTAACTAAAGCAATATTTCTAATGCCTCCTTGGTTTGGATAACCGCCATTTCCCAAATTTTTCAAATCCTGTCGGAAAGAGTCAAATAATGGGTGTTTTTCAAGTGTTGAACTTTGATGAATTAATAATTGGCAGGCTGCTGGCGAGTAAATTGCCATAACTTCGGGTACAAGTAGCGCAACTAAAAGAGAAAAAAAACCTCCTGTATGTCCATAAAGGTTTCGTCCAAGAGCAACTAGTCCTGGTGGAACATTGGCACCTTGATGAGGTGTATCAAATGCAATGTAATGGCTAACATTATGTGTTTGCCCTGCATTTTCCATACTACGTAATGCCCATCTTGCTATTAATCCAGACATACTTTCGCCTATCACTACCAGCTTGTTATTACCCACCTTTATACTATTAACTTCATTTATTACTCTTTTCAAAACTTCTGCATTGTTCTGCATATAATCTCGACCATCAGAATAATTAACAAATACTAAATCATATCCATGGTTACGAAAAGCATAGAGATAGGGATAATATTTGGCAACCATATCACTGATATTAACGTCTTGTCCAATATCAAATCCTTCTGCTATAATGATTGGTTTATCAAATACTCCATCGCAACCTGTATATATTTGATATTCGCCTCCTACCACATTTTGTTCCACTCGCCCATTTTTAACAGACTCTTGAACTACTTTTATAGCATTTACAGTTTTTTTACTCATATAGGGCTGTGGACGCTCTAATTGATGTATTGTTAATATATTATAAGTTAAAAAAGTCCCTCGCTTGGTTACAAGCTTTATTGCAATCGCAACATCGCCAATCGTTGTGAACTGATAAGGAATTAGCTGTTCTTTAAAGTCAAAAACCCTGTAGCCTTTGCCGTCTTGAAAATCAATTTCTATTTGTTTTATTTGATTACTAATATTACTTTGAAGTAAATCTGGACTAATCTGAAAATTTACATTGCCTTGAAAGATTTCTCCCTGAAGTAATCCCGCCGTAATTATTTCAACATTTTCATAATCTTTTGAATCAGCTTTCTTGTTGTTATTTTTAGCCTTAACATTATCATTTATCTGAGCCTCTGTCAATAAAAGGGCATCAGCATTGATAATACCAATGGGTATAATATTACTTTCAGTGATTTGATCCCGAGAAAAATTTTGAATTGCTTCAATTTTTTTTGGCTTAGGTTTATCGTTTAGGTCAGCATTGGCTACAATAGTGGTAAGTAGATTAAAATACCTTGTATTTAAGGTTAAAATAGAGGCACCATCCTTATCTTTTTCTTTAGATTTAGACCGTAGGGGTTCTAAAATTGACTTTATGAACTGTGCTTTGTTTAGAAACCCTTTTCCTTTAAAACTTGAGGTGTCTATTTTTGCAAGAGCTTCTTTTGTTTCTTTATCACTTTGAGCGTAAGAAGTAAAAGAAAGAAAAGAAAGAAAAAATAGAAATGAAATATTTATCCCTATAAGAAATAGGGAATTGTAGATTTTTGTTTTCATAAATTTATCTTTTTCTAAGTTGAAAATTAAAAGTATTTGTTTCTCCGTAGATTATTGGTCCGACTGGATTCCCCACTTGCTCATATTGATTATTTTCCCAAACGTAAATATTATATTTAGTCATTAAATCATAGTTTGTATTACTTTCTGGTAGAAATTCAGTTTGTCCGTTGGTAACTATATATGAAATAGTATAAATTCCATCCTTATTAGTTTCTTCAGTAGCATCAAAGGTGGGAATAGGAGAAAGCCCTTTTAAGTAATATCCACTAAATTGAAATTTTAATCCAACGACAGGCATATTATTTTCATCAATTACTTTTCCAGTAATGATAGTTGGACGGTCAGGAAATTCATCTTTCCCACAAGAAAAAAGGATAGGGGGTAATACACCCAAAACTCCAAGAAATTTTCTTCGTTTCATGTTAAGTACAGAATTTAGATTGTTAGAAATTAAACACAATGATATATCCATCAGGTGTATTGAACCGCTGATGTGTAATCTGTTAATTCATTTAAGGGGATAAAAAAGACAGGCAAAATAGGCATTTTGGTGTCGGTGAACTACTTAGCTACATTATTGCTTCAAAAATGTAAAAAAAATATCTGTGAAGCAAGTTTTTAGTGTCTTTTGTTGAAAATAAAGGATAATAGAGAGCAAATTGTGCTGTAATGATTTTATATTACTTTCTTATACAGCCAAGAGAGAAGAAATAATGTTAATCATATTTTTCTAAGCTGAAAATTAAAAGTGTTTGTTTCACCATTAATGATTGGCCCGACTGGATTCCCCACTTGTTCATATTTATTATTTTTCCAAACGTAAATATTATATTGACTATTTAAATCATAGTTTGTATCACTAAATGGTAAGAATGTAGTTTGTCCATAGTCAACCATGTGTGAAATAGTATAAACTCCATCTTTATTAGTTTCTCCAATTACATTGAATATAGAGATACGATAAAAAAGACTCTTTGCATAATCTGCACCAAATTGAAATTTTAAGCCAACGACAGGCATATTATTTTCATCAATTACTTTTCCAGTAATGATAGTCGGACGGTCTGGAAATTCATCTTTTCCACAAGAAAAAAGTATAGGTGGCAATATGCCCAAAACGCCAAGAAATTTTCTTCGTTTCATGTTATTATAGAACTGAGTTGTTAAAAATTAAAATAAGTAATAATCCTAAACCACCACTTCTGTCTTCTCTAATTTAAATGAAAAAGTTGTTCCTTTTTCTGGTTTTGAGGCTACTGAAATTTTGGTTCTGTGGGCATTTAAAATGTGTTTTACAATGGCTAAACCTAATCCTGATGAGCCATCCGAACGACTTCTGGCTTTATCTACTCTATAAAATCTTTCAAAAATTCTGTTTAAATGTTCTGGCGCAATGCCTGGTCCATTATCTCTGATAGAAACTTTCCAATCTTTTTTATCTTCTTCAAAATTTACAATTACTGTTCCGTTTTCATTGCCGTATTTAATGGCATTTTCTACGAGATTCGTCACTACTTGTCCGATTCTTTGCGCATCTGCTTTCACCCAAACTTGTAATTGTGGCGACTTAATTTGTAGCGTTGTGTTCTTGGCTTTCGCTTTCCCTTCCAATTGCTCAAATACTTCTTTGGTGATTTGCTTAATATCAACCTTCGCCCGATTCATCTTAATATCGCCCGTTTCCATTTGAGAGAGCGTCAATAAATCTTTTACCAAAATATCTAAACCGTCTAAACTTTTAGCCGCTTTTACAAGGAATCTTTCACGAACGTTTTCATCATCCATCGCTCCGTCGAGTAAAGTATGTACAAAACCTTGTGCCGCAAAAATGGGTGTTTTCAATTCATGCGAAACGTTGGCTAAAAATTCACGACGATACTTTTCTAAGCGTTTCAATTCTGTTACTTCTTGTTCCTTTTTAGAAACATAGACAAACAATTCATCATTCAATTTCTTGAGCGGATTATTGTTTTTGTATAATTTCTTTCTGGTAACACCGAAATCTTTGATTTTTAGTCGGTTGATAGAATCATACATTTTATTGATTTCTTGAAAAACCAAGTAATCCAACACAAAATAAATGAGAATTCCCGCCACAATCAGCGTCGCAATAAAGCTTACGAACAGCACATTGGCATTCGATTCGGGCAGAAAAGAAAGAAAAGAAGTAATAAAAGCGGCAATGACGATAGCCAATAAAGTGGCTAACAATTTGGGATTCAGAAGCATGAGAAAACCGTATTCGTTTTTGATAAAAGGATTTTTACTTTTCTAAAAGGGTAAAGCATGGTAATCCTTATGCAAGTTTCACGTTTTTTGGCGATAATTTGTATTAAATTTAGGAAAATGAATACGAAAATGATTTCCTAAATCGTAGCTCAATAATTCTTTTGTACCTTTGTTCTTTCCTTAAACATATTGAAGGCATTGAATTTTGAGTAAGAATCGTCACTCAATCGCTCAATCACTCAATTACTCATTTAAAATGCAACTCAATCAATTAACCGCAATCTCTCCCATCGATGGGCGTTACCGCAAGCAAGTAGAAAGTCTTGCTCCTTTTTTCTCTGAATTTGGGCTTATCAAATATCGTGTTCGTATTGAAATAGAGTACTTCATCGCTCTTTGCGAAATACCTTTACCTCAATTAGAATCGATTAATAAAGATTTGTTTACGGCTTTAAGAGACATTTATCTTAATTTCTCTGAAGAAGATGCCCTTTGGATCAAGGAAACTGAAAAAGTAACCAATCATGATGTGAAAGCGGTTGAGTATTTTATCAAACATAAATTAGATAAGTTTGGTATTAACGATTCCCTTGAGTTCATTCATTTTGGACTTACTTCTCAAGATGTAAACAATACTGCTATTCCATTGTCTTTATTAGAAGCAATGAACGAAGTATTAGTACCAAAATTAGAAGAAGTAATTGCTAAAATTGAAGCCTTAGCCGAAGAATGGAAAGATATTCCATTGTTAGCGCATACGCATGGTCAGCCAGCTTCTCCAACTCGTTTGGGTAAAGAATTCATGGTGTTTGTAGAAAGAATGGAACGCCAAATGGATTTATTGAAAACCATTCCATACTCTGCAAAATTTGGTGGTGCAACAGGTAATTTCAATGCCCATAATGTAGCTTATCCAGAAAATAATTGGGTAGCATTCGGAAATTCATTTGTAAAATCTTTAGGATTGGTTCGTAGCAAATACACTACTCAGATTGAACATTACGATAACTTAGCTGCTTTGATGGATAATTTAAAACGTTTGAACAACATCGTTTTAGATTTAGATCGTGATATTTGGACTTACGTTTCGATGGGTTACTTCAAACAAAAAATCAAAGCAGGTGAAGTAGGCTCTTCGGCAATGCCACATAAAGTAAACCCAATTGATTTTGAAAACTCAGAAGGAAACGTGGGTATTGCCAACGCTTTGTATGAATTCTTAGCAGCAAAATTACCAGTATCTCGTTTACAAAGAGATTTAACAGATTCAACAGTACTTAGAAATTTGGGTGTGCCGATTGGTCATCAGTTAATTGCTTTAACCGCTTTATTGCGTGGTTTGAATAAATTAGAATTGAACCAAGAAGCTATCAATGCAGATTTAGAAGATAACTGGGCAGTTGTAGCAGAAGCCATTCAAACGATTTTGAGAAGAGAAGGTTATCCACAACCTTATGAAGCGTTAAAAGCTTTGACACGTAAGAATGATAAAATCACCGAAAAAACCATTGCAGAATTTATCGACGGTTTAGAAATCAGTGATAAAGTAAAATATGAATTAAAACGAATTACTCCATTCAATTATGTGGGTGTGGTAGAGTAATTTATAATAAAATTTCGATAGAGAGGCTTTAGGCATTGATTTGCTTAAAGCCTTTTTTGTTTGTTGCTTTAGCATTCAGCTTTGAAAAAATTGTCAAAGCTAATCTTACCTATTACTCCAACCCCTAAAAACACAAAAGCGAAAACCTTTCGATTTTCGCTTTTGTGCTGTGTGTATCTCGTTGTTGTTAATAATTGAATTAGAATCTGAAGTGAGAGAATGCTTTGTTAGCTTCTGCCATACGGTGCGTATCATCTTTCTTCTTCACTGCTGCACCTTCACCTTTAGCTGCTGCCATGATTTCGTTAGCAAGACGGTCAACCATAGTTTTATCTCCACGCTTACGAGCATAAAGAATTAACCATTTCATACCTACTGATAACTTACGGTCTGCACGTACTTCCGTTGGAACTTGGAAAGTAGCACCACCTACACGACGGCTTTTTACTTCTACCGATGGCATAACGTTGTTTAATGCTTTTTTGAATAGCTCTAAACCGTTTTTCTCTTTGGTTCTATCTTCAACTTTGTCTAATGCACCGTAAAAAATCGTGAATGCTGTTGATTTTTTACCATCGTACATCAAGTTATTAACAAACTTGGTTACCATTACATCCCTAAATTTAGGATCAGGTAATACGTATCTCTTTTTTGGTTTTGACTTTCTCATTGGATTGTTAAGATTTTAAGTTTAGCCCATCTTCTGCCCTTAACTAAAGCATACTGGACTGTTTTTGTAATTTGATGATTTGAAAATTTGATGATTTGAAAATGTTATACTTTCAAATTTCTCAATTTACGAATGTCAAATTATTTTTTCTTACCGCCTTTTCCGCCTTTTACTGGAGCTGCCACTTGACCTGGTTTAGGACGTTTAGCACCATATTTAGAACGACGTTGACGACGACCATTTACACCTGCAGTATCTAAAGCACCACGGATGATATGGTAACGTACCCCTGGTAAATCTTTCACACGACCACCACGAATCAATACGATTGAGTGTTCTTGCAAGTTGTGACCTTCACCTGGAATATAAGCATTTACTTCTTTGCCGTTTGTTAAACGTACACGGGCTACTTTACGCATAGCCGAGTTTGGCTTCTTAGGCGTAGTAGTATAAACCCTTGTACACACGCCACGACGTTGCGGACAAGAATCAAGAGCAGGAGATTTTGACTTCCAAGTCATTTGCTCCCTGCCATTTCTTACTAACTGTTGTATAGTTGGCATTTTGTGTTGTTTTAATAGAGATACACATGTCTGATTTTTAAACACTTAGCTAATCTCTCAAAGAAGAATAAATTCAAGCAATGAAAGATTTCGTATAATTACCTCAAAATCAGGGGTGCAAAATTACGCAAAGTATCTGAGATACAAAAGGTTTAATGAAATTTATTTAGCGTCTAAACCTCGCTCAATACCTAATTCTAATCCACGTAACTCTGCCAAGCCTCTTAAACGACCAATGGCAGTATAACCCGGATTGGTTCTTTTTTCTGGATTGAGGTCATCTAACATTCTATGTCCATGATCTGGACGGAATGGTAAACGGTAATCTTCTCTGCCAGTTTCTATTCTTTTACGTTGTTCTGTTACCAAAGCTTTCATCACTCCGTACATATCTACATCGCCTGTAAGGTGGTCTGCTTCATGGAAATTCCCTTCTGCATCACGCTTGGTAGCTCTTAAATGTACAAAATTGATTCTGTCGCCCATTCTTTCTACCATGCCAACCAAATCGTTGTCCTCACGAACGCCATAACTTCCTGTGCAGAAACACAGTCCATTATTAGGACTTTCGTAAGCTTCCAAAATTTGTTTTGCATCCGCTTCTGTACTTACAACTCTTGGTAAACCTAAAATTGGATATGGAGGGTCGTCTGGGTGAATGGCTAAATTAATGCCCGCCTCTTCGGCTACAGGGGTAATTTCTCTTAGAAATTCATAAAGATTCGCTCTTAGTTCTTTATCGCCTACTTCTTTGTAGCCTTCCAAAACGACTAAAAACTCTTCTACGGTAAAACTTTCTTCGCTTCCCGGCAAACCTGCAATAATATTACGGGTAAGTTTTGTACGCTGTGCTTCAGTAGAATTTTCAAGCCAAGCTTTGGCTTTTTCTAATTGAACAGCCGTATAACTTGCTTCAGCATTCGGTCTTTTTAAAATATAAATTTCAAAAGCCGCAAACTCGGTGGCATCAAAACGCAAAGCCGTTGAGCCGTCTGCCATTGGTGCGTCTAAATCTGTACGAGTCCAATCTAATACAGGCATGAAATTATAACAAACTGTATCAATCCCGCATTTGCCAAGATTGATTAGCGATTGCTTATAATTTTCGATATACTCACGATAGTTTCCTGTACGCTTTTTGATGTCTTCATGAACAGGTACACTTTCTATTACTGATAAGGTTAATCCAGCTGCTTCAATTTCAGCTTTACGTTTTTGAATTTCTTCAACCGTCCAGATTACTCCATTAGGTAAATGATGCAAGGCAGTAACGATACCCGTTGCTCCTGCTTGACGAATATGTGCTAATGGAACAGGGTCTTTTGTTCCAAACCAGCGAAATGTTTGTTCTAAAGGCATTTTATTCTGTTAAAATATTATAATGATAGATTTTTACTTATAAAGCTATTGAGGTGTGTTTTTTACCCATTATTGATAGCTATAGCTTACAATATATTAAATTTGCTTCTTTCCTAATAAGGAAATCTTCTCATTCTAAGTCCTTACTTTTCTTGTCTTGATACAAGAAAAGTAACCGCAGCGGCGGCCGCAAAAGAAAATCAAGAAATTCTAAACTCGCTAACGCTCAAACAGTAGAATTTCGGAAAATGCTTACGCCAGTATACTCACAAACTGCGATTGCAGATAAAATTTAAATCTTATCTGCAATCGCTCTATCGTTTGATAATCTTGGTACTTTATTTTGTCCGCCTAATTTCCCTTGCGATTTCATATAATCTATAAAAGCATTTTTTTGTAATACGTTTATTTTCAAAGGTTGGAGAATACTTCCCGTCATCAAATCATCGTAATAAACATTTAATTCTGCTAATTTTTGATTGATGTCTTGTGCGAAAGCGCTTAAATCTTGTGGAGCTTTGGCAAATTCTACTAGCCATTCATGATATGGCAAACCTCCTTCTGGCGGTGTTACTTGTGGAGCCACTGTAAATTCTACCAACTCAACTTCTGGATGGCGTTGCATGGCATATTGCATGGCTTTTTCTACTTCTTCGCCAATAACGTGTTCGCCAAAAGCTGAAATAAAATGTTTGATTCTTCCAGAAACAATAATTCTGTATGGATTCAAAGACACAAATTTTACCGTATCGCCAATAGAGTAACCCCAAAGCCCTGCATTGGTGTTCATCACTACGGCATAGTTTACGCCTAATTGTACTTCGCCAATGTGCAAACGTCTTGGATTTTCTTTGAAGTAATCTTCTACAGGAATAAATTCATAGAAAACGCCAGAATTCAATAACAATAAAAGTCCTTCTGCTTCTTGTGAATCTTGATAAGCGATAAAACCTTCGGAGGCTGGGTAGGTTTCAATTGAATCTATTTTCTTACCAATAGATTCAAAAAGTTTAGCACGATAAGGTTCAAAATTTACACCCCCGTAAACGAAGAGTGAAAAATCTGGGAATACATCTTTGATTTTTTTTCCAGTTCTAGCTTGAATACGGTCGAAGTACATTTGTACCCAAGGCGGAATGCCTGAAATCAAAGACATAGGTTTGTCGATGGTTTCATCTATAATTTTTTCCAATTTTGTCTCCCAATCTTCAATACAATTGGTTTCATAACTTGGCAATTGATTACTTCTTAAATAGCCCGGCACATGATGATTCACAATGCCCGAAAGTCGCCCCGTGAATACGCCATTCTTTTTTATCATTTCTGGCGAACCCGACAAGAAAATTAAATTCTTATCCAAAAATTGAGAATTACCCGTTTCATGAACATAACTTAATAAAGCGTCTCTGGCTCCGTTGATATGAAAACCTATTGATTCTTTTGAAATAGGAATATACTTTACGCCCGAAGTTGTGCCCGAAGTTTTTGCAAAGTAAAGCGGTTTATCTTTCCACAAAATATCACTTTCTCCAGCGACTACTTTTTCTATATAAGGTTTCAGATTTTCATAATCTTGTACAGGAATAGCCTCTTTGAAAGTTTGATAATCTGAAATATCTGAAAAGTGGTGATCTTTCCCAAAAAGCGTGTGCGAAGCATCAGCAACTAAACTTTTCATTAATGTAAGCTGTATTTCAACGGCTTGTTTTTCCCACTTTTGGCGGTTTTGTACTACGAAAGAAGCAAATGGTTTTGCCAGAATTGAACGAAAGCCCATGAAGTACTGTGTTTACAATTTAATTTTTGAAGTGTTAATAGAATGCTGGTAAAGTTAAAAACAAATTTCAGATGATTTACATCCTGAATGTTAAACGATGATGAATCGTTACGCCAAATTCTTTAATAGCTTTTCGGTGTTTGGGCGTTGGATAACCCGCATTATGTTCCCAACCATATTCAGGGAATGTTAAGGCTAATTCTTCCATTAAATCATCACGATACGTTTTGGCTAAAATAGAAGCCGCCGCAATGGATAAAAATTTCGAATCACCTTTTACAATACAAGTATGCGGAATTAATGGGTAATTTGGAAAACGGTTGCCGTCAATTAATAAATGTTCTGGTCGAATACTTAGTTTATCCGTTGCCAAGTGCATGGCTTTCATACTGGCTTTTAGGATATTGATTTCATCTATTTCTTGATTGGATACCTCTGCTATTTCCCAAGCGAGTGCATCTTGTAAAATATCTTTTCTAAGAATTTCTCTTTGATTTTTACTCAATTGCTTTGAATCATTCAACAAAGCATGCGTATAATATTTTGGTAAAATCACCGCAGAAGCAACAACTGGCCCTGCCAAACATCCACGTCCCGCTTCGTCTAAACCTGCTTCAATCAGGTTTTCGTTATAAAAACTTTTTAACATTTTTCTGATTTATATACTGCTAAAACCTTTAATCCTTCATTCTGAATGTTCATTCTAATCCAAAATCATCTAAAACCCTATTGTTTTCTTCCGAATAATAAGTACTTTTATCAATTAACAAATGTTAATATCAAGTAATATATTTCTAATTTTCAACTAGCTTTTGGCATGATTTATGTGACATTTCGAACGTTGAAACAACCATTGAACATACTTATAAAACCCAAATTTGGAAGTTATTACGCTGAAATTTGGAATTATTTTTACAATGCCTTTCTTAAATAACAACATGCTCAGACTCAAAAGAAATGCTCTTTTATTCTTTTTGATTGTTATGCCAAATTGTTATTTGGCTGCCCAGTATGTTGATACTCCTCTTGATAATGCTGTTCGTTTGTACGAATTACAACAATATCCCAAAGCTATTCAGGCCTTTAATCAACTTTTAAAAAATGGTTATGCTACGCTTTCTGCCAAAAACAAACTTTCTGTTTTGCTAAAACTTGCTTATAGTTATAAACAAAACAAAGACGAAGTAAATGCTGAACGCATTTATAGACAAGCATTTAACACTTTCCCGAAACTTATTAGCGACGATGCCAAGGCTTATGTGAATTTTGCGCAGGTTTTAGCCAACAATGGAAAATTCCAAGAAGCCCAAGAATACTTGTCTTTATCTGAAAACATCCAAAGTACTAAAAATCAATCTGGAAATACTCCACAAAATATGAGTAGCCCAACTTCGCAAAAATCGACTGCTACTCTTCACAATGCCAATAATTATAAAATTGAATATCTGGATATTAATACTTCTGGTCCAGAATTTAGTCCAATGTATTACAAAGATGGTATTGTTTTTTGTTCAGAGAAAGAATCTTCTACCAAATTAATAAATGATAAAGGTAGCTTACTGGATTTATATTACCTTGACGATTTAAAGAAAGTACAACAAAGCAATGAGCCGAATGCTGACAAAAGAAAACGCAAAAGTACTGCCAAGAACGCAAAAGCATTGGGCGATGATTATTATTCCAGACAGACTTCCAACGATTCTAAAACCCTCAATTACTTTAGCGGAGAAGATGAAAAATTGAGTAATCAAACTGCTAATTCTGAAAGCTTTAGCAAAGCTCTCAATTCTAAATTCCATGAAGGCCCAGCTACTTTCAACCATGATTTTTCTAAAATTATCTTTACTCGTAATAATTCAATAGGCAATAGAAAAGGGCTCAGCGAAGACAATATCAGTAAATTGAAACTGTATATTTCTGAAAACATTAATGGAAATTGGGAAGAAGCCATAGAATTGCCTTTTAATGATAACGAATATTCAACAGCACATCCTGCTTGGTCTAAAGATGAAAAAATACTTTACTTTGCTTCTGACCGACCAGGTGGTTTTGGGGGAATGGATATTTGGGCGGTAAGCTATAATAATGGACAATGGACTGTTCCGAAAAATCTAGGTAAAAACATTAATTCAAAAGGCTCTGAAGTATTTCCATTTGTGGATGAAAATGGGAATTTATACTTCTCTTCAAACGGACAAGGTGGCGAAGGTGATTTGGATATTTTCTTTGCTGAAATGAATGCAGGACAAAGTATTTCAAAGGCTTCAAACATAGGAAAACCGTTCAACTCTCCCTTTGATGATTTTGGTATTATTAGTGATGCTAATAGACAAATTGGTTATTTTAGCTCTAACCGAAAATTGGGCGAAGATGATGATATTTACCGTTTTTCAGTTGAAAAAACAATTAGTGATTGTCGAGAAATGACGATTATTGTATTTGATGCAAAGACTAAAAAAGCAATCAGCAATGCCGTCGTAGTGATTACTTCAGCCAATAGTCATTTAGAAAGCAAGAAAACAGATGCTAATGGCAATATTACTTTTTGTACTGCACAAGACACCGATTATTCCTTCAAAATAGAAAAAGAAGGTTTTGTGGTTAAAACAATTGGGTATTCAACCAAAGGAGAAATTGATACAGAATCATCGACATTAGAAGTAGATTTAGCCCAACAAGCACCTCTTGAATTGCAAATTTCAACGACAAAAAATAGTACTTCGACTAAAAAAAGCCCTAATCCTGCTAATCTCAAAAATAAATCCATGCTTACGGGTTTTGTGAAAAGCGAAATTGATCAGAAACCAATGGAAGGTGTTTTGGTTTCTTTTATCAATGTTTGTGATAATAGTATTCAGCAAATTACTACTGGTGCCGACGGTAGTTATACTTTTTACATGAATGAAGATTGCGATTATACCATTGAAGTTTCTAAAAATGGTTATGGCAAAAATGTCAACAAAATTAAGAAAGTAAAAAAAGGCAATGCCAAAGTAATTTCACAGGATTTGAGTTTGTTTAAAGAAGGTGATTTAATCACGATGAATAAAATTTATTACGATTCAGGCAGTGCTACTTTGCGGAAAGATGCCATGCGAGAATTAAATAAATTGACAATTACGCTTCAAAAAACACCAACAATGGTGATAGAACTGGGTTCACATACAGATAGCCGTGGCGATGCACAAGATAATTTGAATTTATCAACAAAGAGAGCCCAAGCCGCAGTTGACTATATCGTCAGTAAAGGAATCAGTCGCAATAGAATTTTGGCCAAAGGTTATGGCGAAAGCGAATTAGTGAATAGTTGTGCCGATGGCGTAAGTTGTACAGAAATTGAACACCAGCAAAATCGTAGAACAACGGTGAAAATTATTAAGATTAAGTAGAAAGAATACTTTCAAGCCAATGTTAATTACCACTTTTGTATAAATTATTTGTAGAGGCTCAGGTAAAATCTGAGCCTTTTTTCTTTTCTGAAGAACTCCAAAACTTACTTACTGAAAAAACTCACTCCCACTTTACCTCCACATAAATATCTGCATTCCGTCCTTTATCGTCACTACATGAAATTTTGATTTTGCCTGCTTCTGGTCTAAAAAATACTTCTGTATTCGGTGAAGCTTTTTGCAATAATTTATCATTGATGTACCAATAAACCGTTTTTACTTCATTGCCTACCTGACAATTCAGCATCAATTTTTGGTTTTCATCTTTGTCCAAAAAGTACTCCGAACCATCCACAGGATACACAATTTGCGGAGCGTTGGTATTGAATACTCTTTCACATTTCGGATTATGCGGAGGCACTTTTTCGTAAAGAATATGCTTACTTTCGTACCAACTCAATAATTCAGGAGCATAATTTGGGTAAAGTTTCTGCACCGTTCCACTTTCGGTCAAACAATGCGAACAGTAACTTATTTTTTCATCCGTACTTACATAAATATACTTGGCGTGTTGGCATTTCGTCATTTTAGACACACTTGGAATGTAATAATCCACAATTTGGTGTGTACAAAAATCATTCGGCACATCGCCACTTTCGGCACATACTTTTCGGTAAGCGATATTTTCGGGAGCTTTAAACCATTTGGAAGAAGAATTATAATCGACAGTATTAAAAATATCAAAAAGTAAAGGCGTAGCGATATTTGCCCCCGAAAGTTCGGGAACGCCTTCGCCAGAAAAATTCCCAATCCAAACGCCAATGGTATAATGAGCATTGTAGCCAATACTCCAAGCGTCTTTTTTACCAAAAGAAGTACCTGTTTTCCAAGCAATTTTGGGCATTCTGTAAGTATAATCGTAATTATTGGGTAAATCTGGACGAGTAATTTGTGCCAAAATTTGCGTAATCAAATAACTGGATTCTTTAGAAATGATTTCATTTTTTATGCGTGACTTTGTATCAGCGTTTAAAGTATAAGTAGCTTTCTGGAAATTTCCTTCTTGGGCAAAAGCCGCAAAAAGATTGGTCAATTCTTCTAAAGTAACGCCACAACCGCCCAAAACTAATGAAAGCCCAAGTTTGGAAGAATTCTTTTTGACCGTCTGGAAATCTGCTTTCTTGAGTTTATCCACCAAAACAGGCGTAGAAATTTCTTTTAAAATCTTTACTGCAGGAATATTCAGCGAGTTTGCCAAAGCGTACTCTATCGTGATTTTTCCATGAAAAAGTTTATCAAAATTTTCAGGTTCAAAACCGCCAAAATTAGTCGGTACGTCGTTGATAGCGGTTTTTGGCGTAATAATTCCTTTGTCGAAAGCCGTTGCATAAAGTAAAGGTTTCAGCGTACTTCCCGGCGAACGAATGGCACGAATGCCATCTACTTGTCCGCCATCAATCGGATTATTAAAATCTGCCGAACCGATATAAGCTTCTACTTGATGCGTTTTATTATTAATCACCATCACGGCAGCATTATGAATGTTCATAGCGTACAAGCGACTGATATAATTCTGCACAATGTTCTCAATCGTCAATTGTTTATGACGAACCAAAGCCGTTTTGATGATAGATTTTGTCGGATTTTCTTGTTTTAAACGCAAAGAAAGATGCGGAGCTAAATGTGGTGCTTCGTGGCGAATTACATTCAGCGGTTCGTTCATGGCATCTTCAATATCTTGTGCGTTAAATACTTTTTCTTCCTTGAAATTCTGTAACCAACGATTCCTTTCTTGTAAAATATAAGGATTATTCACGCCCAAACGCAAGCTTGAAGGTCGGTTCGGAATAATCGTCAAAGCCGTTACTTCTGCTAAACTCAACACATTGGGCGACTTCTGAAAGTATAAAATAGAAGCCGATTTTAAGCCTTCGATATTCGAGCCATAAGGCACAAGATTGATATAAAACTGTAAGATTTCGTCTTTAGAATAGTGAAATTCTAATTGTATCGCCCGAAAAATTTCGATGAATTTATTGAAATAAGTTCTTTTCTGAGGATTCAGCAAGCGGACTACTTGCATCGTAATTGTACTTGCTCCCGAGGTTCTTCTGCCTGTAAGCACGTTCTTAACTCCTGCTCGCATCACGGCAAAGGGATTTACCCCAAAATGCCAACGAAACCAGCGGTCTTCTTTAAAAACGATGGCTTTTTCGAGCGTTGGTGTAATTTCGTTTAACTCGGTTTCCATTCGCCATTTGTCGGTTTTGTTCAAAAAAGCGTGCAGTAATTTTCCTTCCGAATCGGTAATGAGTGTAGAATAATTGGGATTGATTCTGAATGGAAAAATCAAATCTAACAAAACAAAAAGCATAAAAAGGCTGGCTATTCCTTTAAAGTATTTGTTTTTGATAATTGCTTGAAAGGCTTTGATAAGTTTTTGCTTGGACATTGTAGCGAAAAGAGATTTTTGTAAAGATATGAATTCGGTTTTTACTTCGGCAACAATTTTAGGCTTTTCAATTTCATCATCAATTTTTACAAAATGAATGCCTGCTTTTACCACATAACCAAATAAAAATAGCGAGGTTTGGGGCTTTGAATATCTTTGTTGGGACTTTAGACGCAAGAGACAAGACGCAAGACGCAAGACGCAAGACACAAGAAGCAAGAGACAAGATGTGCTTGCTGGGACTTTAAGACTTGAGGACTTTATGACTTTAGGATTTTTAGAAGCAAGAAAAAAGATTTTAGACTTTAAGATTTTTAGATTTTAGATACAAAACGCAAGAGACAAGAAGAAAGATTTTAGAATTAGATTATTCAAAAATATAAAAAAGCTCATAGCTCAAAGCTCGTAACTCAACTAAACCCTCAAAAACAATGCAAAGATTAACCGTAGCGGGACGATTATTGATTACCGCCATTATCGTAGGAGCGATTTATTATGGTTTTACTAAATTCGGAGGACAAGAAGCACTCCAAAAATTAGCTCCAACAACAACAGCTTCTGCCAGCAACACTTCTGATAGTAAAGAAGAATCTTCTTCTGAAGAGAATTCTTTGGCTACCGTTGAAAGCGAGAAAAAGAGTTTTGATTATACTCCTCCCGGCCCAATTGCAGGGAAATTGAAAGGAGTAGTTGAATTAGGTGCAAGTGGTTTCAATTCATTTATTATCAGAATTGATGCTGACAAACGTTGGAAGCTTGAAAAAGCAGATTTTGGAAACAGCTTGGTGATTGAAAACATGGCAAGTGATGATGACATCAGAGCAGGTTTGAAAAAATACATCGGTGGCATGTTGGATTATGGCGTAAGTGGAAAAGATATTCACTTTGTGGTAAGTTCTGGAGCTGTAAAAGCAGAAGGCACTCAGAAAATCATTAAAGTATTGAAATCTTTGAAATACTTTGTGAATACCGTAACGCCAGAACAAGAAGGAATTTTAGGCTTGAAATGTGTACAACCTGCCGAATATGCTGATAATTCATTTGTAGCGGATATTGGTTCGGGAAATACCAAAATTTCATGGAAAGAAAATGGTAAATTAACTTCCGTAGAATCGTATGGAGCGAAGTATTTTCAGAATGGCGTAAGTGACGAAACGGTTAGTAAAGAAGTGAGCGAAAAAGCTAAACAAATACCAGAAGCCAATCGCAAAACTTGTTTTATCATCGGTGGCGTACCTTTTGAATTAGCGAAGAAAGTACGAAAAGACAAAGAACGTTATACCGTTTTGGATGCTCCTTCGGCTTATCAGTTAGACAATGCGAAATCTAAAGCTGGTTTGAATATCTATAAATCCATTGCTGAATCAACAGGTTGCGAACAATTTGTGTTTGACTGGGACGCAAACTTTACCATTGGTTTTTTACTTGATTTACCGTAAAAATATTTTTTTAGTAGCTAAAAAGGATTGGTTCTTTAGAATCAGTCCTTTTTTTGTGCTAGATATTGTTATTTTTACATTGAATAGCATAAAAATGTATTAATTCGCTTGATAGTATTTATAAATTCATGATATTTATGGTTCTTGATTAGCATAATTTATCATGAAATACTTATCAGGCTTGGTTTTTGAAAGAAGCTTTGTCCAAAACAATAATAATTATTAGGCATCGTTATAACATTCGTATTGTTACCACCATTATGAAGCAGTTAATATATATATTTATTTTATCGTCTAGCTTTCAGTCTTTATTAGCTCAGGTTCAACCAATTCCTTTGGCTAGTACTAAAGAAGCTCCCAAAAAAGAACTTGCAGTCGATAGTCAAGATGTGAAGTATATCCCGCTTTTTGGTAGCAAAAAGATTGTGGATGAACAGATTTTGAAATCTAAAGAATTCTTTGCTCAATGTGAACAAAACTTCAAAGACCGTGCTGAGGCAAGTAAGTTTTTTGCTGAAAGAGGCTGGGAATATTTGAGTGAAGGTTTATTGGATACCGCTACGTACCGATTCAACCTCAGTTTTTTACTTGACCAGAATAATGTTGAAGCTTATTGGGGATTAGGTTCGATAAGTTATCAGAGAAAAAATTACGAAGAGTCTGCTAAATTATTGAGAAAAGGATTGGCTTTAGCACCCGAAAACCCAACCTTAATGATTGACGTAGCAACGGTGCAATTGGCTTGTTTTAAAGAACAAAAGAAATGTGATGATATCGACGACGCTTTAATGTTGTTGGATAAATCATTGAAAATTGATTCAACTAATGCAAATGGTTGGTTAAAATATGCCATCGCCGAATTTCAATTAGAACATTACGACAAAGCTTGGGAATATTTTCATAAATGTAGAATACTAGATATTACTTTTCTGGATATGAATTTCCTACAAGAATTAATCGCTAAAAAAGAAGACCCATTAGGAGTTTTCAAATAGATAAAGACATTTCAAACGCCTGTTTCTAACATTAGAGACAGGCGTTTTTGTTTTATAATTTCTGTTGAAATTTGTTCTTTTATCAGGATATTTTTAAATTATGGTTAATATCTCCAAATTCCTAAATAACCATGACAGAACAAGAATACATCGAACAAAGATTGGATGAACAAATGAACTTCTTTGCTCAGAAAAGTAGAAATAGTAAAACTAACTACATTAGAACCAAGGTGTTAATTATCATTCTTTCTGCTTCGCTACCTCTGGCTACAAAGTATAGCGAAGTGCCTTCATTTCCTGCAATAATAAGTTTTATAGGCGTATTAATCGCTATTTTAAGTGGTTTAGATGCCCTTTTTAATTACCATGAAAGTTGGGTGAATTACAGAAAAGTACGAGAGGTGCTCAAAAGAGAAAAATACTTGTATTTAACCAAATCAGGTCCTTATTTAGAAAATGCTACTTTTCAGCAATTCGTAACGAATATCGAAGCCATTATGTCCACAGAAAATACGGAATGGTTTAATTTGAATAATCATCAACAGCAAAATGCCCATCAAGTAAATCCTGATGCTAAAGAAGAAGTAAATAAGTAAAACAAAATTTATGGTAGGACTTTTTTCTCAATCAATTTTTTATTGGAATCAAATTCTTTTGGCGAAACTTTTGGATTGATAGGCGTTATACTTTTTGTGTCAAATTCATCATATTTTTTTGAAGTATTCGCTTTTTGAAGTTCCTTCTTTACTTGAGTTCTTAGGGTTGTATTTTTTATTTTAGCTAAAATTGCGATGGCAGAATCATAGCTAGATTTTTGGGAAGTGGGCTTTTTGTTACCACTATCTACTTCTGTCTTTTTAATACCTTTATCAATCACATCATGAGCAATGGTAGTCAGAGCAGTATCGAGCTGACTTTGTACTTTTGTTTTAGCTTGTTCTGTTATTAAGTAGGCAGATTGTAGTTTTAAACTTAAATCGTCAGCTTCTCTTTTTAGATAATAAGCATAAAATGCCACGATAAAAGCAATGATAAAACCAACAAAGGCAATCACAGAGCGTACTTCTGCTCGTCGTTTCAGTACTAAAAACTGTGCTGCTTGTTCGTTAGCTCTATCTTTTTCGTCTTGAGCTTTCTGGGCTAATTCTTTTGCATTTTCAGCTTCTTCCCATACTCGTATTTGTTCGTCTCTTTCTTCACGGAGTTTTGCGGCTTTACTAATTGGGTCAACCAAAGTATCATGTCCTAATTCATACATTAATCGTCTTTGCGAATCTTGTTCTACTTTCAGTAAAGATGCTTCTCGTAAAATATCTAATATTTGTTGGGCAATTTGTCTGTCAGGAATATGTAATTGTTCCACTAAAACCACAAACATCAAATAGTGATGTTCAAAAGGAATTCTTTGTCCATTTTGAACCAATACTTCTTCAACCAAGCGATAAGCTGCTTCACGGAAGGGTGCATCAATTTTAGTTTCAATGGTATCCTTGTAATAATTATCAAAAACGGTTTCTATATCGCCTTTTATTTGTCCGTCTTGGTCAATATCAATTTGCTCGAAAGTCAATACAAATTTTTCATCGCCTTGTATCCAAGCAGGAACAAATTTATCTTCTACTTGCCAGCAAATAATTTGTAAGGTAGAAGTTTCAATACGCCCATTTCTATCTTGTAATTCACTGACTAGCTGTTCTGCTAGTTCTTGTTTAATTTCAAAAGTTGGCGTTTTAAATGTTCCTGCGGGTTCGTCTGGTAAGGTTGCTGGTTTTAAAACGGCAGCCAAAGCGCCTTCTTTATCCAAACCTTTTAATTCATAACAATCTTTAAGAATAGCTGGATGAAAATCTTTAAGTTCTTCTAATTGAGCCAATCTATCTGAACGAATGGCAAAAACGACTTTAATTTCTGGTTTTTGATAGAAATTAAGCCTGAATTCTTCTGATATTCCTTCTTGGTCTAATAAATCTTCTTGATTTCTAAAAAAGGCAGGCACGGTTGTGTACAATACATCTGCCAATTGTTGCTTAAACTCAAAAATGAGTTCTTGCGGATAAGTGAATAGCTCTTCAAACTGGTCGAAAAAGAAAATTATTTCGTTTGCTTCGTGACTAATCTGATAGTTTTTGAGTGTATGCCAAAAGGAATCATCTGTTTCAAAGTATTTTTCTAAAATCAAGGTTGATTTTTCTGTCGATTTTTCCTTGATGATAGCATTAATTCTTTCGATGGGCGTTGACCTATCCGAACCTGAAACATAAGGACCAAACTTTACTTCGAAGAAATGTACTTGTTTATTTTTTTCTGCCAATAAAGGTATAATTCCAGCATTGATTAATGAGCTTTTTCCATAGCCGCTTTTACCAAAGAGTACCACACTTTGGTGTAAAAAAATGTACTTATAGAATTCGGCAATGTCGGTATCTCTTCCAAAGAAAATATCTTTTTCGTCTGTTCTAAATGGTTTAGGCCCAGGATAACGATTTTTACTGACTGTCATGCTCTTTCAGATTTAATCAATGTAACTAAACGTTTTACTTCTTCATAAATACTTTGATAAGCCTCATCTTGGTCTTTAAAGCTTATGATTGAATTATTATCTCTGGGAATTACTTGTCGAGATGCCAGAAAAGGGAAGTCTTTCCAAGCACAAGATTTAAGCAAAACAGGTAAAACGTGTTTTTGTTGATTGATGGCATTCGCTACTTCTTGCTCGATACAGTATTTAGAATTCAGGAAATTTCTACTCACCAAACAAATCATTAATTCAGCGTCTTGCAATTCTGTGGTAATGGCTTTACCCCACTCTTGTCCAGCCACAATTTGTCGGTCTTCCCAAATTTCTATTTCTTTCGATTGGTTAATCAAAGGCGATAAAGTAATGAGTAATTCTTTCTTGAATTCTTCATCTACATGAGCATAAGAAAGGAAAATTCTGACAGGAGTATTTTTATTAGGTTTATTGACTGAAACAGGTACATTAATCGGTTGAACAATTGTTTTGGGTGAAATATCTTCTTTGGATTTTAACGCACCATGACAATTGCAGGTTAGTTTATCTAAGAAAGCCGAAGGTGTATAATCCATCATTTCTAAAGACAAACGGTTCATGATAAAGGTGCGAGATGCTTCGGGAATGTGGGCATCTATCGCCAATACATTTTTATCAGAAGCCAATAATTTCAACAATAAGTGCATATACCATTTATTGAAATTGACTCCTAGAAAAATAAAGCGTTCTGCACTTTTTAAGGCAATTTGTAATTCCTGAGGCAAGCGATTGTCGCCTAGAATACTGAAAATATATTCAAATAAATCATCATAAGTAAA
This sequence comes from Arcicella lustrica, assembly GCF_034930985.1. Classification (NCBI taxonomy): domain Bacteria; kingdom Pseudomonadati; phylum Bacteroidota; class Cytophagia; order Cytophagales; family Flectobacillaceae; genus Arcicella; species Arcicella lustrica. Next base: position 103,864 of record NZ_JAYGIM010000007.1, read on the forward strand.
AACCAAGGATTCTGATTGGCTCAATGAGCCTAAGATATTATAAACCGTTGGCGAATCGGGACTGAGCGGAGGAAGTGCTTCTTTTTCGGAGGTTTTATTTTTATGATAATATCGAACGGGCGTCTGTAAAATGCGTGAGAAAGTAGCTTCTTCGGGAATCAGAGAAAGGATTAACTGTGAAGGCAACTTTTTTAATAGTTCCGCAATCGCATCAAGCTTCGTTTGATTCTGTTCAATTACTCTTTGCATCGCCTTCGCAATGTGACGAATACCATCATTTTTTTCAGCTTTTGCTCGAACAGGATTGCTGATTTTTATTTGGAATAATTGCTCTTCAACAAAAGATTGACTGATATATTTATTATCAATTAATTCATTAGAAACTGCTTCAAAGAAACTTGGGTAGCCATCATACTCGATAATGTCTGGTCCAACGATGACAATACATTTCTGGTTTTGAATGTCTTCAATAATTAAGTCCCAATCTTCAAAAACGAGCGAATCATCCATAAAATTTACGAGTTAAGCATCTGATAATAAATTTGATAGAAATATACCAAAACTCGTAACGACATCAAAAGAAATCATTCTATTCTTATTAAGCGGTATGTTGTGGAGTAGATTGGGAGCTTTTGGTTGGGTTTATTTTGTTTTTGTTTGATAGATTAAAAATTTTAATATTGAGTGTCCTTTCAATATCCGCAATTGTTTCAACCGTGAAATTATGTGTTCCACTAAGCCATTTAGTAATTTCAGAAGGTCTACGGCCAATCTTGTCAGCAAACTGTTTTCTTCCTAAGTTTTTTGCTTGCATTGCGTCTGCAATCATAACAGCAATACGCATTTTACGGTCAGTACGAGCCTGTTGTTCAGGCGTAATTTCAGCCAATAAATCATCTAAGAGTGCCATGAATTGTCTGTTTAAAAATCCTCGTTGTCATCAAAAATAAAGGTGCCTATAAAATCAGTATAATTACTGTTCCACTGCATATCTCCATCCTGCATTGCTTGACTTAAACGTTTAGAAATACTTCTTAATAAATAATTTTCTTGTTTTAGTTTGGGGTCATCTTGTAAAGCTCTTACATTTTTTGAACCACCACCTCCTAAAATGAGTATTACAGAACCATAGCGAATACAATATAATCGCAACTTACGTTTGGACTCATCAAAAAGAGCCTCTACGCCATCACCAAGTTTACCCTCTGCTTTTTTAAAAAAGTATTCTTTGGCTCCCTCTTTGTTAGCAATACTCTTGATTCTACTTAATATTTCCGTAAGTTCATTACGGAAATTGGGACTATTTTCTTCCAAAAAATGCTCAAATAAGTTTTTGTCTTCATCATTCATGATGATGGAGTAAACTTGGGTCTTTTGCCCGCTTAGCTTTTCTATTTTTACAAGTCTAAATTTCACTTATAACTAAAATTTATTAAAGGTAGTTCAATCTTTAATAATACCAAATCATTCTTTAATCTGTAGTGAAAAAAATACAGATTTTTTACTGTTCAATGAGTTTTTAGAAATGAGTTTTGGGAATTGTGTGATTGTCTCAAATTGAAGAGCTTTATCTCACTCTATCGTCTTAACCAGTCCACAAAAATCTATCCATTCAACAACCAACCCGTAATACTCAATCTTTCTCTAAAAGTTTCGCTTACTTCGTGGTCTAGTTTGTCGCTTTCAAAACAAACTAATCTTCCTGCCAATGGGGCGATGCTGATTGTTTTTTCAATATTGTTTTCTTGGGTATAAATCAATAAGTTTCCCCCATTTTCGGTTTGCCAATTGTTGTTTAAATAATAAATTACAGAAAGTATTCTGCCTTTTTGGGCTTGGAAAGTATCTCGATGTCGGCGGTAAAATTTACCAATGTCATATTTGGCAAAATGTATTTCTGCATCAATAATGCCCAAATAACAGGTTTGATTGAGATAATTAATAAATGCTTGATTTTTATCTAAGAGTATTCTTTCGGCAATATTTGTCGTATTTGTTTCCAACCAAAGAATTTTATCACCTCTGATTTCTTTAGCTTGATGTACTTCACTTTGTTTGCCGATACCTGCTTCTTTAAAATTGCCATCTTCAAACCTTTCGGTAAATCTTGCGTTAAGCATTGCTACTTCTTCACTACTCAAAAAATCATCACAAACGCCGTAGCCATTAGCGACAATTCCTTCAATTAAGCCTTCAAACTTTTCTTCTTGACTTTGCATTACCACAAAAAACCCTTGTAAATCTTGCGGACTTACAAGGGTTTTTGGGGATTTTCGTAAAGGTAATGAAAGTTGAAAGAATAAGTTCTGGGGTGAAACTATAATTTCTTATCCCAAGTCATTTTTAAGGGGCGTACTGTATAACCTTCATCTTTTAAAAGATTAATTAATCCAAAGTCTCCACCAAGATGTGCCGCACCAACTACAAAAAAGGTAGGATTATTTTCCATCATTTTGGGCATCTTCTTTACCCATAGTTCATTTCTAGCATCAATGATATTATTTTCAAAATCTCTTATTTCTGGGTCTGTACTAGAACTCTCTCTAATTTCATCAATGTCCATTCTATAATAAGATGAAATCATCTGGGCATATTCTAATGCAGAAGACGTTTTTTCAATAGATTCTTGTCGAATTACATGGAGTATAATATCTGCTTGACGTTGATAACTTATTTTTTTAAGGATGTGGTCTCTCTCCTCGGCTGTCTCAAGTCCGTCAACTTTATTAACATTAACGGGTAAAGTATATTTTTCTTTGTATAATCTAAGAATCTCATAATCGTAGGAAATTCTTTTTTTACAGATTTCCTTTTGCCCTTTATAAGCAGCATTCATCATTAAAAATAAAGGAGAGATATTGTCTTTTTTTTCAACATTAATCTTAAACTTTTCTTTAAAGTAAGTACTCACCAATTCATAATCTTCTTCAGAATAAAAATCCTTTAGCGAATATCCATCAGGCATTTTCTCAATTCTTTTTTGCCTGAAAAGTTCAAAAATATTGTTGATATCAATCTCGAAACAAACTCTTTTGGTAATCTTCATTGCCCTTTCGATTTTAATATCCCATTTAAAATTATGTTGGCACATTTCATGAACACTGCCAAAAATATAGGAAGGTTTTTCTAAACCATTACCTTCTACTATCCATAAAACAGATTGAGCGGAGGAGTTTGTTGAGTAAAAAAGTAGCAAAATAAAAGCTAGGTGCTTACAAATTAATTTCATCGTTTTTCCATTAGGGTTTGTAGGAATAAAAAAGGCAAGCCAAAAGAGACTTACCTTCAAAAATACTGAATAAAATTAAAAAAACATTATTCATAAAAGCCTTTGCCGGCTTCTGCCATTTCTCTCAGTTTTTGGGTTGGTCTGAATCTTTCGCCATAATTATCAGCCAGACGGTCGGCTTCGGCAACAAAAGTTTTGATACCCACAGTATCCACAAAGGAAAGCGTTCCACCTAAATAGGCAGGGAAACTCCATGCGAAGATTGAACCCAAATCGGCATCCAAATACTTACGAATTACGCCTTCTTCCACACATTTTACGGTTTCTAAAGCTTGTCGGTACAATAATCTTTTCTTGATTTCTTCAACCGCTAATTGTTCTTCTTTCAAAGGAAAAATTTCTGTTAAACCTTCCCACAAATACTTTTTGCCATTTTCAGGATAAGTATAAAAGCCTGCTTTGGCTTTTTTGCCCAAACGTCCCATTTTAGTAAACTGTTTACTGACTTGATAAGCCGTGTCTGTTTCAGATAAAATACCATTTTCTACAGCCTCTTTCGCAATTTTATAGGCTAAATCCAAGGCTACTTCGTCGGAAACTGCCAAAGGACCAACGGGCATTCCCATTTGTTTGGCTATGTTTTCGATAACCACAGGATTTACGCCATCTTTTAATAATTCAATACCTTCGGAAGTATAAGTAAAGAATACTCTGGAAGTATAAAAACCTTGAGAGTCGTTTACAACAATTGGCGTTTTCCGAATCTTCTTGACAAAATCCATCGCTACAGCAAGAGTATAATCAGAAGTTTCTTTGCCCATGATGATTTCTACCAATTGCATTCTGTCCACAGGCGAAAAGAAATGAATGCCAATAAATTTATCAGGCTGACTTGTCGCTTTGGCTAAATTTGAAATCGGCAACGTAGAAGTATTTGAAGCAAAAACACCCGAATCTTTTTTCAAGAAAAACTCTGATGCTTTGGATACTTCTGCTTTTAATAGAGGGTTTTCAAAAACAGCTTCAATGATTAAATCTGCTCCTTCAAGCTCGGCATAATTATCAGTAGTTTTGATAAGACTTAAAATACTTTCGGCTTTTTCAGCACTCATTTTACCTTTACTGATGGCTTTTTCTAGTAAAGTCCGAGCATATTGCTTTCCTTTTTCGGCAGCTTCGAGCGATATATCTTTTAATACAACTTCAATGCCTGCCATTGCCGAAACGTAAGCAATACCCGAACCCATCATGCCAGCACCCAAAATGCCCAGTTTTTTTACTTCGGTTTTTTCAATATTTTTCGGTCTGTTTGCTCCTTTGTTTACTTCATTTAGCCCAAAAAACATGGTGCGAATCAGGTTTTTAGCCACAGAAGAATTGGCAACTTTTACAAAATGACGAGCTTCGATGATAAGTCCACGGTCGATATTCACTAATAATCCTTCGTACACGCAAGACATAATAGCGATTGGCGAGGGATAATTGCCATTAGTTTTAGTCATCGTTAGGGCAGTACCGCCCATCATTAATTGTACTCCTTTAGGGCTTAGGATATTCCCGTTGGGTACTTTGTAATTTTCTTTGGCTTGAATCTTCCCAGTTTTTCGGTTAATTTCATCCCAAGGTTGTAAAGCAACAGGGTTGGCGTTTATCCATGCAAAAGCCTTTTCCATCATCGCTTCGTGCGAATCCACTAATTCGTCTATCATGCCAAGCGAAAGAGCTTCTTTGGGAGATACTTTTTTACCTTCTAATAAAAGTGGAGCAGCCATTTCCAAACCTATCATTCGGGGCAAACGCTGCGTACCGCCACCGCCGGGCAGTAAACCGATAGTTACTTCTGGCAAACCAATTAAGGCTTTAGGGTTATTAATGGCTACTCGATGATGACAAGCCAAGCATACTTCATAACCACCGCCCAAAGCTGTGCCGTTGATGGCGGCTACAATGGGTTTTCCGTTGGTTTCCATTTTGCGAAAAATGGTATTCAATGACCTTGAAAGCTGGTAGAGTTCTTCGGGAGCTTTACCATTATTATTGAGAATCATGCGTAAATCTGCACCAGCGATAAATTCTGGTCGCTCGGAAGTAATGATAATTCCTTTGGCTTCTGGGTCGGAATATGCCTGCTCTAATGCCTTAGCAAGAGCAGGAATTGATTCGTCATTCAAGACATTCATTGCTTGATTCGCAACATTGATACTTAAAATGGCGACGTTATGTAAGAGATTGTATGAGAGCATTTTTTTAGATTTTAATAAGTAGCAAGAGTCAAGATACAAGACGCAAGATTTAAGATGCGAGATTAAAGACAAAAGATACAAGAAGCAAGATTGAGAAATAAGAAAAGAAGTATGATGTTTATTATTGTTCAAATTCCCTAAACTAAACTTTATCTCTTCAATCTTGTTTCTTTTGTCTTCAATCTTGCTTCTCCAAAGCTAAACTCTTTCAATAACCGTAGCAATTCCCATTCCGCCACCGATACACAAACTTGCTAAACCAACGCTTTTGTTGGTTCTTTCTAATTCATCCAAAAGCGTCATTAAAATAATTGCACCCGTCGCACCAAGAGGATGACCGAGGGCAATTGCTCCGCCATTGACATTTACTTTGGAAGCATCAACCTTTAGAACGTCCATAAACAATAAAGGAATGGCAGCAAAAGCCTCATTGATTTCAAATAAATCAATGTCATTAATATTCATACCATTGCGTTTGAGTACTTTTTGTGTGGCAGGAATTGGCCCAGTCAGCATAATTGTTGGCTCAGAACCCGAAACACCGAAGGCCGAAATTTTAGCTCTTGGTTTCAAGCCCAGTTTTTCTCCAATCGCTTTATTCCCAATTAAAATACCAGCCGCACCATCTACGATTTGAGAAGAATTCCCTGCATGATGCAAATGTTTGATTTCATTCAACTCTGGATATTTCATCAGAGCCAAATGGTCTAAGCCCATTTGTCCAATGCTTTCAAAAGCAGGTTTTAATTTTGCTAAAGATTCGAGCGAAGTATCGGGTCGCATACCTTCGTCGAAAGTCAACACTTCTTGCCCGATGTCGTCTTTTACGGTAAACATAGATTTCGCAAAACGTTGTTTCTGCTGTGCCGAGGCAGCTCTTTTTTGTGATTCAACAGCATAAGTATCCAACATTTCACGAGAGTATCCGTATTTGGTAGCAATTAAATCAGCAGAAATGCCTTGAGGTACAAATTTATGTTCGGCAATTAATGCTGGATTCATCATCATTGCTCCACCGTCACTCCCCATTGTAACTCTCGACATCGACTCGATTCCTCCCGCAATAATCAACTCCTGTTGTCCCGACATGATATAAGCAGCTGCCATATTGACGGCTTCAAGTCCCGAAGAACAAAAGCGATTAATTTGTACGCCTGATACGCTTTGGTCGTAACCAGCCGCCAAAACTGCTGTGCGAGCAATGTCTGCGCCTTGTTCACCAATGGGCGTAACACAACCGAGAATCACATCATCAACCAGCGAAGTATCTAAGTGATTTCGTTCTCGGAGCTGTTGTAATACTTGTTGTGCCAGTTGAACGGGTTGGATATCATGCAGAGAACCGTCTGATTTCCCACGTCCACGAGGAGTACGAACGGCATCATAAATATAGGCTACATTCATTTTTGAAGATGTTTTGAAGATTGTTCATAATGTTATTACGAATTTAACAAATTCATTATGCTTGCATACTATTGTAAGTAGTTTTTTAGATTAAATTTGGAAAATAAACATTTAGCCTTTTTCAAGGTTAATAACGTAAATTTCTAAATCCCTAAAAAATTAAAATGAGTATGAAAAAATGTTTGTTGCTCGGCGTGATGTTGTCGGCGTTTTGTTTTATTGCTCAGGCAAAAACTTCTGAAAAGGAGGGTTTAAAGCTACAAGTACATGAAAGTCAGGTAGATTCTTTAGATTTCAAAGATTATTACGGAAGCTATAAAATGGCTGATAATCCTTACGTTCAAAAAATGAAAGTTTACTTCAAAGCAGGTGAGCTTTTTGGTCAAGCGTCGGACTATCCAGAAACAAAATTAATTCGTAAAAAAGAGGATGAATTTGAAGAAAGTAATTTTGGTGCACAAATTATTTTTGTTCGTACAGATGGTTTAATTTCAGGAGTAAAAGTAATTGTGCAAGGACAAGAATTGATTGGGACGAAGGAATAAAAAAACTCCTGTGATAATCTTTGTTTAAAAAACCAAAGCCGCCACTATGATTTTCGAAACTTAAAAGATTAAAATTCAGGAGTTTTGTAATTATCGTTCATACTATAACAATAAAATAATCGCTATAGAAATTTAGTGGGATAAACAGTGATTAGTTATTTATTTAGACAAATATATATGTATGAACACGTATTAACAAAGGATAATATAATAAATAAAAGGGATATTCAACTAGTGATGGATTTTGGTTTTATCTGAAAAAAAACGGAGATGGAATCTCAGAGAATAATAACAACAACGAAAAGAATCGGAGTATAGACCTGTTTAATTTGGAGAAAAGAAGGGAAGTGGAAGTATAAATGATACTTGTCTGTCGATTTTGATGATGAGAATTCATGAAAATTGACAGACAAGAATTATATTACTGAGTCATGGCGATTCTCAGGGTTTCTACACCTCTGTGAATATTGTTATTGACAGATTGATAATTAATAGACATTTTTGTGGCAATTTCTTGATTACCCATTTTATCGAAATATCTCATCTTTAAAGCCTGCGATACTCTACTTGGCAACGATAATAATGCTTTTTCAAGTTTTACGAACATTTCTTCACGTTCTTCATTTTCATGAATATATGAAAAATGATATTTTTCAAGCTGATGAGCAAGTTCCGAAATATTATCGAAAGGAATGCTGGTTCTTGATTCAGTAATTTTTCTTACTAAATCGTGGCGTAATGAAGTTTTTAAATAAGGTTCAATATTGTCGGTATCGGCTAGATTGTGTTTTCTAAGCCATAAGTTTACGAATAAATCTTGTACAGTGTCTCTAACAAGTTCAACGTCTTGTGTAATTTTACTACCATAATTGACTAAAACTTTATGATTTAATTTATAAATCAAGTGAAAAGCCTGCTGATCTCCTTTCTTAAATCTTTGCCAAAGCTCAAAATTATCGTAATGTTGACGCTTAATCATCTTTAAATCTATTTTTATTACAATAAATTATTAAAAAACTTCATTACAAAGAGAGTGTATTTTTCTTACATAAACTTTTCCGTTATTAGTACATTTTAATACTATATTAGCATTAATTTTAATGAATACTTTATTTCGGTAATAATTTACATACAATGAAGCCATTATTCAGAAAAGTTCAGATAATGCCTGAGCAATCGTTCAGTGTAAATAAAGATTTTGTCCCATTTTTTTATAATCACTGGCATTATCATCCTGAGATTGAAATTGTATATATTTTTGAAGGAACAGGAACGCTTTTGGTAGGAAATGGTGTGAGGAGTTTCCGAGAAAATGATTTAATTATGATTGGGCCAAATGTGCCACACTTTTTTAGAAGCGACCCACATTATTTTGAACAAAATTCTACTTTAATGTCACGTTCGGTCGTAATTCACTTCAATCCCAACTTTTGGGGAGATAGTTTTATGAAAATACCAGAATCGGTATCATTGAATGAATTATTTCAAAAAGCAAAGAAAGGTTTATTAGTTGGCGGTCCAGTTCGTGAAAAAGTTGGCGTTTTAATGGAGGAAATGCTCCATACAACAGGGATTGATAAAGTAATACAATTGTTGAATATTTTGAGTTACATAGCCAGTTCAGAAGATGTAACAGTCTTATCAAAAACAGAATTTAATGTTTCGTTAGATGAGTATAATACTAGAAGAATTGACATGATTTACTCTTTTTCATTGAATAATTTTGCCAGAGAAATTACTTTAGAAGAAGTTGCCGAAGTAGCTAATATTAGCGTAAACTCTTTCTGCCGTTACTTTAAAACCCATACTCGGAAAACATATTTTCAGTTTTTGCAAGAACTTAGAATTGGACATGCTTGTAAATTATTGGCTGGCGAGAAACTTAGTATTTCGCAAGTAGCCTTTGAAAGTGGCTTTAATAATCTTTCTCATTTCAATCGTTCCTTCAAATCTTTGATGCAAATGAAACCACAGGCTTATCAAAGATTATATCGACAAAAGTAAAAATCTGGAAGGATTTTGCCGTTTATCATAAAAATAAGTACATCCAGAACCCAAGTCGTTGAATTAGGGTTTAATCAAATAGTTAAACTATTGAATACTCTTTTCTGATAAAAATATCCTTATACTTCAATGAATAAATTAATTATTATTCCAATTGTATCAATTGTACTTTTATTGATTGATTGGTACGTTTGGCAAGCTGTAAAAGTTTCGATTCAAAATACTTCTGCTAATACTCAGAATATTACAAAATACATTTTTTGGGGACTTACTTCCATCACGATGCTTGGCATGTGGCTTTATAATTTTACGCCGCCAGAATGGCTTGGTAAAAACCTAAGAACCATTATCATGGTGGGCGTTTTTATTAATTACTTTTCTAAAATATTTGTTGTACTGTTTTTATTGATAGACGACATCGTTCGATTATTTCGTTTGATTGTTTCTAAATTTTCAAGTACTTCAACAACATCCATTTCAACGCCAGACCAGCCTTCGGCTTTAAATACTCCTATTACAAGAAGCGAGTTTTTGATGAAAACTGCTGTAATTGCAGGAGCTGTGCCAGCATTAGGTTTAACATGGGGAATTATTTCTGGTGCGCATGATTATAGAGTACGTAGAGTAAAGTTGGCTTTGAAAAATTTACCGATGCAATTTGAAGGAATGACCATCGCTCAAATCTCTGATATTCACTCTGGCTCTTTTTTTAATCGTGTTGCCGTGAAAGGTGGCGTAGAAATGTTGATGAAAGAAAAACCAGATGTAGTTTTTTTTACAGGAGATTTAGTAAATAATTTAGCTTCGGAAGTACAAGAGTATATTGATATTTTCAATAAAGTAAAAGCACCTTTGGGCGTTTACAGTACTTTGGGGAATCATGATTATGCCGATTATGTACGTTGGGGAGATGATTTAGTTGGAAAACAGAAAAATCTAAATGATTTAATGCGTGCGCACAAGGTAATGGGTTACGATTTGTTGATGGATGAAAACCGATTTATTGAACAAGGTGGTGAAAAATTGGCCATTATTGGGGTTCAAAATATTAGTGGACAAAATCGTTTTCATACTTATGGAAATTTATCAAAAGCAGTGAAAGGAACGGAGGAAGCACCAGTAAAATTATTACTCTCACACGACCCAACGCACTGGGACAAAGAAGTAAATACGAAATTTAAAGATATTGATGTAATGTTTTCAGGACATACACATGGAACGCAATTTGGTATTACAATTGGCAACGAAACGTGGTCGCCAGCACAATATGTTTATAAACAATGGGGAGGTTTGTATGAAGAAGGAGACCAAAAATTATACGTAAACCGTGGTTATGGTTACATCGGTTATCCTGGCAGAATTGGAATGCCACCAGAAATTACAGTTTTTGAATTAAAGCGAGCATAAATAAAAAGAGTTGTCAGTTTTGAATTGACAACTCTTTTTTTATACTTAAAAATTAAACTGTGCTTGAAGTCGTAACAAATTTCCAGTTTGATGATTATCAGGCAAGGCTACATCTTCAAATGTCCTATCTGAAATTGTATAGATTGCCGTAAGCTCAAAGTAATCTTTCAATTGCCATTCTGCACCGATTTCTAAATCTTTCACAATGTATCTTCTGGCATCGATTTCATGTTTTTTTCCTCCATTATAATATTGATACTTGATAAATGGCGTAATATGATTTTCGTTAATTTTTTGTCGATACATTACTTGAGCATAACCACCATTTAGGTTTTTTACTTCTGTGGTCATTGTACTTGGGTTAAATTCTGGACCTTCTCCGATATTATACTCTGCTTGAAAACCAAAAGGTTGAGGATAGACTACCAAAGTAGCCGCTACACGACGGTCGATAAAAGAAGATTCAGTCGCTTTGTTTTTAGTATTTTTTTCAATGACAAATTTTCCTGTATAAGCTTGAATACCAGTTTCAATGATTTGCCCTGATTTTAGTTTAAACGGATAAGTAATTCTCGACACAACATGTGGTTCGTTATTCTGTTCAGCTTTGTTAGCATTTTGTCCGTTATAAAGTCCAAAAGCAAAAACGCCATAATCACCGCTTCCTTTCAAACCTGAGCTAACCAAATAAGCAAAACGCTTACGAATTTCCGCTTTTGCCCAATAAAAGAAAATTCCTAAATCTCGTTCATTTGAAACTGGGCTGTTTGTTGGGTCAGCACGGTCTAAAGCTAAACGGTTTTGTGAAGATTGCATGTTTTCAAAACCATAAGGTACTTTACTTTGCCCAATACGAAGGCGAGATTCCTTTTTAGCATCAAGTGCTAAATCAAAATAAGCATCACGAATTTGAAAAGAGTGTTGAAATGAATTATTGACATTCGAAGCAAAATCTGGCTGAATATAAATATATAATCTATCAGAAATATCTCCTGAAAAAATTAATCGTCCACGACGGATAAAAAATCCACCATTTTCGCCCCAAGATTTATCACATTGTTCACATTTTACTTTATCATTTGTTTCTAACAAACGGTTATAACGAACCTGTGCATAACCTTTTAATGAGATTTTCTCAAACCATTTTTTAGGAGCTTGTGCTTCTTTTTTTGAATCACTCGAGAAATTTTGGGCAAAAGTTACTGAGCTAATGACACAGCAAGTCATTAGAACAAAAAGTCCCTTGAAAGTTTTCATTGATTTATGGAGTATCTATAATGGTAGCTGAGATAGCCGCAATATCAGATATTGATAAATGAGGTTGTCTCAATATGCAATTATTTAAAGGTTACTTCTTAAATAACTGTTCGAAATTACTGACAGCTAAGTTTAGCTGAATAATATTATTGATGTCAACATTACTTTTGGTAGCATTGTTAAACTTGAAAATTGTTTGTTGCATATAGCCTGCTTCAACGGCTAGATATTTGTTGAATTTATAGCCAAGCCCAATTAATACCCTGTTTTGGTCTAATAAATTTGTATTTGCAACTTGCTCGCCTGTATTTACAAATAGTTCATTGTACGTTTGGGCATACAATGTATTATCATCCATTTTAGCATGGTTGATTGGCACAGTTACTTTTAATTGATAACGAAAACGTTCTTTGAAAGTAGTGGTAGAAAAATCGCCACCATACAAAAAGCTTTTGTTGTTTACATCTTGATTTTGTCCGAACCAACGAAATTCATAGCGCAATCTATTGTCTATACGTACTCTTCCAAAATTTTGCGTTAACATTACTTGTGGAGAAACACGGATTTCTGAAAAGAAAGCATACGGCTCACCCTCTTTAAAACGGTTTGAACCAATCCAGCCTAAAGGCATTAAAGAAAAACGAATATTTGGATTGAATTGATAATGCAACCAAGGACGAAAAACATGCTGATTAAGATTATTATAAGGGTCTCCAGTTGTTGTTTGGGAATTATAATCTCCTTGCATGTCTTCACGACGATGCTGATTTTCTAATTGCCAAGTGAATTTCCCTGCAATTTTTCCTGAAATATTGATGTCTGTCCAACCATTAGCAATATGATAATACTGTCGTGGACTTTGAGAAAAGGACGAGTTTGACAAGGTCAGCAATAAAATTGCAGACAGAATAACGTTTTTCATTTGGATTTTCTATATTGGTAGTTGGGGTAATTGCAATGTAAGCGGGTACTTAAAGAGCGTATGAAATTATTTCCATACGCCCTCTTGAAATTTTAATACTAACCGATAATTGTACGGAGTAAATAGAATATTGTAGCAGATACTAAAATCGTAACAGGCAAAGTAAGTACCCAAGCCATTACGATACTTTTAACAGTACCACCTTGTAAGTTTTTAATACCTTTTGAAGCTACCATCGAACCTGCAATACCCGAAGAAAGTACGTGCGTAGTTGATACAGGCCATTTATAAATAGTAGATAATGCAATGGTAAATGAAGCAACTAATTCAGCAGAAGCACCTTGTGCATACGATAAATGTTGTTTCCCGATTTTTTCACCTACAGTTACTACAATACGTTTCCAGCCAATCATTGTTCCTAAACCTAAAGAAAGAGCAATCATCCACATTACCCAAGTCGGAGCAAAGTCTGTTAATGATGATAAACCAGAACCAGAATTTCCAAAAGTAAAGAAAGCAGGAGAAGAACCAGCAGTTGCTTTTTTCAAAGCACTTTTATCGTCTTTACTCAAACTAACTGCGTCACTTTCAGATAATTTTTTAGCGTATTTATTGATTGATAAAACATCTTTACGAATTTCTAATTTTTTCTCAACCGTCAAATTATCGTTTGTAAGTGTTTTATCTTCTAAAATTGTAGTTAAACCTGTAGTTGCTTTAATGATTTTATGATAACCTTCTTTCTCTGTTGCTGATAATTTCGTAGTATCAATTTTAGTAATTACTTGTTGAACAGTATTTACTTCTGCTTGCAATTTGAATGGATCAACATCAGTATTGATGGCAAAATAGCCCGGTAAAAAAGCAATCAAAATCATCATTACTAAACCTATTCCTTTTTGTCCATCGTTACGACCGTGGAAAAAACTTACTAAAGTACAAGTAGTAAATAATATCACACGAATCCACATTGGTGGAGGAGTATCTTTTTTAGGCTCTTTGAAAATATCTTTATTAGAGATACCTTTTTTCATGATATACATTAATACGATTGCTACTGCAAAACCGAATAATGGAGATAATAAAAGAGCTCTACCGATTTCGATGGCTTTGTCCCAGTTTACGGTTTCTAAACCTGCTTTATTTTCAGGTAAAAGTGCATAACCTACACCAATACCAATAATAGAACCAATTAATGTATGCGAAGAAGAAGCTGGAATACCAAAATACCAAGTACCCAAATTCCAAAGAATAGCAGTAATCAACATCGCTAATGCTGTTGCCATGGAATGATAAACATTGGGGTCGATGAGGAGCTCTGTGGGCAGCAAACCAATAATCGACATGGTAACACCAACACCACCAGTAAGTAATCCTAAGAAATTCATAAATCCAGACCAAACTACTGCTTGTGTAGGTTTTAATGAATTTGTATAAATTACTGTAGCTACGGCATTTGCTGTATCGTGAAAGCCATTGACGAACTCAAAGGCACAAGCCAAAAACAAACACAGGAAAAGTAAAATGAATAGAGAAGTTTCTAATCCGAACATTATTTTTATTGATTTGAAGAGCGACGAATCACTCTAATGTTAATATGAAAATTTACAAAAACTTTTACAGTAATAAGTAAATCTTCAATTATCGTGGTTTTTCATATTGGTAATTTCGCCACAAAGGTATAAATACTTAGTTATCGCAATGTTAAGGAATTATTAAATCTAGTGTTTACAAATAATAATCGCCTATATTTATACTTATCATAGTTTTTATAGCACTTTGGTGTTGTGTATTGTAATGATTATGAATTGATTAGCCTAATCTTCTAAAATATTTCCCATAAAAGTATTCTTAAAAGCAAAGGATAAAAGTAAAAAAGCGATTGACCATCTTAAATATGGATGATAGAAATCACGAACATTTCTAGATTTATTTTGCTTGATTTCAACTTTTTCTAAAAGGTTAATTTCTTCAAAAATGGTTTCTAAAGATTTGGCATCTTTTGCTCTAAAAAATTTCCCCTCGCTTACTTTCGCAATTTCACGAAGTGTCCCTTCATCAACTTTTTCGGTTACATTCTTATTACTTCCTACTGCAATGGTGTAAACCCGAATGCCAAAAGCTTTGGCGAGTTGTGCCGATGTTACTGGGTCGAGATTTCCAGCGGTATTGTCTCCATCAGAAATCAGAATGGCTACTTTACTTTTTGAATCAATTTCTCTCAAACGGTTGATACACATTCCCAAAGCATTACCAATGGCTGTGCCAGATGTTTTAATCAAATCAGAAGAAATTTCATCTACATAATCTTGTAACATTTCATAGTCAGTCGTAAGTGGACAAAGGGAATATGGTTCTCCAGAAAAAATAACCATTCCGATTCTATCGTACAATCTGCCACCGATAAATTTCTTCGCTACATGCTGTGCAACTGCAAGTCTTGTTGGCGGAATATCTTTGCTGTCCATTGATTTTGAAATATCCAAAGCCAACATAATATCAATTCCATCTGAAAATTCTTCCGTTTCTGAAACTACTCTTTGCGGACGAGCCAAGGCTAAAAACATTGAAGTAATTGATAATAACAAAAAGATAGCGGGTACAAATCGTAAATAACTTATCCAGTTAGATTGAATATCGTTGGCAGGAAAAGCAATGTTTAATTTTTGAATAGCATTGCCACGCAACCAACTTCTGATTAAAAACAATAGCGGAATGATGGGTAAACTATATAAAAAGAAAGGATTTGCCCAATCAAAACTTGAAAGGGTAGATGGTAAAAACCAATATTTTATAAACCAATCTTCCATAAAATTGCTTGATACTCATCAAGTGCTTTGTACTAATACTTGTCTGTGTTTTCTGTAAAGGCTTTCAGCGAGTTCTTGAAGAATATTCAAAGAACTTGCTGTTGTTTTAGAGTAAATACCTCCATAAACAGTGGCATCAATTTCCCTGAGGGCATCCGACAAGCGGTTATCTTGTAAATTATCTAAAATTTCTTTTGTGGTAAAAGTAGTAAACGGCTTGTTTTCAAGACGCTCTACATATTTTTTCCAGAGAATTACTGCTTTTTCTACATTTTCCAAACCTTTTTTCTTGTCGTCGGTAGCTCTGCTTAATCTTTGGAAAAGTCTTAGATATTCATCGTAACGACGTTTAAACCTGAATAATTTAATTTGTCTTTTGATAGGAGTACCAAAAAACCAGAAAGTCAATACGCCCAAAAAGCTTAAACCAATAATAAATAAAAAAATTAAAGGATAATTGGGTTGTTGCGATAAAGGAATTACTTGGGTATCTTTTTTCAGAGACATTGTGTCCATTTCTCCGCTTGCTGAAATTGTACCTTGCAAACGAACATAATCTATCGGTGCAAAAACACGAGTACAATCAAGATTATCTCTTACAAAAACAGGCAAGCTAAGTTCCTGAACTGACAATACTTCAAATGAAATTAAGGTATAAATGGCACTATCAAGGCTACCTTTGGGATTGGTAACTGTCGGAAAGTATTCTCTCGAAACAAGTTCGAAAGGCGCAAAATTATAAGTTGAATCTGGAAAGAAAATATCGGCAGTAGGTTTGTGACGATAACTCAAAGCATATTTTATCGGTAAACCTACTTTTAAACTATCACTCAAAAATTGTCCTTTGGGTGGTTGCCAATTCTGATTCTGCGCATTGATATTGGATGAAAAGAAAAGAAAAGATACAAGATATAAGATACAAGATATAAGATTTGAGATATAAGATTTTAAGCTTAGTTGGTGAATGAGGAAATAAGAAATATGAGATGAAATTTGCCTTAAGCTAACCTTTAAGCTACAGATTTTTACCTGTAATGTTGTTGAAACTTTGCAGGAACGAAACTGTACAGATATTTCTTTTAATGAATCAGAAAATTTGATGATTGTGGACTTCATTAAAAAAGGGTTTCATAAAATTTAATGAGCGACAGAAGCACTACTTTCTTACTTTAAATAATTTTATCAATTTAGGAACATAATCTTCCGAAGCATCAATGGCTAAATAGTTTGCTCGGTGTTGTTTACATACCTGCTCTACTTGTTGTGAGTTTTTATCGAACAAAATCTTCATTCGATTTCTAAACCAACTTGATGAAGCATTTACCCAAATTGTTTTTCGAGTTTCGGTATCATAAACAGGAATGATTCCTAAACGTGGAAGATTCGTTTCTCGTTGGTCGAATAAGTGAATCACGATTAAATCATGTTTTCGAGCCAAGGCTTTTAGGTTTTCTTCATAACCAGTATCAATAAAATCAGAAACCAAAATTACCAAACTTCTTCTTTTTAAAACATCCAAAGTAAAAAGAATCATTTTCTTCAAATTAGTACCAGTAGATTCTGTTTTGAGTTTAAATAATTCTAAAATGGTTTGGTAGCCATGTTTTAAAGTATTGGCAGGTTTGATGTATTTTTCTTTTTGGTCAGAAAAACAAAGTAAACCAACATGGCTGGCTTCCTTGATTGCCGATAAAGCTAAAACCCCACAGATTTCTTTGGTTGTATCTAATTTTGAACGGTCAGACCGACCCACATCTTGCGAAGCGCTTACATCTACCACAAAAAACACCGATTGTTCTTTTTCTTCTTTGAAGATTTTCACATAAGTTCCGTGTCCTTTTGCTGAAGTATTCCAATCAATCAAACGAACGTCGTCACCATACTGATATTGGCGTAAATCGCTGAATTCTAGCCCAGAACCTTTGAAAATAGAATGAAAATTTCCCCGCATCTGTGAAGTAACAGCCTTGCGGATTTTGATTTCGTATTTATAAAGTTTGGCTAAAAATTCGTTGGGAGTCATCTATTGGTTCATTCGTCGAAGCTTCCTTCAAACAAAAATCATTTCATAATTTTACTTAAAAAACTTTCACAAGTTTAAAACTACCCAAATTCCCTGTAAATTTGAAATATGAGATTAATAATTCTGTTGTTAGCAACTTTGTTGATAGCTTGCGGTTCGGAAGATAAGCCCGCAAATTTGATAGAGCAAGATAAAATGTCAAAAATCTTGGCAGATGTTCATGAAGCGGAAGCTCGTGTCAATAATATGCACTTGGGCGGACAAGATTCTTCCTTGTTGGCATATCAACGTTTGCGATGGAAAATCATGAAGCAACATCAAACCGATACCGCTACTTTTAGAGTAAGTTTGAAGTATTATATTACGCATCCACCTGCTTTTAAAACAATGTACGAGGATGTAAAAATAATATTAGAAAACCGACGAAAAGCTGTACAAACAGTTAAACCTAAAGTGGCTAAACGTGATACGTTAAAAAAAGCAACGAAAGCTACCGTTAGCCAACCTGTAAAACAACCATGATACATCTTTTCAAATCCTTATATTTTTCAAAAGTGGTGTTTCACTTCGTCGTTGGGATTGTCGTTTTGTTTGTGTTTGCTTTTGTGTTTCCTTGGTTGTTGGGAATCGCACAGTTGTGTTTTATGATTTTAATATTACTCTTGTTGGCAGACGGCATTATTCTTTTCATGGCTAAAAAAGGTATTTTTTGCAGAAGAGATGTGCCAGAAAGGCTTTCAAATGGTGATGAAAATCCGATTTCAATTTTTATAGAAAATCATTATAGCTTCTCAATCTTACTTGAAATTATTGATGAAATTCCTTTTCAGTTTCAGAAACGAGATTTACTTTTTCATACTTCCCTAAAATCTGCGGAACAACAAATTATTGAATATCAACTTCGTCCAACCAAAAGAGGAGAGTACAGTTTCGGTTCAGTAAATGTTTATGTAAAAAGTCCCATTCGTTTATTACAGCGTCGTTTTCAGTTTTCTCAAGATAAAATGGTGGCAGTGTATCCATCATTTCTACAAATGCGAGCTTACGAATTGATGGCAATTTCAAACCGATTGACGGAATTGGGCATCAAGAAAATTCGTAGAATTGGACAAAGCCAAGAGTTTGAACAAATTCGCCAGTATGTTCAAGGGGATGATGTGCGGAGTATCAACTGGAAAGCTACCGCTCGCCGAAACGATTTGATGGTGAATGCTTATCAAGAAGAAAAATCACAAAATGTTTATTGTTTGATTGATAAAGGAAGAGTAATGCAAATGCCTTTCGATGGACTTTCTTTGCTAGATTATGCCATCAATGCCACGCTTATTCTATCGAACATTGCGATAAATAAACAAGATAAAGCAGGTGTAATTACTTTTTCGGATAGAATCGGACAGGTTTTAACAGCCGATAAGAAGGCTGGGCAAATGACCAAAATCTTGGATTTATTGTATAAACAAAAAACTCGTTATATGGAAACTGACTATGAAGCTTTGTATATTCATGCCAAAACGCATATTCGTCAGCGAAGTCTTTTGTTATTGTACACAAATTTTGAAACGGTGGCTTCTATGCGGAGGCAATTGCCTTATTTTAGAAAATTAGCGAAAGACCATTTACTGATGGTTGTTTTCTTTGAAAATACAGCATTGAAAACATTGTTAGATAAACCAGCCGAAACAACAGAAGAAATATATCATAAAACGATTGCGGAAAAGTATTTTTACGAGAAACAGCAAATTGTACGAGAACTAGCTCAATATGGTATTCAAGCATTATTAACTGCTCCGCAAAATTTAACCGTGAATACCGTAAATAAGTATTTAGAACTTAAATCAAGAGGAATGATATAGGGGTACTCAGGTATCGGATTTCTGATATCAGCTAAACAACTCGACGAGAAACAAAAAAGCCTAAAAGTGAATTTTAAATACTTTTAGGCTTTTTTTGTTGATAATTAAGTAGTGTAATATTTAAACTTCAGCGGAAGACGGCTCTCAATCACAACGGCAGAGCATTCCTCACTCACAATTCACAACTCTTAACTACTCTAAACTGCTCCCATCACATAAATTGCTCCTTTTGGTCCAGCTTCTGTAGTGCTTCCGCCAGTATTTTCTAATGAAATAGCAAAAGCAACAGCATTAGAGAAAGATTTCATTTTCAAAATACTTGCATTGCCTTCAATCATGCCAGCATCAACAGGTTTGCCATCAACAATTGCCCAAAGTTGATATTGTTTGCCAGAAGGCACATTTGGCAAATTGAGCCCAGATAAGTAAACAGCTTCACTGGTTTTGTCGAAGTAAACCAAAGCCTTCGCATTTGGAAAATCAGGTTGTCCCGCCAAAGGAATTACTTTCACATTAGGGTTTTGAAGAATGGCTACTTCTTCTTGATAATTAGCTTTTAAGGTTTGTCCTTCTTGTGCTAAAATTTGATTTTGAGATTCTAAGGCAAGTAATTTATCCTCAGATTTTTGCCAATTGCTAAAGAACCAAACATTTCCTGCAATACTTAAAGCCAAAAGTACCCATGAAGCTGCCATTCGCCAAGTATTAGTTGTTTTCAGCGACTTGATATTATTTTCTGGATTGATGGCTGTTGGTATTTCTAGCGTTTGCCATCCTGTATTTTCAGTATTTGTATATTCTTTTTTAAGGGCTTCCATCACTCTATCCTTGAGAGCAACTGGAGGTTCCTGTTGAAATTGAAGTGCATAATTTTCAAGCGTACCCTGTAAAGCCATCAGTTCCATCTGAATGGCAGGATACTCTTCTGCAAGGCGTTCTACCTCTGCGGTTTCCGCAGTATTGGTAGCTCCTAGCAAGTAGCTCTCCAAAATACCAGATTCTATGTATTCTTGAATGTTCATTTTTTTAAACGTTAATCATGGTTGATGTTTGTGAAAGAGTGATTTCTGATTTGCTTAAATTGAGCAATCATCAATCGTTCAATTACAAATCAAAAAATCCAGAGAGGAAAATCAATCCGAGTTCAATAAAATACTGCCTTAATTGTACAATAGCAGATTTTACTCTTGTTTTGACCGTTCCTAGTGGAATACCAAATTCTTCAGAAACCTCCGCTTGTGTGTAACCTTTGAAATAAAGTAAATCAATAATTTGCTGATGTTCGGGACGAAGGTTTTCAATAACCTTTTTTATGCCGATGGCATCAATGTCAAACTGACTTCCTCCTTGGCTATCGATGAAATTTACATGGTCATCGAGGTCGTGATTTTTCTGAGAATTTTGGAATTCTTGTGAACGAATTCTATCAATGGCTGTATTTCTAGCCACGTTTAGGATCCAAGTAAATAATGTACCTTTTGTGCGATTATAGCCTTCTATATTTCGCCAAATCTTCACAAAAGAGTCTTGCATGACATCAGCAGCGACTTCTTCTGAACGAACAATTTTCAGAATAACCCCATAAAGTGCTGAGGAATAATTATCATACAAGATGGAGAACCCTCGCTCATCCTTACTTTGCAATAAGGACACGAGTGCTTCTTCAGCTATAATGGTTTTGCGTTTAGACATGAGTGTTTTCTTCTCAATGAATGTAAGATGATGAATGAATAACTTTTTAATACAACGCCCAAAGCAACGTTATGTTTAAAATAAGTTTTTTCATATTTTACCTTCTTGGTAAAGGGCTTAATAAAGATAATGGGATAATTCCAATAATTTATAATTGAAATACTATGTGTTTATAAAATTAAGGAGAAGGAGGTTTAATAATATGTTATTTATAAATAAGAAGTATTAAAGAGATTTTTACGATTGTACTATTTTTGAAAATTATATTTAAAAACTTATTTGTTCAAATGGCGGAGTAAAATAAGCGTTAAAAACAAAGGACTTTCCAACAAAGAGAAAGCCCTTTGTACATTACCCATTATTAAACCACACCTGTCTATTAGGCGTGAAGAAAGTATTGATAACTAACTTCATACCCTTTTGGGTGAATTACATTTTAGGTAATACTACGGCATCCAACACATGAATTACACCGTTTGATTGATAAACATCATAAGTACTGATGTTTGATGTTCCACCATTTTCATCTTTCAACATGATGTTATGAGAGCCATTCATCATTGCATATAATT
This sequence comes from Arcicella lustrica, assembly GCF_034930985.1. Classification (NCBI taxonomy): domain Bacteria; kingdom Pseudomonadati; phylum Bacteroidota; class Cytophagia; order Cytophagales; family Flectobacillaceae; genus Arcicella; species Arcicella lustrica. Next base: position 125,825 of record NZ_JAYGIM010000007.1, read on the forward strand.
TTCCACCACTTACTGTATTTAAAGTAGCTGTTCCATTACCCGCTTTGATGGCTTTTGCAATAGCATCGAAATCTAATTTGCCAGCTACAACATGGTACGTTAAAACTTTGGCTAAGGTTGCCTTGTTTTCTGGTTTTAATAAAGTTTCAACAGTGCCTGCTGGAAGATTTTCAAAAGCATCATTTACAGGAGCAAAAACTGTGAATGGTCCTTTGGTTTGTAAAGTACTTACTAAGTCTGCTGCTTTTACTGCGGCAACCAAAGTAGTGTGCGCCTTAGAATTAACGGCGTTTTCAACAATGTTTTTTGCAGGAAACATCGCTTCATTTCCTACAGTTACTGTTTGGGCATTACTCGTAAATGCCATTGCACAAAATGCTAATCCTAATATTACCTTTTTCATCTTTTTTGATTGTTTAAATATCGTTTCAAACAGATTTACGGAAGTAATAAAGTTTTGGATTGCTGATATTGATAAAAAACAAAGAAAGGCGTAAACATTGCTGCCTACGCCTTTCTTTGAACTATTTAAGAAATATTATTTCGTTGATTTTTTCTTAGCTGGAGCTTTCGCTGGAGCAGGTGTTTCAATTGGAGTACCTTTTGGAACAACTTCACCTTTGAATGATAAGATAATTTGTGGTGTCTCTGCATTACTAATTACAGTAACTGTTTTTGAAAAACCACCTGGGCGACCAGCCGAACTAAATGCTGCCGTTACTTTACCAGTTTTTCCTGGCATTACTGGCTCTTTCGTCCAGTCAGGAGTAGTACAACCACATGAAGGCGAAGCATTTGAAATAACAACTGGTGCAGTACCTGTATTTGTAAATTCAAAAACGTGAGTTGCCACAACGCCTTCTTCTATTTTACCAAAATCATGAGATTCTGATTTGAATTTAATTACTCCTTGCGCATTGGCAAAAGAAGCAACAAATACCAATGCGAAAACGAAAAATAACTTTTTCATATTAGATTTAATTGTTTTGTTTTAATGATGTTTAAGATAATTGTAAAAATATTATAATCAGAACAAAGTTTTAAACGATGCCTTAAAATTAAAATTTCGTTTAATTTAATAAAAAATACCCTTAATTCACAAAACAAAAGTAAAGTCTTGTAGATGCTTCGCAAAATGTTTCATAGGTTTTAACAAATCATTAACAAGAGCACAATTTCTTTGCTTCGAGAATCTATATTTGTTACCCTAATTAATTTTTGTTATTTTTGGTACTGAAACTTATATTTTATCGTTCATTTATACCCCTCTCACTGTCTTGGAAAACACACTTCTGTCAGAAACTATTGTATTCACCAAAGAATCAGTCTTGACTGATTATCGGGTTGCTCGCATGAGTCGTGAGTGTAGCCTCCTTGTAAGGAAAGAAGTTTTTGCTGGTCGTGCTAAGTTTGGAATCTACGGAGACGGAAAAGAACTCTGCCAACTTGCTTTGGCAAGAGCCATGAAAGCTGGAGACTTTATTTCAGGATATTATCGTGATCAAACCATTGTTGCGGCTGTCGGTGATATGACTTGGATGCAATACTTTTCACAACTTTACGGACATCCAGACGTTAATTTCGATCCACACACTGGCGGAAGAGCAATGAATAATCATCATGCTACTAGATGGTTAGACGAAGAGGGAGAATGGGTTGACCAAACAAAATTATTTAATTCTGCGGCTGGAGTATCTTCAACGGCTGGACAAATGCCAAGAGCAGTCGGCTTAGCCTATTCTTCTAAATTATACAGACAATTACCTGATCTTCAAGAAATTTCAGAAAAGTTTACTCGTAACGGCAGTGAAGTATGTTTCTCGACCATCGGCGATGCTTCTACTTCAGAAGGCATGTTTCTGGAATGTGTAAATGCTTCGGGTGTTTTGCAGATTCCTTTGGTGATGTCTGTTTGGGATGATGGTTACGGCATTTCAGTTCCTTCAGAATATCAAACCACAAAATCTTCTATTTCAAAAGCGCTTGCAGGCTATCAAAGAAATGAAGATGGCGCTGGCATAGAAATTTTTACAGTAAAAGCGTGGGATTATGTGGCTTTGATGGAAACTTACCAAAAAGCAGCGACTTTAGCTCGTGACTATCATATTCCATCTTTAATTCACGTAGAAGAAGTAACACAACAGCAAGGACATTCAGCGTCGGGTTCACACGAAAGATATAAATCTGCGAAAAGATTACAATTTGAATTAGATTATGATTGTAATATAAAATTCAGAGAATGGATTCTTGCAGAAGATTTGGCTACTGAAGAAGAACTAAAAAGCATTGACGAAGAAGCCGTTAAAGAAGCAAAGGCTTGTCAAAAAGCAGCTTGGAATGCTTACATGAGTTCAATCAAGCCAGAAAGAGAAGATTTACTTTCATTATTATATCAAGCAGCCGCTGAAACCGAAAATGGAGCAGAAGTAAAAAAAATAGCAGAAGAATTACGCAAAGCCATTAATCCGATTCATCATGAAAATGTGGTAGCGGCAAGAAAAGTACTAAGAGTTTTACGTTCTGAAGACTCATCAGCCAAACAAGGATTAAAAAAATGGTTAAAACAAACTGATGCTGCTAATGATAAAAGATTTAACTCGCATCAGTTTAGTATCTCAAAATATTCACCGTTAAAAGTACAGGCTGTTCAGCCAGAATATGATGCGAATTCCCCAATAATAGATGGACGAGAAATATTAAATAGAAATTTCGACTATTTATTCAGTACAAATCCTAGAATTTTTATTTTAGGAGAAGATGTGGGGAAAATTGGGGATGTAAACCAAACATTAGCAGGTTTACAAGATAAATTTGGGGAATTAAGAGTAACTGATACTGGAATTCGAGAAATGACGATTGTTGGTCAAGGAATTGGAGCGGCGATGAGAGGCTTAAGACCAATTATTGAAATTCAATATTTAGATTATATATTTTACCCATTCGCTACTTTATCGGATGATTTGGCTTGTTTACAATATAGAACAGTAGGTGGACAAAAAGCACCATTGATTGTTAGAACCAGAGGACATCGTTTAGAAGGGATTTGGCATTCGGGTTCGCCAATGTCTGTTTTATTAGGTGGTTTAAAAGGTATTCATCTCTGCGTACCAAGAAATATGACGCAAGCCGCTGGAATGTATAATACTTTATTGAATTCAGACGACCCAGCTATTGTCATCGAATGTTTGAATGGTTATCGATTGAAAGAGAAATTGCCAACCAATTTACATGAAACAAGAGTAGCATTAGGAATGCCAGAGGTAATCAGAGAAGGAAGAGATATTACCATTGTTACTTATGGTTCGATGTGTAGAATTGTGATGGAAGCGGCTCGCCAATTAGAAAATATGGATATTTCGGTAGAAGTGATAGATGTACAAACTCTAATGCCTTTTGATATTTCACACAGTATAGTAGAATCAATTAAGAAGACGAATAGAGTAATTTTTGCAGATGAAGATATGCCAGGAGGAGCTTCAGCATATATGATGCAACAAGTATTGGATGAACAAAATGCCTATAGATATTTAGATGCCAAACCTGTATGTATGGCAGCGGTTCCTCACCGTCCAGCATATAGTTCTGATGGAGATTATTTTTCAAAACCAAATGCAGAGAATGTTGTAGATACGGCTTATCAACTAATGTCTGAATGCTATCCGATAAAGTTTCCAGCAATTTATTAAAAAGAATGAGTTAATATTAAGATTATATTTTTTCAGCCTTAAATGTGTTGAGAATTGAAACTTTTTCTATTTTTTTATGTACTTAATTGCCTTTTAGTAAATAATGCTAAGGATTTAAGTTATTTTTTTTAATTTCGTATGGTTTTTTCAAACTTTTAGAAAGTTCATTAGTATAATGAGTAGTTTCATAGGTATGTGAATAAGCTTTTTCTAATTGCTTGAAAACAATATCTTTAATAAAATTACATTGAACCCCTTACGAAAAATTAAGAAATGGATTTGGCCGACGGTACTAACTATAGTTTTACTGTCGATTGTAATTTATGCTGAAAGTGTTCATCATCATCAGAAATGTAAGAATATCAAGGTAAACATTGAAGGTGCTAACGAAAATGAATTAGTTACTGCTGATGAGATTTTAGCGATTGTTAGTCCAAACGTTGTTGACAGTCCCGAAGGAAAACCTTTTGATAAGATTGACTTTAAAAAAATTGAAAAAAGAGTTTGTTTAAATAAATTAGTAAAGTCATGTCAAGTTCATCGTGATTTAAGCGGAGAAATGACAATTGATATTGTAGAACACACACCACTCGCCCGAGTATTATATAATAAAAGTTCAGATAGTTACGTCACAGAGAAAGGCGATTTTATCGGTATTTCTCAACATTTTACTCCCAGAGTTTTATTACTCTCGGGAAAGTATTTTGATAAAATACAGGATTTAAAAGAAGTGAGAAGTAAACCTATCTTAGAACTAATCAATGCTATCAATGACGATCCTTTTTGGAAAGCGCAAATAACCCAGTTAATCGTTGAGAAAGATGGAGGTATTACCATGGTGCCCGAAGTAGGAAATCATGTGATTGAGTTTGGGATGGGAATTGATATTGAATCTAAATTTAAGAAAATTAAAATTTTTTATAAAGATATTCTGCCTGCTAAAGGCTGGGATACCTATCATAAAGTAAGTGTAAAATACAGAAATCAGATTATTTGTGAGTAAAGATGATGTTTCAAGATAGACTTTATTAAACGGTAAACGATTATCCAATAAGAGTACTTATATTGGCGGTTTATTTTAATAAAACTGTATGTTGCAAATTCTTAATCCCAAGTTTCCTAAATTCTACCTTCCATGAATGAAATAATCGTTGGACTTGACATAGGCAGTAAGCAAGTAAGTGTAGTTGCTGGCAGACTTGACAGTTTAGGCAAGTTGGAGATTCTTGGTTTGGGTAAAGCCGATACCACTGGAAGAGTCTCTAAGGGTGTCGTTTTGAATGTCAATAAAACGATAGAAGCTGTTCAGTCTGCTATCGAGCAAGTTGAAAACCAAGCCAATATTCATATTAGAGGTGTTGTGGCTAGTATCGCTGGACCGAACATTCATAGTTCAAAACATAAGGCTGGTATTACCAGACAAACTCGTGGAGAAGAAGTAACGGTTACAGATGTAGATCAAGTTGCTAATGATGCTCAGCGAACTTTTATTTCGCAGGGTAATGCGATTGTGCACAATTTACCTCAGGAATATTCTGTAGATTCTGCCAATGGAATTCAAGAACCAGTAGGAATCAGTGGTTTGAAATTGCAGGGAGAGTTTTTAATGATTATTTCTCCTCAAGCAGAATTGGATAAAACCAAACGCTGTATCGAACGCTCTAAAGATAAAATGGAGATTGAAGGTGGATTAGTGTACTCACCTTTAGCCGCTTCTTTAGCTGTATTAACCGAACAAGAAAAGAAAACTGGCGTAGCCTTAGTAGATATAGGAAGTGGCATTACTGAAATTGTAATTTATTATAAGAACATTGTAAGACACGTAGCCGTATTGCCATTTGCTGGAGATTCAATCACAACAGATATTGAACAAGGCTGTGGTGTATCTATTGAACAAGCGGAACAATTAAAAGTAAAATTTGGCTCTGCCATTGCTGATGAAGTAGCCATTGAAGAGGTTGTTTCGATTCCAAGTGCAAATGGGCGTAAACCTAAAATTGTTTCGGTAAAAAATGTTGCGATTATTATTGAGGAAAGATTGAAAGAAATCATGGCTTTAGTTGTTGCTGAAATTACACGTTCTGGTTATTTAAATAGAATTAACTGTGGAATTGTAATTACTGGTGGAACTGCGCAAATGCCTTATATTGATCAGCTTTTTGAAAGAGTAGCACAAAGAGATGTAAGAATTGGTTATCCAAACGAAAATTTAGGAAAAACATTTACAGAAGAGATTAAAAATCCTACTTATTCAACAGCTGTTGGTTTGGTTTGGAGAGGAATTAGAGATATTGATGAGCGTGAAGAGGCTTATAAAATCCTTAGAAAAGATGCTCCAGTAATTATTCCAGTTGTACCAGTTAATACAACAATTAATAAGAGTAGTAGAGAAAATACAAAATCTGCGGAAACCAATGGTAAGAAAAGCTCTTTAGGATTCTTTGGAAAACTAAAACAAGCAGCAAGTAGAATTATTGGAGAAGATTTAGGCGATAACGATAAATATGAGTAGTAGCATGTTTACATTACATATTACTACTCATATTGCTGCATAGCACCATTCCTAGAACTGCTCTACACCAGCAAAAAAGAAAAATCCTTCAATAGCAGCATTTTCATCTGAGTCAGAACCGTGAATTGCGTTAGCCTGCACCGATTTAGCAAACACTTTACGAATAGTTCCTTCAGCTGCTTGAGCTGGATTTGTTGCTCCGATTAAAGTACGGAAATCTAATACTGCATTTTCTTTCTCCAAAATCATTGGAATGATTGGTCCCGACGACATATAGTCGCATAATTCACCATAAAAAGGTCTTTCAGCGTGAACTGCATAAAATTCTCCAGCTCTTTCCTTAGTAAGTAGCGTTTTCTTAATGGCTACAATACGGAAACCCGCTTCTTCAATCATTTTAATAATTGCGCCAGAGTTACCTTCTGCTACTGCATCAGGTTTAATCATTGTAAAAGTTCTGTTAGTTGCCATATTTTGAATTTATGAAATGTGTGGAATGTGATTTCTTTGAGCTAAATAGTTTTAAAGCTTATCAAAAAGCAACTAAAACGCCATTTAAATAGATTATTTATGTAAAATTACGACAAAGCAGTAAGGTTTTAGAAACCTTGCAGCTTTTTTTGTGGAGAATTCTCGCTAACTTTGCCATTCAAATTTAGAATAAAACATAATATCCTGATAATCAATCGTATATAATGCAAAATCTTGAAGCCTTTCGTGAGTTGATTAATACGCCCAAAAAAATTGTAATTACAACCCATTTTAAACCCGATGCAGATGCACTTGGGTCTTCATTAGGTTTAGCAGGATATTTAAGAAAAAAGGGACATCATATTACGGTTATAACTCCTTCCGACTATCCTAAATTCTTGTTCTGGATGCCTAATAATGAGGAGGTTGTTAATTATGAAGATTATAAATTAAGAGGAAAGTCTAATAAGTTAATTGCTGAGGCAGATGTGATTTTTTGCCTAGATTTTTCAGCTTTGTCTCGTATTGAAGCAATGGCAGAGCCAGTTAGGCAATCGGATGCAATAAAAGTAATGATTGACCATCATACTTTCCCTGAAGATTTTGCACAATTTTCGTATCATGATACCAAAGCAGCAGCTACAGCGCAATTGATATTTCAACTAATAGTACTTTTAGGAGATGAATCTTTATTAGATGTTCCAATTTGCGAATGTCTATATGCTGGAATCATGACGGATACAGGTTCTTTCCGTCATCCAAGTACCACACCAGCAGTACACAGAATTGTAGCTGATATTATGGAAATTGGTGTGAATACAAATTTAATTCATCGCCGAATTTACGATAGTACAACTGCTGAAAGGTTAAATTTCTTAGGATATGTTCTTTCTGAAAAATTAGTCATTTTACCAGAATATAGAGTAGCTTATTTTACTGTAACAGAAGAAGAACTCAAACGTTTTAATTCACAAACGGGCGATACCGAAGGAATTGTCAATTACGGTTTACAAATTGAAGGTGTTGTAATGTCTGTAATCATTGTTGACCGCCCAGAAGCAGTAAAAATGTCATTCCGTTCAGTCGAAGAATTTGCAGTGAATCAAATTGCTTCAAAGTATTTCAGTGGTGGCGGACATAAAAATGCTTCAGGTGGCAAAACATCAGGCATTGGTTTACAAGCAACGGTAGAAAAATTCATTAGTATTTTACCAGAATATCAGGAAGAATTATTGGCAGTACCCATTTAATATAAACGCTCATCGAGCAAAAAAACTAAAATAAAATCAATAAAATCAAACAAAAATGTTCAAAAGAATCAGTGTTGTATTGTTTGCTGCCAGCATGATGGTTGCATGTAACAAGAATCGTGTAGAAGTAAAAGACGGTGTGAAAATCCAAATTCATAGTCACGATGACAAAGCAAGAAAATTAAAAGACGGAGATATTATTTCGTTTACAGCTAAAATTCAAAATTCTACAGACTCAGTACTTCAAGAGTCGCCAGCTTCACAACCAGCACGTGCTATGTTACAACCAGCTGGTTTATCAGGTTTCAAAGGTTCTTTTGAAGATGGTTTACGTTTACTTTCTCTTGGTGATAGCGCAACAATTTATGTTCCTGTAGATTCTTTGGCAAAAGGTGGTCAGCAATTACCTCCATTTATCAAAAAAGGAACAGATTTAAAATATACAGTTAAGATTTTGAAAGTACAGTCGAAAGCTGAATTTGAGAAAGATATGGCGGCTGAACAAGCAAAAGCAAAAGCTGATGCTGAAGAACGTAAAACTAAATTGCCTCAAATGATGGCTGATTATGTTAAAAAATCAGGCTTAACATTTAAAACTACTGCTTCTGGTTTACAATATGTAATCACGAAAGAAGGAACAGGCGAAACTCCTAAAACTGGCGATGTTTGTAAATGTATGTATGTAGGTAAATTTTTGGATGGAAAAGTATTTGACCAAAGCCCAAGTCCATTAGATATGCCAATCGGAGGTATGATTCCTGGTTTCAATGAAGCATTATTAATGATGAAAAAAGGTGGAAAAGGTACTTTCTTGATTCCTCCAACAATTGGATATGGAGAGGCTGCTCAAGGACCAATTCCAGCAAACTCTGCTTTAGTTTTTGATGTTGAAGTAGTAGATTTCAAAAAAGGCGGACAATAGATTTCACAGAAGGTAAGTGAAGAAGACAATAAAATGAATAAGTAAATAATTTAGCCTAAACAGGTTTGAATTTATTTATTTCTAAGATTTTGTTGTATTTTTTTACTTACCTTTTTGGTTTTCTGCCATTTTAACAGTTTTTAACGAATTCTCAACAATGGATTTCGTTATTTTGCGTTTCAAATAAGAGTTTAGTTTCGTTATAATTTTAACGAATAACTGATAATCAAATAACAGTCAGTAATGATGAAGTTCAAATTATTAAACCTTTTAGTGTTTGGGGCGGTAGTGAGTTTGCTCAGTTCATGTCTTTCTTCGGTTGTATTGGAAGAAAATGTAATCGACCAACAAAACGAAACACAAATCCAGCAATATATCAGTAGTAAAGGCCTAACGATGCAAAAAGCTGGAAATGGGGTTTATTATACAATTACTCAGTCGAATGCAAGTGGTCGCCAAATGCTTTTGGGTGATACTATCCGTTTGCATTATGTCATTAGCAGACTCGACGGTGTTAAAATTGATAGTTCTTCGGTACTAACTAAGAAGCCTTTTACGTTTTATCACAACGGTGCGAATACCAATATCTTTTTGAAATTCCTTTCTTTATTGCATGAAGGAGAAAAAGGTACGTTTATTTTACCTTCAAGATTAGTGGGCGGAGGAGTAGCTTTCCCTAATTTAGCGGCTAACCAACCTGTTCGTTGTGATATATCTTATTTCTACACATTCGGCGAAGAAGCAGATATTGATCATTATATCGCCAAAAACAATATTACAGTTACAGAAAAAACCACAGAAGGAGTTAGATACATCAAAACCAGAGATGGTTCTGCTGACTTAATTGCTGGAAAAGTAGCTAAGATAAAATATACTGGTAAATTCTTAAATGGTGAAATCTTCGATACCAATCTAAATAAAACAGATTCGTTGAGTTTAACCGTGGGTTCTACAGCGGCTTCCTTTGTAACAGGTTTTATGGTAGGAGCGAATAAAATGAAACTTGGAGAAAAGGCAACCATAATTTTCAGATCAGCACTAGGTTATGGAGCCACTGGAGATTCAAGAGATGGAGGGAAAATTCCACCATACACACCCCTTATTTTTGAATTAGAAATAGTAGCAATGAAAGATCAATAAAAATAAATACAAAACAATGAATAAAAGTATATTTTGGGTAATGTTGGTTGGCGTTGTGGGTTTACTTAGTGCCTGTTCGAGTGGACTTGAAGATACAAGCCAAAGATACATCGAGAATGAAAATAAAGTAATTCAATACGGCAAAGCCAACAATCTGACACTTACCAAAGAAGCTAACTCTGGCACTTATTATGCAGTAACTACTCCAAATACTTCAGGAAGAAGCCCTAAGGAAACAGAATTAGTAAAAGTTTTTTATACATATAGAAAATTAGACGGAACATTACTTGATAGCACAACTTCAGTACCATTAGGTTTTCCTTATTATACTTACAATACTATTTTAAATATTCCAGTTGCTTTATTGAAAGAAGGCGAAAAAGGAGTATTTATTTTTCCAGAAACAAGTCAATATACAGAACCAACAATTTTAAGTATTGAATTGATTTCAACTCGTAATGAAACGGAACAAATTGGAGAGTTCGTTCAAAGTAAATTTGCAGGATTAAATGTGAATTCAACCAGTACAGGCTTACAATATGTAATTACGAAATCAAACTCTACTGGAGAATTGGTTAAAACTGGACAAACTGTTACCGTTACTTATACAGGGAAATTACTTTTCCCAACGAAAAAAAGAGATAGTAACGGTTTTTATGTTTATAATGAACAATTCGATGCTGGAAGTTTCAGCTTTGTTTTAGGACAGGGTTCAACCGTAGCAGGTTTTGAAGAAAGTGTTTCAAAACTAAAAGTTGGAGATAAAGGAAATTTTGTTTTTCCATCATCATTAGGTTATAGTAAAACGGGTAGTCTTGATAACTCGACAGGAGCTTATACAATTCCTCCGTATTCACCATTAAATTTTGAAATAGAAGTAACTGCGGTTAAATAAATTCATATTTTCATTAAGAGCCTCCTCACGTAGTAATGAGGAGGCTTTTTATTTATTTTATCATGAAAAAACTATGTTTTGCAACGAACAATGCTCATAAAGTAGAAGAAGTTCAAGCTATTTTAGGACAGCGCTTTGAGTTACTGACGCTCAATCAAATTGGTTGTCAAGAAGAATTACCTGAAACTGGAAATACTTTAGAAGCCAATTCTTTACAAAAAGCTCAATATCTGTTTGACCATTATCAGGTAGATTGTTTCGCAGATGATTCAGGGTTGGAAGTAACAGCATTAGGTGGTGAACCAGGAGTGTTTTCTGCTCGATATGCAGGAGAGCAAAGAAGCCATGCCGATAATATTGCTTTACTTTTAAAAAACTTATCGGGAGTAGAAGACCGTTCAGCACAATTTAGAACTGTGATTACCTTGATTTTAGATGGAAAAGTAAATCAGTTTGAAGGAATTGTTAAAGGTAAAATTATTGAAGAATTAAAAGGAAGCGAAGGTTTTGGATATGACCCAATCTTTATGCCAGAAGGCTATGAAATAACATTTGCTGAAATGAGTATAGAAGAAAAAGGTGAAATTTCGCATCGTGCAAAAGCTGTTGAAAAATTAATTAGCTTTTTAAAGTAAATATTAAAAACCAGATGAATAGCCACAAGACTAAGTAACAATCACTTAGTCTTGTGGCTATCTTGCTTTATGAGTTATCATTGTTTCAAAATATGTGTTTTTTTAAAGATTTATACATTCAATGGGGGTTTTGCATAGATGAAATGTCTGTATTCTGCGAGCAAATTTGATATTGCCTCTAAATCATGTAAATTCGAATAGAAAATGCTAATTTCTTTAACATTCATAAAGAGAATGACTTACCCAAAAATTTTAAAACTGCTAATTGTTATAATCATTGCTTTAGCTTATCAAAATACCAATGCCCAATACACTATCACTGGAGTTGTAACTGATGCCAAAAACGGAGACCCTTTACCTTTTGCAACAGTTGGCTTGAAAGGCATGAATGTAGGAGCACAAACAAATTTTGAAGGCATCTATGTCATCAAAACAAAAGTGCTTTCCGATTCTATCTATGTCAGTACTGTGAATTATAAAAAGAGAATGAAAGCTCTTGATAAAAAAGCACTCACGCAAACGATAGATTTTCAATTACAAGGAGAAGCCAAATCATTGGACGAAGTAGTGGTGTATTCTGGTGAAAATCCTGCATTTAAAATTCTTAGAAAACTTAGTGAAAATAAAGCTAAGAATGATAGAAAGCGCCTAAATGCTTTTGAGTATAATTCTTATTCTAAAATGGAATTGGATGTGGATAACCTTTCTGAAAAATTTAAAGAAAGAAAGGTAATGAAGCAAATACAAGGTGCTATTGAAAAGTTTGAAAAATTAGCTGGCGAAGATGGTAAAGCTGTTATTCCAACTTTTATTTCAGAAACGCTTTCAAAATATTACTTCCGTGAAAGTCCTTCAAGAAAGAAAGAAGTTATCTTGAAAAATAACATCAAAGGTATTGGTGTAAAAGAAGGAGGCTTTGTTTCTCAATTGGTTGGTGGAAACATTTTTGCCAATTATAATTTCTACGATAATTATGTGCCATTTTTAGGGAAAGATATTATTTCTCCATTTGGTGATAACTGGAAAGGAACATACAAATGGTTTTTATCTGATACAACAAATGTTGATGGGCATATTTGTTATGGAATGGAATTTGACCCTAAAAATGATAAGGATTTAGTTTTTATAGGGAAAGCTTATATTGATACTACTTCGTACGCTTTAGTACAAATTGATGCTACCGTTGGAAAAGAAGCCAACATCAACTTTATTGATAAAATAAAAATATCTCAGGAATTAGAGCAAACGGCTGAAGGTGCTTGGTTACCAGCAAAAACACGTTTTTTAATTGACATTGCAGAATTAACTAAAAATTCGGCGGGGATGTTGTTGAAAATGTATATTTCAAATAAAGATTTTGTCGTAAATCAACCTAAAGAATTAAGTTTCTATGATTTACCAATAGACGTAGCAGAAAATTCAAAAGAGCCTGACCCGAAATTTTGGCTTGAAGCAAGACATGAATCACTCTCAGCACAAGATATTCTCGCTTCAAAATTAATTGATACAGTTAGAAATGTTCCAATCGTGAAGACTTATGTGGAAATCGCTGAAATCATAGCAAGTGGCTATAAAAGATTTAATAAATTTGGAGTAGGTCCATACATTACACTTTTTTCTGCCAACAAAATTGAAGGTTTTAGAACAAGACTAGGTTTTAAAACGAATTCAGATTTTAGTAAAGAATGGATTTTAAAAGGTTGGGCAGGATTTGGCACCAAAGATTTAGTACTTAAATATGGTGGTGAAGTAGATTATATTATTTCTCGCAGACATTGGACTGTTGCTGGTATTAAGCACAGCTATGACTTAGAACGTATCGGATTGACACCAGAATTAATTGGCGACAATAAAATATTCTATGCTTTTACCCGCTGGGGCGCATTTTCTGGTGCTTTCTACAGAAGAGAAAGTGAAGTATTCTATAAAACAGAGCCAACAAAAGGCATAAGTTTTACAGGTTCACTCACGACAAGAGGATTTGATCCACTTTTTGAGTTTCAATACCGTACAAGACCAGACGAAGGAAAGAATTCTCCTACGATAGATAATTACAATGATACTTTTTTTACTGTTGAAGCACGCTTCGCAAAGAATGAAACATTCTTAATGGATGGTAATGAACGCATAACGCTTGGAAGTAAACGTACTCCTACGGTTACACTAACTTATCAACATGGAATGAAAGTCCTCAATGGAGATTTTCGTTATGATAAGTTTATGGCAAAAGTATTTCAATCGTTTCGTATCGGAACAATTGGGCGCTCAGATTATACTTTGCAGGCAGGCTATATTCCAACAGCTTTGCCAGCACCGCTTTTATTCCCACATTTAGGGAACGAAACCTTTTTTTATAATCGTGCAGCATTCAATACTATGCACTATTTTGAATTTGTAAGTGACAAATACGTTTCGTTAAATTATAATCACAATTTTGATGGATTACTTTTTAACCGTATTCCTGCCATTCGTCAATTAAAATGGCGTTTGATTGCTTCAGCGAATGTACTTCTAGGAAGCCAAAGAGCTGAGAATAAAGAACTGATGCAAGAAGCGATACCAGTAATTAATCCAAGACATACCAAAGGAGAATTACAGCCAAGGTATAGTTTTTCAGGGCTAGACCCCAACAAACCTTATATAGAAGTTGGATACGGTATTGATAACATCTTTAAGATATTTAGGATTCAGGCATTTCATCGCCTTTCTTACCTAGACCATCTTTCACCATCAGGGAAAAGTCCAAGACCTTTTGCATTAAAAGCGTCTGTACATTTCTCTTTTTAAGACAAACTTACTAGTTTTACAAAAAGCTCCTACTTTACAGAATATATAGCTGTGAGGTGGGATTTTTTTTGGTTGCTTATAACATAAAATTACGTTTATTAAATATTACATTTACTAATTACAGACCAAAAATGTCTAGTGAAGATGTTGTGTTTGGCATTAGTGATGAATTGGTCTCGTTTAGACCAGAAAACTTGTTAGTGTTAGAGAAGCTAGAAATAGTTTTTTTCGAAAGATTTAATCTGTTAGTTTTCATTTTATTATAATTTAATTGTTTGAATTTCTTTTTTTGTATTATCGTTTTGTTGATTCAAAATTGCAAAGAAAATGCACGAGAAAATGGCACTTTGTCTTAATCAACATATTATCAGTCCCAAAAGCCCTATTATAGATTTGAATAGATAGATAATGGATATGTCTATTAATCAATGACATATTAAGTTGATATTAGAAATTTTTAAAGTATTTAAAAAATGAATAAAAAAAGCAAGGTGCATATCATCCTTTGGATTTTGTATGTAATTTATTATCAACTAAGCTATATAATTGTATCACTAAAGTTTGATTTAGCTACAAGTATAGTAATCTTGTTAAATTGTGCTTGTTGGATAATGATATTTTATTGCTGTACATTATTTATTTATCCAAGATTTTTAATAGCAAAAAGATATATCGTAGTCATTGTTCTAGTTTTTTTAACCGTTTCTATTTTTTCAATTATTAATGCTTATTTAATTGTATTTTTTTTTCCTGATTATCCCGGAGCGGAGATTAATCAAGAACGATTAACTCGTAATTTTTGGAGTGCCCAGATTTTTACTTTTTACGCTTTAGGTTATTATTTTGCACAAAAATCAATTAATCAACAGATAGAAATTGCGGCTCGAGATCAAGAAATAGCTGAACAAAAAATTGCCATTGCAGAAAAGGAAGCGAAAATTGCTAAACAAGAATTGGAAATAGCTATCTTAGCGAAAGAAAAAGCTCTGGCGGAAATGGCATTTTTAAGAGCCCAAATTAATCCGCACTTTATGTATAATACCCTTAATATGATTTTTGAAAGGGTAAGAAAGGCTTCTCGTGAGGCTGGTGATATTGTTCTAGCTTTTGCTGAAATGTTACGTTATGCAACTAGTACCAAGTCGCAA
This sequence comes from Arcicella lustrica, assembly GCF_034930985.1. Taxonomy (NCBI): domain Bacteria; kingdom Pseudomonadati; phylum Bacteroidota; class Cytophagia; order Cytophagales; family Flectobacillaceae; genus Arcicella; species Arcicella lustrica. The sequence goes on from NZ_JAYGIM010000007.1 coordinate 141,271, forward strand.
GAGGATGAAGTAGATTTAGAAGGTGAACTAGATTTTGTAAAACAATATATTGAATTACATTTACAAAGATTTCATTATAAAGTTTATATTGATTTTGAGGAAGATGGAGATTTCTCTTATCATAGAATCGTTCCGATGGTCTTGATTACCATTGTTGAAAATGGCATTAAACACGGTGTTTTTGATGAACCAGAAATTGCTTTTAGAATAAGAGCCACTTTGATGGATGAGGTATTTGTATTCACGGCGACAAACAAGAAAAATCCATATCCTAATGCTATTGCAGATGCTGGACAAACTGGTATTGGGATTAAAAATATTAAAAAAAGACTTTTAACAACATACCCAGCCGAAGCGCATAGTATAGAAATAATTGATAGCGAAGAGGACTATACAGTAGTATTTACAGTAAATTTTAACCTTCTGAAGAAATGATTAATTGTGTTGTAGTAGATGATGAACAATCTGCTTTAGATCTTGTGGTAGATTATATCAATGATACCCCGTTCCTTAACTTAGTGGCTGCGACAACCAACCCTATGGAAGCTGTTGGTATTATACAATCTAGGGAGGTTGATTTGGTATTTGCAGATATTCAAATGCCAAGGATGAATGGCTTGAATTTGGTAAGTCTTTTCGAAAATAAAGTAAAATTCGTAATGACGACGGGCTATCAGGAATATGCTTTGAAAAGTTTTGAATATGGAGTATTAGATTATCTGGTTAAACCATTTTCATATCAAAGGTTTTTGAAGGCTGTTAATAAAATGCCATTTAGTATGACATTGGTTGATGACCCAACGAAATCTGTTGAGGCAGCTCCAGAACAACCCGTTAAAAGAGAAGAATTTATTTTTGTAAAAGTAGATGTAAAAGGGAAATTCCATAAAGTACTTTACAAAGATGTGGTATATATGGAAGCTCAAAAAAGCTATGCTTCTATTTATACGAAGGAAGAACGTATTACGACGAATCTAACGCTTTCGGATTTAGAAAAGCGTTTACCGCCTGATCGTTTTATGAGAATTCATCGTTCTTATATCATCTCAACGGAAAAAATCACAGGTATTGAAGGCGACGAAGTAATCCTTGATAAAGTAGTGAGAATCCCTGTTGGAGATACTTATGCTGATGAATTTACGAAAGCCATTGAAGGAAGTATTTACTATAAAGAAAAAGATAGTGCTACTTTAGTTTATAGAAAAATCGGCGGAGACAAATAGTAAATCGAAGAGACATTTTAAGTATTATAAAGCCTTGGTATATGTAAATTGCCAAGGCTTTATGTTTTTGAAAATTACGGAACTGTGCTATGTTATTTTATTAAAGACCTTAAACAAGGCAAGAATCTTAGCTGTTTTTCAAAAATAAAACATTTAAAAGAGCCAATTTGTACAATTTGAAGAACTTTGTGGGGCTTTCGTGTTTTAATAAATTTTGATTTATATTTGTTTTAGAGAAAATAAATATAGCACTGTTTACCTAACATTAATTAATACTCAATCAATGTCAATTTTAGTACTTATAATTTCTTGCACAATTGCTGCATATTTACTTGGTTCTATTCCAACAGCAATTTGGTATGGTGAAGCTTATTTTGGTTTTGATATTCGTAAACATGGAAGTGGTAATGCAGGGGCTACCAATACTTTTAGAGTACTAGGAAAAAGAGCAGGAACAATCGTATTATTAATTGATGCTATCAAAGGTTGGATTGCAACGTCTTTAGCTTTAATGATTTATTATGGGCATCTCATTGAATGGTCTGAATGCCAGAATCTTAAATTACTTTTTGGTTTTGCAGCGGTTTTAGGTCATATTTTTCCTGTGTTTTCTAATTTTAAAGGTGGAAAAGGAGTAGCAACTTTATTAGGAATGGTGATGTCGGTACATCCAGAAGCTGCTTTAGTTTGCATGGTGATTTTCTTTTTAGTATTTATTTCTTTTCATTATGTTTCATTGGGGGCTATCATCGCTTCGCTATCGTTTCCTATATTACTTTTATTAAAGACTTTTGGTAAAGAAAACGATTTAGTCATCATCTTCGGTTTTATTTTATTTTTACTTATCCTGATTACTCATCGTAAAAATGTAGTGAGATTGTTCAAAGGACAAGAGAATAGAATTTACCTTCGTCCGAAGAAAGAATCCGTTTAAATCGTTAGAAGATATTATATTTGTACCTTCTGTCAGAAAATTGACGGAAGGTATTTTTTTGACTGAATATTTGAGCATCAAATACAAAATAATGGCTCATCATTACACAATCACAACAACATGAAAAACTATATTGAAGCAAATAAAGAGCGTTTTTTAGCTGAATTACTTGATTTATTAAGAATTCCATCAATAAGTGCTGATAGCAAATACAAAGATGATGTTAGAAAAGCTGCTGCATTTATTGCTGATAAAATTCAATCTGCTGGTGCTGATTTCATAGAAATCTGTGAAACGGCGGGTTATCCAATTGTATTTGGACAAAAAATAATAGATGAATCTTTACCAACGGTTTTGGTGTATGGACATTACGATGTACAACCTGCTGATCCATTAAATCTTTGGGATTCTCCTCCATTTGAGCCAGTCGTAAAAGACGAAAAAATTTATGCTCGTGGTGCTTGTGATGACAAAGGACAAGTATATATGCACATCAAAGCTTTTGAAACGATGATGGCTACCAATGCTTTACCTTGCAACGTAAAGTTCATGATTGAAGGGGAAGAAGAAGTTGGGTCTGATAACTTGGGTACTTTTGTAAAAGCCAATAAAGAAAGATTAACTGCTGATGTTATTTTGATTTCTGATACGGCGATTATTGCCAATGATATTCCATCAATTGATGTTGGCTTAAGAGGTTTGAGTTACTTAGAAGTAGAAGTAACAGGCTCAAACAGAGATTTACACTCTGGGGTATATGGTGGCGCAGTAGCGAATCCAATCAATGTGTTGAGTAAAATGATTGCTTCATTGCATGATGAAAATAATCATATCACGATTCCTACTTTTTATGACGATGTGGTTGAATTAACACCTGCTCAGCGTGAAGCCATGGCACAAACGCCATTTGATTTAGAAGCCTATAAAAAAGATTTAGCCATAGATGATGTAAGAGGCGAGGCTGGTTATTCAACCTTAGAAAGAGCATCTATTCGCCCGACTTTGGATGTGAATGGTATTTGGGGAGGTTATATCGGAGAAGGCGCAAAAACAGTATTGCCTTCAAAAGCTTCTGCTAAAATTTCAATGAGATTGGTACCAAACCAACAATCAGATAAAATTACTGAATTGTTTACAAAGCATTTTCAAGCAATTGCACCAGCAGGAGTAACAGTAACTGTTCGTCCACATCATGGTGGTGAACCTTATGTTACCCCAACAGATTCTAAAGAATACAGAGCTGCTGAAAAAGCAATGGAAGAAAGTTTTGGCAAAAAACCAGTGCCTACTCGTGGGGGCGGAAGTATTCCGATTGTGGCTTTATTTGAGAAAGAATTAGGCTTAAAAACTGTATTAATGGGTTTTGGATTAGATTCAGATGCTATTCACTCGCCGAATGAGCATTACGGTTTATTTAATTTTTACAAGGGAATAGAAACCATACCTTTATTTTTTAAATATTACGCAGAATCATAAAGATTCAGTAAAATATAGAAAATGTCTGCTGTATTTTATAGTAAAACCATTACAGTCAAGACAGGACTGTGCTTAATTAAAAAGGCAAATTGTTATATTTGCAAAAAAGATAGAAGCGTTGCTACGTAATAAAATATCTTAATACAAAGATTAAAGAGAGGTATAAGTGTTGATTTTTGCCTTTTCTGAAAGAATTGAATTATAATCATCATGACCGAAATTAATTTAGAAGCTCTTACAACAGAAGAATCCTCACGGTATGATAACCTTGATGAAATGTCAGTACGTGAGATTTTAGAAGGTATTAATAATGAGGACAAAACAGTACCTTATGCTGTAGAAAAAGCCATTCCCCAAATAGAGAAACTAGTTGCAGAGATTGTTCCTAGAATGAAAAAAGGAGGAAGACTTTTCTATATCGGAGCTGGAACAAGCGGACGTTTAGGGATTGTAGATGCCTCAGAATGTCCACCAACTTTTGGTGTACCTTTTGATTTGGTCATTGGTTTAATTGCTGGGGGTGATGGCGCTATTCGTAAAGCAGTTGAAAATGCAGAAGATGATATTGAACAAGCTTGGAAAGATTTAGAAGCTTATGATATTCATGAATTAGATACAGTAATCGGTATTGCTGCTTCTGGAAGAACGCCTTATGTTATCGGCGGTTTAAACAAAGCTCGTGAAAATGGATTGTTGACGGGTTCTATTTCTTGTAATGAAGATAGTGAAATATCAAAAGCGGCTGAATTTAAAATTGAAGCCATTCCAGGACCAGAATTCGTAACCGGAAGTACTCGTATGAAATCAGGGACGGCTCAAAAGTTAATTCTAAATATGATTTCAACCTCGGTGATGATTCAATTGGGAAGAGTAAGAGGAAACAGAATGGTTGATATGCAACTGAGCAATAATAAATTGGTTGTCAGAGCAGAGAATATGGTGATGGAAGAATTAGGAATTACTCGTGATGAAGCAGAAAGCTTATTGCAAAAACACGGAAGTGTTAGAGCTTCAGTAGATGCCTACAGAGCCAGCCATTAACATATTGTTAACATCAAGTATTAAAACAAGCAACTATGTTTGTCGTTATAAGTGAAATTACTTAAACCATAAACAAGTCTTATTGCTAATTATAATTATCCGAACAAATAAGATTTAATCAATATATCAGTAACCCTTTCTTTTCTTTATTATGAAAAAAACGATATTTAGCGCACTATTGCTTGCAGGTTTAGCAATTAATGCAAAAGCTCAGGACTTCCCAGAGGATATTAAGCCACTTGTAACGAAGTACGCTTGTACTGCATGTCATAAAGTTGATGCTAGACTTGTTGGTCCTGCTTATACAGATGTGGCAAAAAAGAAATATACTAATGAGAAAATTGTAGAATTAATCGGTGCTCCGAAGCCTTCTAACTGGCCAGGTTATCCTCCAATGGCTGCTTTAAAAGTACCTAAAGAAGATGCAATGAAAATTGCAGGATGGATTAATTCATTAGCGGCAAAATCAAAAGGTAAAGCTAAAAAAAGCTAAGAGCGATTAAACATTATCAAAATACCTTGACATCGGTAACGAACTGTCAAGGTATTTTTTTTGTTCGCTCAATATTAGTATTTTTAATCGAGCCACAATTTTTATTGATATGAACAAATACCAAGTAACTGTTTATTTTAGTGTTGATCAAGAATTCATGACACTCGTTCCTGAACATCGCAGTATTATTAATGATTTAATTCTGAAAGGAGTAATAGATTCTTACGCTATTTCGGCGGAAGTAGGTCGTGGATGGATAATTGTCAATGCTAAAAGTAAGGAAAGTGTTCATAAATATCTGCAGCGTTCGCCTTTGTACAAATACTTTGAATTAGAAATAGATCAATTGATGGTTTATGACTCACAATCGTATCGTTTTCCTAAAATGTTAATGAATTAAGTACTTCCGTACAAGTTATCAGTTATCTGAAATCTGTTAATAGTTTGTCTTTCAATAAATTGATAAAAATCAAGCTCAAACATAAAAAAGCCTTGAATGTCTAATAACGTTCAAGGCTTTTTACTTATAAAAAAATATCTTTAAGCTTCTTCTGATTTTGTTTCTTCTGCTGTTTCAACAACTTCAACCACAAATGCTTCTGGTAAATTTGCTGAAATGATATTATACCAACTAATCATTTTTTTCACGTCAGAACCATGAACACGTTCACGGTCGAAGTTTGGAACTACTGTTGCTAAGAAATCAAAAAGATCAGCTTCAGTAGCATTTTTTGTATTTAATTCAACCTTCTCGCCGTGTGTTTCTCTGATTTTTAAGAAAATATTCGCTAAAGGCATCGCTGCATCTTGATGATCTTCAATATAAACTGAAATATCTTTTAATACTGATACACGTGCATTCGCTCCAACAACCGAACGTGTTTTCTTTCCATCCAAACTTTCAACAATTACTCCTGTACGTGTTGGTTTTAAAATTCTGTATAAACCACTTTGGCCAGAAATATTGGCTATTTCTTTTAATAATTCCATGTTTTATTTTAATGATTTGTTTTTGCAAAATTACTCAATAAGTTCTTAGCAAAATAGTACAAGGCTTGAATTCCTAGTTGCTAAGTGCTTTTAACCTTTAAATTCAATGTTCAATTCATTGATTGTTCGCAAGATTTCTTCTCTACCAGAGCCATTAACGGAAGAGCTCACGAAAAATTGTGGCATTTCTTCCCATGTTTCAAGGAGTTTTTCTTGATACAATGCCACGTTTCTATCGGCTGCTGTTTTCGATAATTTATCCGCTTTTGTGAAAACTAAACAGAAAGGAATCCCTTCTTCACCCAAACGATTGATAAATTCCATATCAATTTTTTGGGGTTCGTGACGAATATCTACTAATACAAAAGTATAAAGTAAATTTTCACGATTTGAAAGATAATTATGAATCATTGATTCAAATTTCTCACGTTCTGTTTTGCTGATTTTGGCATAACCATAACCTGGTAAATCTACCAAATACCATTTTTGGTCAATCAAAAAGTGATTGATTAATTGGGTTTTCCCAGGCGTTTGCGAAGTTTTCGCTAAGCCTTTTTTCTGAACGATGGTATTGATTAAAGACGATTTACCCACATTCGAACGACCAATAAACGCATATTCTGGTTTATCAGGTTTTGGGCATTTTTCGTATTCTGTATTACTCTGTAAAAATATTGCTTCTGAGACTTTCATAAAACTGATGTTGAAACGCTACTCATTTTCTATAAATGAAATACGTCTTTTTAAAACTTTTACAAATTTACGGAAGATTTAGGACTTCTCTTGCTTCTTGGAAATTTACTCGACGTATGGCGCTGTTTAGGAGTCGATTACTGTCTGTAAAAGCTGATACTTATGAATAATCTGATGATTTCTTTCTCTATGAAAATCCAGTCTGATGAAACAATCGTATCTTTGTGAAAATTACAGCGATTTCACGCATTCGCTTTTATCAATACCACAAACGATTCTAGAAATCGTGTAGTTTATATGGAAATTTTACAAAATGATTTATTGTTAAGAGCCGCTAGAGGCGAACAAGTAGAACGTGTACCCGTTTGGATGATGCGTCAGGCAGGAAGAATTTTACCTGAATATCGTGCCGTTCGTGAGAAAGCAGGAAGTTTTATTCAGTTAGCAACCAATCCTGAATTAGCAGCCGAAGTAACGATTCAACCCGTTGATATTTTAGGCGTTGATGCTGCCATTATTTTCTCTGATATTTTGGTTATTCCAGAAGCAATGGGCTTGCCTTATTTGATGGAAGAAAAAGTTGGTCCAATCTTCCCAGAAGTAATAAAAACAATGGCTGATGTGGATAAATTAATCGTTTCAGACCCAGAAGTGGAATTGAAATATGTATTAGATGCCATCAGAATTGTAAAAAAAGAATTGAATGGACGTGTACCTTTAATTGGTTTTGCAGGTGCACCTTTCACTTTACTTTGCTACATGATTGAAGGAAGAGGTTCAAAGACTTTCTCGAAAGCGAAGAAATACTTGTATTCTGAACCTGAACTTTCGCATGCTCTTTTACAGAAAATTACCGATAGTACCATCGCTTATTTAAAAGCACAAGTAGCGGCTGGTGCAAACCTTGTTCAGATTTTTGACTCTTGGGCGGGTATCCTTTCTCCAGAACAATACCGTATTTATTCATTGCCTTATATTGCTCAGATTTGTGATGCCATTACAGAAGTACCTGTGACGGTCTTTGCAAAAGGCGCTTTCTTTGCTCGTGAAGAAATGGGTAAATTAAATTGCGAAACCATTGGTTTAGATTGGAACATGGACATTGCTGAATCTCGTACATTAATTGGCGACAGCAAAACATTACAAGGAAATCTTGATCCATGTGTATTGTACGGTTCTTTTGATGAAATCAAGAAACAAACTCGCTCGATGATTCAGCAATTCGGTGGACAAAAATACATTGCCAATTTAGGACATGGTGTGTATCCAGATACTGACCCTGAAAAAGTAAAATGTTTTATCGATACTGTAAAGGAATATAGTTTGTAGGTTTTAACAAACTTATCAAACATCAAAAAAGCACGACTTTAATAGAGCCGTGCTTTTTTGATAAATAGTGTTACTTCAATCTCCCTTATTTCAATTTATCTTTCAAATAAGTAATAGCTAAAGAGTATGCTTCTTCTGATGCTTCTCTGTCAAATTTTGGATTTGATGGATTGGCAAAAGCATGTTCTGCATCAAAAGATTTTACTTTTACAGATTTACCTGCCGTTGCCATATCTTTCTCAAACTGTGCAACAATTGCTGGAGAAATCCATTGTTCTTTTCCTGCAAACAATCCTAATACATCACATTTCAATGTTTTCAATTGCTCAACATCTTTTTCTGGCATCCCATAATACATTACGCAACCTACCGCTTGCTTACCTTCTAAAATAGCTGATTTTAGCGAAAGTCCACCGCCAAAACACCAACCCACCGAAGCAATTTTAGCTTTAGGACCTACATAAGCCAAAGCACCTTTAATGATAGCTTGTAAACGAGCAGGGTCAGCACCCGACATTAATGCACCAGCGTCTTTAGGGTCTGTTGCTATTTTTCCATCGTACATATCAATTGCTAGTACGTTTACATCTTTCAAATCACCATAAAATACTTCTGATTGTTTTTTGATATAATCATTCAAGCCCCACCATTCTTGATATACAAATAAATACTTATTAGAAGGCTTTGCAGATTTAATCAGATAAGCATTTGCCATTTTGCCATCTGGCGTTTTGAATTCAATCATCGTTCCACCAACAGTACTTACGTGCGTATAAGGAAGTGGCGAAAGGTGAGCTGCCTGAAATTCTTTAGTAGATGCCATCAATTGCATGTCATCTTTTGTTAATGAACAACAACTCTGTGAAAAACCAAAGTACGAAAGAGTTGTGAAAGCCAAAGTAGTCAATAGTTTTTTCATCGAAATAGATACCTCCAATCCCCGATGGAGTATTTGTTTTTGGTTTAAACGGTTCATCATTGGGGGACAGTCAATAATGAACAAAGACAGTGTTCATGTACGTACATGAGGTTAACACAAGATAGACAAAGATGGTTTTGAATCGAAAAATATTTCTGAAAGGGCAAAGAGCATTGTCTAGCCAATATTCTGGTGTACTAATAAAAGATGAGTGTTATTGAGGCTAACCAATGACTACATAAAAATTGCAGGTTTCTTCGTTTTTATACGGAAAATTGCGTAAAAAAGACGAACAAACCTATCTCGGAGATAGGATGACATATCTTTTTCACGCAAAAAACCGCAAAAATGATAGGACGAGCTATCTCAGAGATGGATTCTTGATTCTTTTTGATGGGTTTGTCAATGGGAAAGATAGGTTGGCTGGTTTAATGAACAATTGAAAGTAATGCAGAAGAAGGGCTTATAAAATGAATAATCCACCCATTATTATGAGTGGATTATGTATAGAAATTAATATTGAAAACCTATTTAAAAGGTAAACTACGTTTAGTTCGTTTTCAATAATTCTACTTCAAAAATCAAAGTTGCTCCCCCTGGAATATCTCTGCCTGCACCACGTTCACCATAAGCTAAATGATGTGGTAAGTAGAATTTATATTTACTTCCAGTTGGCATCAATTGCAAACCTTCTGTCCAACCCGTAATTACTTGATTTAAGCCAAAACTGATTGGGTCGTTACGCAATACACTGCTATCAAATACTTTACCGTCGATAGTTGTACCATGATAATGTGTCAATACCTTACTTCTTGGTCCGCTTGGTTTTGGTCCATCACCTTGAACTAAGATTTCGTATTGTAAACCACTTTCAGTTTCAATAACTTCAGGTCTTTTCTTGTTTTCTGCTAAAAATGCTTCGCCTCTAGCGATTTCGTTTGCTAAAATTTCACGCATTTGTGCTTGACGTGTATCTGAAAAACTCATTTGATATGATTGTTTATTGTAAATTATGATAGACTAAAGCCTTTTACTTATTTTGGTTGAAACGTTTTTTAAATCTTATTTGGTTCAAAATTAGTGTTGTTTGAATAAATTGTAAATGAGTCAGTCTTATTTCTTAAACTCAATCACCTCATTAAAAATTCCTCTTTTAGCTTGCCAGTCTTTTACAGCTTTACCAGTTCCTGATGCCCAAGGAAGAATTTCATAGTCTTTTTTACGTTGATATGCTACCAATTCAGGACTCAATTGTATTGTTCCTCTAGCCCGAACATGATAAGTAATCAACAATTGATTCATTCTGTGGAATTCGTATAAACCTACCAATTCTACGATTTCGCCATCAAGATTTAATTCTTCTTTTACTTCTCGTAAAATACCTTCTTCGGGTGTTTCGCCTGCTTCCAGAAAGCCTGTGATTAAAGCAAACCAGCCTTCTGGCCAAGCTGCATTTCTAGCAAGAATAATATCGCCTTCGTGTTCAACAATGGCGGCGACAACGGGTGTTGGATTATTCCAATGCACAAAACCACAGTCTTCTTCATCAACACAGAGTACTCTTTCTCTATCATCTTTAAACTTGATAATCAAGCTTTTTCCACATTGTGGACAAAAATTCATTTTCGCCATTTTTACATTAATCGTAATACGGAATTCTATTCCGTCATCATTAAAAACTGTTTATCAATGAATGAACATTTTGTGTCAAGTGAATCACAAAAGTATTCTACAAAAACAAAACCCCTCGACCGTAAAGGTCAAGGGGTTTTATTGAATTATCGAATGATTATAAAGCCAATTCACTCACTGCCAACCAAGACATCAGCCCTGCTCCGATTTCCAAAGCACTTTCGTCAATATCAAAAGTAGGTGTATGCACACCCGAAATAATACCTTTTTCTTCGTTACGAGTTCCTAAACGATAGAAACACGAATCCACATGATGGGTATAATAGGCAAAATCTTCAGCCGCCAACCAAATATCTAAATCAATTACGTTTTCTTCGCCCATATAATCAATCGCAGCACCTTTCATTCTGCGAGTGAGTTCTGGTTCATTTTTCAAGAACGGATACCCTTTCTGAATAAATACTTCGCAAGTTCCACCCATCGATTCTGCAATGCCTTCCGCCATTTTCTTGATACGAGCCAAAGCATCCGCACGCCAAACTTCGTCCATTGCACGGAAAGTACCTTCTACATATACTTCGTTTGGAATCACGTTGGTAGCTCCATTGGCAATTACTTTCCCGAAAGTCAAAACAGACGGATAACGTGGATTTCTATTTCGACTGATGATTTGTTGCAAAGCCACAATGATATGCGAAGTAATCAACACAGGGTCGATACCCAATTCGGGCATAGCACCGTGTCCGCCTTTGCCTTTTACTGTAAAATACAACTCATCCGCACTTGCCATGTACATCCCTTCACGGAAGCCGATTTTACCCACAGGAATATTCGGTGCAACGTGCTGACCAAGCATTTTACTTGGTGCAGGGTTTAGCAAAGCTCCTTCCGCAATCATTACCGAAGCTCCGCCCGGTGCTTTTTCTTCCGCAGGTTGAAAAACCAATTTCACCGTTCCGTCGAATTCATTACGAAGATTGTATAAAATTTTAGACACACCCAATAAAGAAGCAGTATGCACATCATGTCCGCAAGCGTGCATTACCCCTTGATTCAATGATTTATAAGGTACGTCGTTTGCTTCAACAATCGGCAAAGCATCCATATCAGCACGCAAAGCCACAATTTTTGAAGAAGGATTATTACCTTCAATCGTTGCCACTAAACCCGTATTCGCAATTTCTGTTGGCGTAATACCAATTTCCTTCAAACGTGCGGCAACGTATTGCTGAGTTTTAAATTCTTCATAAGACAACTCAGGGTTTTGATGCAAATGTCTGCGATTTGCAACGAATTCTCCAGCCAAAGCATTGGCTAATTGTTTTATTTTATCTTTCATATCTTAATCTGTCCGATTATCTCTTCAAAGTATTGAGAGCGATATTATAGTAGTTAATCTTCGAGTCCTTACTTTTCTTGTCTTGATACAAGAAAAGTAACAAAAGAAAATCAAGAAATTCCGAAACTCGCTTCGCTCAAACAGCGGAATTTCAGAAAATGCTAACTCAAGTTTTTTCTTTCTTTAAAATTAGTTTACAAATTTAACCACAACTTTAGGTTTTCATTCTCTGAATCTAATAATTCCAAATGTATTTTGCCATTTTCGTTCCATTCTATACTGATCCCAAAAGCTTGGAGTAATTCATTTACTAAACTTTCCAAAGGTATATTGCCGTAAATGCAGTCTTTAAAATACACTTTTAATGAACCTGCATATACTTCTTCGCATATCTTTTGGTAATCTTCTATCGAATAACCTTCTCCTATTTTCCCAAAACGTTCCCACATCAATTGCATCACATTGCCTAATGAACGGCTATGACCAAACTTCAAACGAATCAGTAAATCTAAAATTAAAGCAACAACTGCTCCTTTTTGATAAATTGATACTCTGCGGTTGGGAATTGGTTGTGAGTAACCATCCAACCACAAATCAAATGAAGATTCTGTTAATGATTGAAAAGCCTTTCCGTCTTGTTCAAAATGGCGTTTAATGACCGTTTCTAATTCTTTTAAATAGGCTTCTAAAGTAAATACTCCTGATTGTACCAAGAATAAATCGCCGAAATAGGTAGTTACTCCTTCGGCCACAAAACCTGTTGGGAAGTAATTTTCTTTGGTAAAATCATAAGGTGACATTTCTATCGGACGAATTTTACAAATATTCCAAGCATGATATAATTCATGTGAACTGATGCCCAATAAATCTGTATAAAGTCCGTCGCCTTCGGAAGCTGGTCCTAAAACTATCATGGTAGAATTGCGATGTTCTACACCATGATAAAAAGAGGTAGGTAACATCCAATTGATGAAATGATAATCCTTTTCAGGAAAATCGCCCATTACTTCAATCTGTTTTTCGGTGAATTGTTGGAAGTCAGCCAACGTTTTTTCCCAGTTTGGAATATAATTTCCCAAAAACCAGATAAAAAATTCAGTATCGGCTACACGATATTTTTGATGTTGCAAGTACGGACTTGCCAGCATTGGCGAGTCCACCAAATGATAATAATTTGTTGCCAATAAAGTATGTGCTTCATTTGCTTTATTGGATAAACCGCATACAATTTTGTAATCATCTGGCAAAGAAATACTTACTTCACAAGCTTCCTCCATTCTACCTTCTAAGTATGGCAAACAATTCACAAAATTGATATACATCACGGTATCATCCACAAAGGAACTTCCTGCATTTTGTACATTTGCAAAATAATTTAAAATCACCTTAACTGACTGAATATCAGTAGCATTAATCTTCCATCTATCTTTGGTTATTTTGCTAAAATCAAGTAGATTTCCTGCTAAATCAAATACTTCAAAACTTTGAATATTTTTAGCAAAGTTTTGTAATTCATAACGCCCCGGTCGCCATGCAGGCAACTGAATTTCAATCGTTTCCGACTGAATATTCTCAATAAGCATTTCTATATTTAAGAGACGGCTTTGCGGTTCTTTAACATCAATTTTATAATTCATATTCTTATTTTGCTTTTTCGGACTAACAAAAAACTAACCTATTGAATAGGCATTTAGGGCTAATTTTCTAATAATTTTCATCAAAGATACTCATTATCATTGCCTTAGTATCAGAAAGTTTTCAGAAAGAATTTGCAACTTCAAAAAAGTTCTGTACCTTTGCAGTCCTGTTTTAGAAATATAAGAATTATAAAGATATAATGCCATGAAAAGAACATTTCAACCTTCTGTAAGAAAAAGAAAGAACAAACACGGATTCCGTGAAAGAATGTCAACTCCAAACGGTCGCCGTACTTTGGCTGCTCGTCGTGCAAGAGGAAGACACAAATTGACAGTTTCAGACGAGAAAAGAGGTAAATAGTCTAAGAATGTGAACAATTTGAAAATTTGAAAATGAGTAGCGTTTGAACTTTGTTTTAATGACATTTTCAAGCGAACAAATCTTCAAATTAACAAATTAAAGCATGAAGTTTACTTTCAAAAAGTCAGAACGTCTCAGTTCTAAGAAAGTTATAGATAGGCTCTTCGATAGAAAGGGTAGTGAAAAAATCAACTCGGTTTTTCTCTACCCTTTTCGTGTTTCTTATATTCTCGATGATACAAGTTTAACTTCTGCAATGAAGAGTACTGATGTAGATGTTGACATTATAACTGAAACTTCTACAGAAAATACACCAACAATTAATACTGCTATTTTAATTTCTGTTTCAAAACGTTACTTCAAACATGCTGTTGACAGAAACCTCATCAAGCGACGTACTCGTGAAGCTTATCGTTTGAACAAACATCTTTTGATGGAAAAACCTTCTTCACAGATTCCAGCTTATATTGCTTTTGTGTATATTGCAAAGACGATAGAAGATTATGCCAAAATTGAAAAATCGATGAAAGCGATTTTCAAGAAAATGGTATAGCCAATTGGTGTTTCAATCAGCTAAGAAATAACACAAAGCCATGAAATACTTCTACAAACTTCTTCGTTTGGTTCTTTGTATAATCAAGTAAAGCATTCATACTTTACGAATTTTCTTTTTAACATTTTCTGACAAATGAATATAAAAATGTCTGCTAAGTCATTAATAATCACAGCTGTTACTGTGGTAGGCTTTTCGTTGGCTTCATTTACTGACCCGGGCGAACGTTTCTTCGAAATCGCCAAAAATTTAGACATTTATGCAACGCTCTTCAAGGAATTGAACCGTTATTATGTAGATGAAATCAATCCCAATAGAACCATCAAAACGTCTATTGATGCCATGTTGAAATCATTCGACCCATATACTGTATATTATGCAGAAGATGAAATCGAAGATTATATGACCATGACAACGGGCAAGTACAATGGTATTGGCATTGTTACCAGCAATAGAAATGGCAAAATTGTAGTCATGCTTATTGATGAAGGAACACCCGCTGAAAAGTCAGGATTACGCATTGGTGATGAAATTGTAAAAGTCGATGGCATTGATTTAGCCGCAAGAAAAATCAATGATGCTGGAAAACTCATCAAAGGGCAAACTGGCACAGCCGTAAAACTCACCGTAAAACGTTATGGAACGGATAAATTAGAAGAATTTTCAATTACTCGTGATGTCGTAAAAATGAAAAATGTGCCTTATTACGGCATGATTAATAACGAAGTTGGTTATATCGATTTAAAAGATTTTACAAGTACTGCTTCCAAAGAAGTTCGTACTGCATTTACCGAATTGAAAGGTAAAGGCATGAAAAAATTAGTATTGGATTTACGTGAAAATCCGGGAGGATTGTTGAACATGGCGGTTGATATTTGTAACATTTTTCTTCCAAAAGAATCCGAAATTGTTTCAACCAAAGGTAAAGTACAAGACTGGAACAAAACTTATGTTGGCTTAAATGCGGCCATGGATACAGAAATTCCAGTAACTGTTTTAACTAATTCAAGAAGTGCTTCGGCTGCTGAAATTGTTGCAGGAGTAATTCAAGATTATGACCGTGGCGTGTTAATCGGACAACGTAGTTACGGAAAAGGCTTGGTTCAAATTACTCGTGATTTAACTTACAATACGAAACTAAAAGTAACAACAGCAAAGTATTATATTCCAAGTGGACGTTGTATTCAGGCAATTGATTACAGTCACCGTAATCCAGATGGAAGTGTTGGTAAATTGCCAGATTCGTTGCGCAGACCATTTAAAACCATAAAAAGTGGAAGAGTAGTGTATGATGGCGGTGGTGTTTTACCAGATATTGAAGTAGATAAACCATATCCAGCGGCGGTTACTTTGGCATTGTCTAACAAGTTTATTTTGTTTGATTATGCTATCAAATATCATTTTGAACATCCTGCTATCAAACCTGCAAAAGATTTTGAATTGACAAATGCTGAATACAATGATTTTGTAAAATGGGCAGTAACGCAAGATTTTGATTATACCACGCAGGCGGAAAAAGACCTTAATCTATTGGAAGCCTCAGCGAAAAGAGAACGTTATTTCGAAAATATTTCTGAACAATTGAAAGCTTTAAGAAATAAACTTTCACACAGTAAAGAAGCTGATATTATGAAGTTTAAGGATGAAATCAAAACAGCTTTAGAACAAGAAATTGTGGTTCATTATTACTTACAAAAAGGTACTCGTGAACAATCGTTTGCTAAAGACCCAGAAATTCAGGAAGCCTTGAAATTGTTTACTGATATGCCTCGCTATCAATCAATTTTGAAAGGTAACTAGCAAATTATACAAGTATAAAAACAAGATGGCGTTAGAGAAATCTATCGCCATTTTTATTTGCCATAGCTTGGATGTAATTTTGCATGAAATAAATTATCAATATCCCAATGGCATTAATCCTTAGCATAGATACTTCCACCAAAGTATGTTCGGTTGCTCTTCATCAAGATGGCAAAATTTTGGCTTGTAGTGAGCTTTATACAGAAAAGTCTCATTCAGGAATGCTTACCACGCTTTGCGAAAATATTGTTAATCATTCTGGTTTTAGCTTGAATCAGTTAGATGCCATTGCCGTAGCCAAAGGTCCAGGCTCATATACGGGTTTACGGATTGGTGTTTCTACAGCAAAAGGCTTTTGTTTTGCGTTGGATAAACCATTGATTTCGGTTAATACTTTAGAAGCGATGATAATGCAAATAAGTGATTTCTTTCCTGAGAATTACTTGTTTTGTCCGATGATTGATGCTCGAAGAATGGAGGTATATTGTAGTATTTGGGATAAAAAGCATCACAATATTTTAGAAACTGAAGCTAAAATTATTGACGAATATTCTTTTCTTGATTTGCTAAATACACAGCCCATTGTTTTCTTCGGCGACGGAGCAGAAAAATGTCGTGAAGCCATTTCACATAAAAATGCCATTTTTTTAGACAATACTGTTCATCCTTCTGCCAAAACCATTGGTATTTTGGCAACTAAATCTTTTGAAGAATCGTTGTTTGAAAACGTAGTGAGCTTTGAACCTTTTTATTTAAAAGACTTCGTAGGAACACAACCTAAAAAAGTATAATCAAAATGGAAGAAAATATTATCATCAATAAAGTAGCCAGCAGTGGGTTAATCTCATTCGACCTTGAAGAACTTTATCATCAAGGCGAAAGAGTAGTCTATGATTTGAAAGATAACCTTTTTATGGGAATGATTTTGAAGGAAAAAGACTTTAGAGAATTCCTAAAAAATCATGACTGGTCACAGTATGAAGGTAAAAATGTGGCTGTAATTTGTTCTGAAGATGCTGTAATTCCTACTTGGGCATATATGTTATTGACCTTGAAACTTCAGGACTTTGCCAACTGTCTCGTTTTCGGAGATTTAAAAGCGTTGGAAGATAAGCTTTTTTATGAGGCACTTGCTAAAATTAATCCAGAAGATTACCGTGGAGCGAAAGTCGTGATAAAAGGCTGTTCAAAAGTACCTGTACCAACCAGTGCATACATAGAAATCACAAGGTTATTTAAACCTTATGTACAATCACTAATGTTTGGCGAGCCTTGTAGTACTGTGCCACTTTATAAAAAAGCGATGGTTAGGCAGAGTCTTTCTTCGAATCAATAATAAATTAAAACGAGGTCGCCCATTGCTGAGCGACCTCGTTTTAATTTATTATTATATCATTACTTTCTCTTTTTTCTTCCCCAAAAAAGGCAACCAGCTATCTTCTATACTTCCTCCGAAATCTCTTAAAAACATCACAAAAGAAGGTTTATAAGGTTTGGTTTTTAAAGGCATTCCTGCTTCTTCAGGAGTAAGGTCTCCTTTTCTTGAATTACATCTTTTACAAGCCGTTGTGAGATTATCCCACGAAGTTCTTCCACCTCTTGATTTAGGTAATACGTGGTCAAGCGTTAAATCATCCGGTTTTCCACAATATTGGCATTGCCCGCCGTCACGTCTAAAGATATTTTGTCTTGATAACATCACACCTTTATAAGGTAAATACACATAACGATGTAAGCGAATCACCGAAGGCATTGGAAAAGATTGCGAGACACTTCTTAGTTGCTCAGTAGCAGACTCAGATATTAAATCAGCTTTTTTTAGAAACACTAGTAAAAAAGCTTTAGGAATCGAACAAACGGTTAAAGCACTATAATCTTGATTTAAAACTAAAACTTTCCGACCCATAATCCTTAAATTTTAATGTTGAAAGAATATACTTGAACTCGTGATTGCTTTTGTAAATTTTTACTGATTTATGTGTTTTTAACAGGTATATTTAATGATTTGGTAAATTACTGATAAATCTTGAAAAAATAACGTCTTGTTATACTTTTTTGTTGCACTTAATCTTTTGTTAATCAGAAGTTTATAGAAGCATTAAAAACAGCCCTGAATTCAGATGGGTTTACCTCTTTTTAAGAAATTTATAGAGAAGCATTCTTTAGTAAAGCTATAAATGAAGTTTTTTGTTTAGATAAGCGTAACTTTGTATCATTGATTAACCAAACGAAAACAGTAAACCGCATAATGACCGATCGTTACATGCAAAGAGGTGTTTCTGCCTCTAAAGAAGACGTACATAAAGCCATCGAAAAACTTGATAAAGGGCTTTTTCCGCAAGCATTTTGTAAAATTTCTCCAGATATGTTAGGTGGCGACGACACCTATTGCAATATTATGCACGCCGACGGTGCGGGTACTAAATCATCATTAGCTTATCTTTATTGGAAAGAAACAGGCGATGTTTCTGTTTGGCGTGGTATTGCTCAAGATGCCGTGGTAATGAATACCGATGATTTAATTTGTGTAGGTGCAACAGATAATATGTTGTTATCAAGTACGATTGGTCGTAATAAAAACCTTATTCCAGGTGAAGTAATTGCTGAAATCATCAATGGTACTGAAGAAGTATTAGAAATGCTTAGAGATAATGGCATTGGTATTTGGAGTACTGGTGGCGAAACAGCAGACGTTGGAGATTTAGTAAGAACAATCATTGTAGATTCTACCGTAATTGCTAGAATGAAACGCTCAGACGTAATTTCTAACCATACTATTCAGGCGGGAGATGTAATTGTTGGTTTGGCTTCCGACGGACAGTCGAATTACGAAAAAACATATAATGGTGGAATGGGTTCTAATGGCTTAACTTCTGCTCGTCATGATGTACTTGGTCATTATTTAGCAGATTTATATGCTGAAAGCTTTGACCCTGCAGTACCGAAAGAATTAGTATATAGTGGTTCAAAACGCTTGACAGATGAAGTAGCAGGAGCACCATTAAACGTAGGTCAATTAATCCTTTCGCCAACTCGTACTTATGCACCCGTTGTAAAGGCGATATTAAACGAATTAAGACCTGTAATTCATGGAATGGTACATTGTTCTGGTGGCGCACAAACGAAGGTGTTACACTTTGTAAATAATGTACATATTATCAAAGATAATCTTTTTGCTTTGCCTCCATTGTTTAAAATGATTCAAGAAGAAAGCAATACTGATTTCAAAGAAATGTACAAAGTATTCAACATGGGGCATAGATTAGAAGTATATATCAGCCCACAATATGCTCAAACTTTGATTGATATTTCAAAATCATTCGGAATAGATGCACAAATCATTGGTAGAGTAGAAGGTTTTGAAGGTAAACAAGTAACGATACAATCTGAGTTTGGAGAGTTTGTTTATTAATTAAATCAAACCAATGATTCCTTTTAAAATGTAGCTGTAACCCTTGCGGCTACCGTTTGGAGTATATAAAAAGACAGCAATGTTTATTATTTGTTTCCCCTTTTAAGGAAACATTATGTAAAAAAGAACTCTTCCTATTAGAGGGCGACTTAAGTCACCCTCTAATAGGAAGAGTTCTTTTTTCTAGTGACAAGGGATTGACAACTATCCTAAATCCTTTAAAATCAGCCGATTAGTCTTTAAAACAAAAAAAAGGTTACAACTAAGTTGCAACCCTTTTTCTATTCTAAAATATCAGCTAATTACTTAACTTCAACTTCAGCACCAGCTTCTTCTAAAGATTTTTTCAAACCTTCAGCTTCGTCTTTAGATACACCTTCTTTAACAGCTTTTGGAGCTCCGTCAACTAAATCTTTAGCTTCTTTCAAGCCAAGACCTGTTAAGTCTTTCACCAATTTAACTACTGCTAATTTGCTAGCACCAGCAGATTTCAAGATAACATCAAATGATGTTTGTTCAGCAGGAGCTTCAGCAGCGTCACCACCACCAGCGTTACCAGCTACAACTACTGCAGCAGCAGCAGCAGGCTCGATACCATACTCATCTTTCAAAATTGCTGCTAATTCATTAACTTCTTTTACAGTTAAGTTCACTAATTGCTCAGCGAATGCTTTTAAATCTGCCATTGTATTAAGATTTTTTATTGTTTACGATTTTATTAATTTACTATATGTTTTTGTACTTGGAAGCCTATTTCAATTTGAAAATAAGCTAATTTAAAAATTTGAAAATGATTATTGCAATCAGAATCAAGTTTGAAAATTAACCTTCTCTCTCTGAAAGAGTTTTGATGATACCAGCTAATTTGCCACCGCTGCTTTGAAGAGCAGAAACAACATTTTTCGCAGGAGATTGTAACAATCCAACGATTTCGCCAATCATCTCTTGTTTAGACTTAACATTTTCAAGAGCAGCTAATTGATCTTCTCCGATGTATAAACCTCCTTCAATAGAAGCACCTTTGAATTTAATTTTATCTTTACCTGCTTCTTTTTTGAAGTCTTTGATCAATTTCGCAGGTGTCTTAGGATTTTCTGGAGAGAAAATGATTCCTGATAAACCTTTGAAAACTGTATCGTTAAATGAAGTATAGTCTACTCCAGTTGTTTCCAATGCTTTTGCGATAAGCGTGTTTTTAACGACACGGTACTCAAAACCACGTTGGAAACACATTCTTCTAAATGCGTTTACTTCTGCAACAGTTAAACCACCGGTATCTGTAATATAGAAGTAAGGAGTAGCAGCGAACTTTTCGCTCAACTCTTGGATAATTATACCTTTTTCTTCCTTTGTCATGATTACAAACCTTTAACTGTTCCTTGGTCAATTTTAACACCCGGAGACATTGTAGAAGACAAATTAACTGACTTCACATAAGTTCCTTTGGCTGAAGATGGTTTCAATTTCAACAAAGTGTTGATAAGTTCCTGAGCATTTTCAGCTAATTTCTCAGGAGTGAATGAAACCTTACCGATAGAAGTGTGGATGATACCAGTTTTGTCAACTTTGAAGTCGATTTTACCAGCTTTCACTTCTGTAACAGCTTGTCCAACGTTCAAGGTAACAGTACCTGATTTTGGATTTGGCATTAAGCCACGAGGTCCTAAAACACGACCTAAACGACCTAACTTAGCCATTACGGTTGGCATTGTGATGATTACATCAATGTCAGTCCAACCTTTTTCAATTTTTTGGATATATTCATCCAAACCAACAAAATCAGCACCTGCCGCTTTTGCTTCTTCCTCTTTATCAGGCGTACAAAGTACAAGAACTCGTACTTCTTTTCCTGTTCCATGAGGCAAAGCAACTACGCCACGAACCATTTGGTCAGCTTTACGAGGGTCAACCCCCAAACGAACGTCGATATCTACTGAAGAGTCGAACTTCGTATATGAAATCTCTTTCAAAATTTCAGCAGCTTTCGTAAGTGAATACGATTGCGTTGCGTCAAATTTTGATTGAGCTTCTTTTTGCTTTTTTGTTAACTTAGCCATTATTCTTTTCAATTTGAAAATTTGAAAATGAGCTAATTCGAAAATGATATTGAAATTAAAGTTGATTAAAATCAATCTTCAAATTTTCAAATTATCTAATCTTCAAATTAGAAAGGTTTTTCTCCTGTTACGTTCAAGCCCATTGAGCGAGCTGTACCTGCTACCATGCTCATTGCTGATTCGATGGTGAAACAGTTTAAATCAGGCATTTTTGTTTCTGCGATAGTACGAACTTGATCCCAAGATACTGAACCAACTTTTTTCAAGTTTGGTTGAGCAGAACCCAATTTTACTTTCGCTGCTTCCAACAACAAAATTGGTGCAGGAGGAGTCTTAACTACGAAATCAAAAGATTTGTCTTTGTAGTAAGTAATCAAAACTGGAAGAATAACACCTGGTTTATCTTGTGTTCTAGCATTGAACTGCTTACAGAACTCCATGATATTCAAACCCTTAGAACCCAAGGCTGGACCAATTGGGGGTGATGGGTTAGCGGCACCACCTTTGCATTGCAACTTTACGTAGCCTGCTATTTCTTTTGCCATTATGGTAAAAATTTAAAATCGTTTGAGTTATTGAAAATTTTCTGCCAATAAGGGTGGAAGCTTCCTTACCTGAAAATCCTCGGTCTATTTCATGTAGATTATTTTGTAACTAAACAATCTGATTCACAGTCATTTGAAAGTACTTATTCATACTTTTTACCTAACTGGTCTATGAAACGGACTGCAAAATTACGGCTTTCTTCTTAATATACAAATAGTTATGAAAGATTTTGACGAGTTTTTTTCAATGAAGTGTTTTAAAAGACAATATCTGTCGGAATAATTTGATAAAAGACGGAGTAAAATTAATTTAAAGAAGATAATCCAGCGAAATTCAATAAATTATGTTGAAATTATTGAGCGAACAATATTTCTATTTAATGTCAAAATAATGCTATACGATATAACCATGTGTAAAGGAGAGGCTTGCCCTAAGAAACACCTTTGCTATCGACATACAGCAGACATTGAAGGGAGACAGGATTTTTTCCCTAATCCCCCTTTTGATGTTGAACAAAATACTTGTGAGTTTTTCTGGCAAGATGTTCAGCGTTTTGAACAAATAAAATTGCGTGCTTACGAAATTTATCTTGAAGAGCGTCGCCCACGTGGCAGAGCGCTCGACCATTGGCTAAAAGCCGAACAAGAATGTATTGAAAAATGGAACAAGTAAAACGTCATTATTTTTTGCGATAAGTACAGCTTTTATTGTCAGATTCTTTATAATAAGATTTGTAATTGGTTGCTTTTGGGTCGGTACATCCTTTTAAATTCAGCAATTCTATATTACGAAAATCAATGGCATGACTTTCTGCTTGCATTGCGATATAACCACCTTTCAATGGTTGTCCATCTTTTTTAATCCATTCTGCTCCATTATCAATCTTAGCTTGTTTCCAATCATAATCAGGACTAACAAAACCTCCGCCGATGTGTAATTTTTCGAAAGTCAATACTGTGTCGCCTTCAATGATATGATGAATCAACGAATCGCCATATACAATTGCCTCAGCTTTTACCCATTGGTCACCGTTATATGTTTTTGAATGTGAATCTGTACAATGGTCAGTTACTATTTTGCCATTCATATATACTTCGGTACCTGGCGTACATAAATTTCCAGTATGACGCTCACCTTTTCCTAAACCACCTAATAATTGTAATTCCAAAGAAACAGGGAAAGATTGCCCTTTCGATAAACTTTTAGCTGATTGAGAGTGCAACATTACACCGCTATTTCTTACATTCCATGATGCACCACCAGCCAGTTGTTCTCCTTGAAAACGATATTCAAAGCGAATGATATAATAAGAATATGGCGTTTTGTAATAAATATGCCCAAACTTATCATCAAAAGTTTTGTATTGATCATAAGCAATACGCATCATGCCGTTCTCTACACGAAAAGTATTTTTATAATTTACATTGAGGTTTTCACCAGCAATTTTGATGTCCCAGCCATCTAAGTTTTTACCGTTAAATAGTTTTATCCATTCTTGCTTATCAGCTTTTTTTTGAGCGAAGATTGAAAAAAAACAACCGTTTAATAAATAGATTAAAATAAGGTACTTTCTCATCTGTTATTTTTTTAGAAGGGTTTAAATGATTTTGTTTAAGCCAATAAATGCTCAATTTACTCAAATGTTAATGATTGTTAATGAAATGATATAGACTAAACTATTAAAATCATACCCAATCTAAACGACATAAATTAAAAAAACACGATTATGAAAGCAATGCACATTCAACCTAACACTTCAGTAGAAGTTGGTTCTAAAAGTAAAATCACATTAGCCACGCTTATTTTGATGGCAAGTATAGGGCTTGGTAGTTCTTTTGCTAGTAACGCTCAAAATCCACATGGTGATAGAGGAAGAGACGACAAAGGCAAAAAAGAAAAACACGACAATGGAAATCATGGACGAGGCAGAGACGATAACCGTGGTAATGACAGATACGACAATAACCGTGGTGGCGACAGATACGATAACCGTAAAGTAGTTGTTAACAGAAGACCACAAACAACTGTAATTTATAGAAACAGTACTCCAAACTGGCGTTATGCTTCTTTACCAAGACGTAACACGGTAGTAAATGTTGCACCGAGTACTTCTATTTCTGTTTCGTTCGGAGGAATAAATTTCCGTTATAACAACGGTGTTTATTACAGACCGTACCAAAACACATACATGGTTACGCCAGCACCGATAGGTATTAGAGTACAATATTTACCACGTGAACACAGAGTTTTTAATCTTTATAATCGTCCTTATCATTATTATAACGGAGCGTATTATGAATATCAAAACAACGATTACGTAGTTGTTCCTCCTCCAATCGGTGCTTTGGTTGAAAGTATTCCTGATGGTTATGAGAAATTACAAATCAATGGTGATACGTATTATATCGTTGATGGGGTTCAATATAGAGCAGTTTTACAAAACGGAGAAATCTGGTACGAAGTAATAAAAATCATTAGTTAGGTGTTTAGGTTTTCAGAAAGGTATCGGCATTTGTCGATACCTTTATTGATTTAAACAATGTAGGGAATGAATAATCTAAACTCACAACCCTCTCCTATTTTACTTTTCAATTCTATTCTTCCTTTATGACCTTCCACCATTTCTTTCACATAATAAAGACCAAGACCAAAGCCTTTCACATTATGGACATCGCCTGTATGTACTCTAAAAAATTTATTGAATACCTGTTTCTGGTCTCTATCCGAAATCCCAATGCCATTGTCTTTAATAGAAATCACCAAGTTGTTACCAATATTTTCTGAAGAAATCTTAATAAGAGGTTTTCGTTCGCAATATTTAACACCGTTGTCAATTAAATTGTGAATAATATTAGTAAAATGTAATCTGTCGGCTTTGATTAAAGCATTTTGGGCTTTCAATTCAACAATTAGTTCTCCGTTTTTCTCCTTAAATAACGGCTCACAATTGATAGACAAATCTTCAATTAATTCATTAATATCTACTTCTTCAAAATTAAGTTTATCAATTTTCTGAGCAATATTGGCAGTTTGCAAAACGGTATCTACATTTTTTTTCAGACGAGCCGCTTCTTTCCTGATAATGGCTGCATAGCTTAATAATCGTTCAGGAGTATTCACAATTTCTGGTTTCATCAGTACTTCACTGGAAATAGAAATGGTCGAAATTGGCGTTTTGAATTCATGTGTCATGTTATTGATAAAGTCATTCTGAATTTCAGAAAGTCGTTTCTGTTTGAAAATCAGCATCAAAGCATACACGAAAAAAGCCATCACAACCAACAAAATTGCCGAAGAAACAAACCAATTGTCGAGATCACTTAAAAGAAATAATTTTTTATCAGGGAAATGAACACCAAAGTAATAATTATGAATTTTCAAATCTGGAAAATGGTAATTACTGGTAGAATCTGAACGGTCGCAATTTTCAGAATGACAAACAAAAGAAGTATAATTGATGTCATCTTTCAAGCAGTCATAAACGCCAAATTCAAAATTGAGGCGAATATCATTATGAGCAAATTCCTGTTTTAGAAACTCCTCCAAAATCATGTGATTGATTGTATCATTTACCTGAACGGTATAATAATTTGAAGTAATTCGCTCGACAGGGTCAATCAATTTATTATTGGGATTTTTATTGAAATCCAACAGTCGTTTGCTCACTACTCGCAAAGCGGAAGTTGCTCGCTGGTCAAAATCACGGTCTTGTATATCATAAGCCTGACGAAACCAATAATACTGTACAATAATTACTCCTCCCAAAAGAAGTACAGAAAGTGCAACGAATATTCTGAGTGTTTTTGAATTCATATTATTAGCCTTGAGCTATGAGTAATGAGCTTTTAGCTTTTTTGTTTCTTGTATTTATAATTTAAGTCAAAAATCCTAAAATCTTGAATCTTGTTTTTAAAATTCCAAATTCCTCCAGTCCTAAATTCCTCAAGCCTACAGTCTTGTCTCTTGCTTCTAACATCTAAAAAGAAAGAACGCTTTTCCCAACAAAAATAGTTTTTCTATTAACAATCATTAACTTTTACAAACTTCCCAAAATACCTAAAACCAAACTAGCCGAATTATATGCTGCCACAAATTCAAAGGTTTTCATATCTAAATGTGCTTTTGAATTGGCATTATCGCTAATACTTCTGATGACTAAACAAGGTATTTTTTGCTGATAACATACTTGTGCAACAGCAGCACCTTCCATTTCGGTAGCATCTGCGCCATATTTCAGTCTTAATTCTTCTACTTTTTGATTGGAATTCACAAAAACATCGCCAGTGGCAATTGTTCCTGTCATTACTTTTAGGTTTCTGTTTCCTACAATTTTATACTTTGTTTCGTTGGAAATACTTTGTGCTTTTTTCAGTAAGATTTCATCCGCAGGAAAGTAAATCGGATTTAATTCAATATATGCAGGATTTCGAGTAGCACGCAAGGTAAAACCTGTAGAATCTATTTTGCCAAAATCGTGTTCAAAAGTAGCTTTTGCGATTACAATATCGCCCGGTTGTAAATCTGGATGAATCCCACCTGCTATTCCTGTAAAAATCAATTGTTCAGGATTCCATTTCATCAATAAAATACTTGTCGTCATAGCGGCATTTACTTTACCAACGCCCGTTAAAGCTACCACAACTGAACGTCCACGTAATTCGCCCGTCAAGAAGCGAATGCCTTTTAGATTTACTTCCTTTTTATTGCTCAGTGAATCTTCCAATAATTTTACTTCCTGACTAAAAGCTCCCAAAATAGCCGTTAAAGGCTTTTGAGCTTGAATTTGTAAACTGATGAAGAGAAATAAAAGTAATTTTTTCATGGGAAGTAATTTGAAAATTTGAAAGTATGTTGATTTGAAAATGTATGCTTAAAATGAATACTCATGGCATGATTTAGAGTCATGCCATGAGTGAAATTAAATCAATATGAATTTGGAATATAAACTTCTTAAAAAGTTTACTCCTTCTTCTCAAAGCTTATAGCTCACCGCTAACTTATCACTAAAGACAAGATTGCAAAGGCATCAATCACCCAAAGTGCGGTTGAGACTTCTTTGTGTTTTCCTGTGAATACTTTGATGATTGTCCAAGAAAGAAAGCCCCAAATAATTCCTTGTGTGATGGAATAAGAAAAAGGAATCAGTACCAAAGCTAAAAAAGCAGGAATGGCATCATCCATTTTAGACCAACTGATTTTAGTAATGGGTTTCATCATAAATACTCCAACAAGTATTAAAGCGGGAGCCGTAGCAATGGAAGGAATCACCGACAATAAAGGCGATAGAAACATAAAAGGCAAAAACAAAATCCCAGCCGTAATAGCGGTTAAACCTCTCCGTCCGCCTTGTTCAATGCCTACTGCTGATTCTATATAAGCCGTTCCGGGACTTGTTCCTAAAATGCCACCCAATAAAGTAGCGACAGCGTCGGTCAATAAAGACTGTTTAATATTTCGTGGTTCGCCATTTTCATCATACAAGTACGCAGCTTCTGCCAAACCCACAAAAGTAGAAAGGCTATCAAACATATCAGTAAACACAAAAGCAAAAATGATAGGAAACAACGCAAATTTGAAAGAGCCAATGATGTCTAATTGAAAAAGTAAACTAAAATCTGGCGAAGCGATAAGTCCGTTCCAATTGACTAAAGTTTTTTGTCCGAAATTAATGGCTGAAGCATCTCCCCAAATTCTTCCGATAGGAATTGCCAACAAAGTAGTAATAATGATACCGATAATAATTGCTCCTTTTACTTCACGGACAATCAAAATCGCAGTTAATAATAAACCTATTAAAAAAGTAATGATAATCGGATTATGGAAACTGGCAATGCTCACCAAAGTAGCAGGATTTGAAACGATAAAATGTGCATTTTCAAAACCGATAAGGCTGATAAACAAACCAATTCCCGCAGAAATAGCGAAACGAAGTGGTTTAGGAATCGCTTTTACGATATAAGTACGCAGATTAAAAATAGATAAAAGCAAGAAAAAAACACCTGCCCAAAACACTGCTCCCAAAGCAACTTGATAGGAAATCCCCATGCCTTTTACGGCTGTGAATGTAAAAAACGCATTCATTCCCATGCCCGGAGCAACCACAATTGGGTTTTTCGCATACAAGCCCATCATCAAACTACAAAAGAATGAAAGCAAAACGGTGGCTGTCAGCACGGCATCAAAAGGCATTCCAGCTTGAGAAAGTATAGAGGGATTGACGATGATAATGTACATCGTGGCTAAAAATGAACTTATGCCTGCAAGTATTTCAGTTTTTTTAGTTGTTGGTGACATATAAATGGTTTTTGTCTAAAAATAGGGATTGTTCATCAGAAAGACAATAAGAATGAACTATCAAACTTTAAATATGATTTTGCGAAAAACGTACTCAATGAATTATTTTTATTAAATTTCACGATGCAATACTTCTTTATGTTTTTGGCTTTTCTTTGCGGAGTGGTTTTTCCGATACAAGCTGGTTTGAATGGAAAAATGACTAAAATTGTTGAAAACCCAATTTTAGCGGCGTTTTTATCATTCTTGACGGGTTTAATTACTTTGGGCATTTACGCTATCATTACTAAAGTGCCTCTCAAACAAATTACTCATGCACAAAATGCACCTTGGTATGTTTGGTTTGCAGGAATTCTGGGTGCTTTTTATGTGAGTACAGTCGTAATTTTGATTCCAAGATTGGGCGTAGCATTTACTTTCGGCTTAATTGTAGCGGGACAAATGGCAATTTCTATGGCTTTAGACCATTTCGGATTGTTTGATTTACCAGTAAAGCACATTTCGATTGGAAAAATTATTGGAGCTATTTTATTAATCATCGCTGTTGTGTTAATTCGCAAGTTTTAAACTGTTTTGATACCGATTTTGCTATTTTTTTCGTTGAAATAGCATTGTGTTTAAAATCATTAAAGCATTGTCACTGATGAAAAAATTAATTCTTCTTACCGTTCTTTTCTCTTGTGTACAAGTTGAAAGTGAAGCATTTACTACAAGTGCTACAAAAACTACTATTGCTGAAAGTCAATCACATTCGAGCTTAAAAACTAAGCGTCGTCGCAAAAAAGGCTTTCTTTGGGGAATCTTCAAGAAAAAAGATTGCGGCTGTCCGAAGCATTAATCATTTTTCAATTTGATTGATTTTTTATGGTTTTTTAGTAAAATATGTGCATTTTTACCTTAAAACTTTGGTTTTCAATCAATTCGATAAATTTACAATAAATGAAAGCTTCTTTTGAACAATTGAGTGATTCATCGAATAGCTCAATTTTCTTCAAACAATTAAGTTATTCTTATTTCGATGCTCCTTTTCATTTTCATCCAGAATTTGAACTTACTTTGATTGTAAAAAGTGAGGGAAAACGTTTTGTAGGAACGAACGTGGCTGATTTTCAGGCAGGTGATTTGGTTTTGTTAGGACCAAACGTTCCGCATTGTTGGAAAAACGATGGAATTGGTCCTGAAGATTCATCACAGGCTATCGTCATACAATTTAAAGAAGAAGTTTGGGGCGAAATGTTTTTTAAAAATCAAGAAACAGAACCCATCAGAATACTTCTTGAAAAAGCGAAACAAGGATTACAAATTACAGGAAAAACGAGAGACAGAATTGCAAAAGAAATGGTTTTTCTTTTGAACGTTCCTCCTTTTCAACGAATGCTTGGTTTGCTAGATTTATTGAATACAATTGCCATTTCTAATGATTTAAAATTGATTGAAAGTGAACCAAAGCAATTTGAAATGTCGGCTGTGGATTTAGATAGAATCAATAAAATTTACGCTTATGTCATCGAAAATTACACGCAAGAACTTCATTTAGAAACAGCCGCTCATTTAGCGAGTATGACAGAAACGGCTTTTTGTAGATACTTCAAGAAAATCACCAAGAAAACCTTCCTAGATTTAGTAACCGAATATCGTATCAAACACGCTTGTAATTTATTGGCTAATTCTGAAAAACAAGTAGCCGAAGTTTGCTTTGAAAGTGGTTTTGGAAATATTTCACATTTCAACAAGCAGTTCAAACAAGTAACTGGACAAAGCCCACTTGGTTACAGAAAAGTATTTTTAGCAAAAGCCGCTTTTATCAGAAGTGAAAGATGGGTGAAAGCTAGCCCTCAATAGTGGTTAAATAAGTGTGGTCTTTTAGTACTTGTTTCAAAAAATCAGCATCGTTCAAATCAGTATTAATACCCATTACTTCTTTTACTTTTTCAGTCGCTTCTTCAATCAATTGATGATTGTGTTCTCCCTTTTTCAAAACGGCTCTCAAAGTAATAATATCTTGGTCAGATAAAATACTTACTTCTGGAAACATTACTTGATAATTTTCAGCAATACTTTCTTGACGAAGCTGTTCTAAACTTACTAATGGCTTGATTTTCACAACGGCTGTTCCTGCGGCGATATCACCAATTCTTTGTCCTTTTCCATTAGCAGAAGCTACAACCAATGCCACAACTGAGCCAAAAATCATAGTGTCGGCTAATCTAAAAAGCCAACGCATCAAATAAGCACCAAGAGTAGGTTGTGTTCCATCAAGATTAATTACCCTGATTTTCATGGCTCTTTTACCAATACTTTGTCCATTCATGAATACTTCAAAAAGTAAATCATAACACATGATGGGTAAGATAAGAAAGACAAATAAAATGATGATGCCTAAAATATTATCATCAAAAGAAGCATCTAAGCCAGAAAAGACGAGTAAGTATAATGTTCCCCAAGCAAAAAAAATAACCCAGTCGATAATATGAGCTAAGATACGATCGCCAACACTTGCAGGTGTAAAGTCTAAAGCAACATTTTGTGTGGTTTGAATGCGTATTTTACTCATTGTTAATTTTTTAAGGCTGAGAATATGTATTAATTTACCTAAAACTAAGAAAAGTTTTCGATGCAAAAAAGCTAGTAGTGTGGCAACTTTCAGAAAGTTTTGTAACTTTCCGAAAGTTAGCAGAGAGAAGCATTTCAAACAAATTTTATTTATAAGCCCTAATTTACTTTCATGCGGGAAGCCCTATTTAAAAAGCATAACCTCGACAAATGGCAGGAATTTGAGGAAGACGCTCTCAATGTCAATCCTGATATACTTTCTGAAAGATTTATAGCATTGACAGACGACCTTTCGTATGCTCGTACTTTCTACCCAGATTCTCCTACTACAAAATATTTGAATGGTTTAACATCAAGTCTTTTTAGTAAAATCTATGCGAATAAACGTGAAAAGG
The DNA here is from genome assembly GCF_034930985.1 of Arcicella lustrica. Taxonomy (NCBI): domain Bacteria; kingdom Pseudomonadati; phylum Bacteroidota; class Cytophagia; order Cytophagales; family Flectobacillaceae; genus Arcicella; species Arcicella lustrica. Next base: position 172,948 of record NZ_JAYGIM010000007.1, read on the forward strand.
CTAATCGCTTTATTACTTTCTGGAAAGTAGAACTGCCTTTTTTGTTTTATCAATCTCAGAAACAATTACTTTTCTCATTTATTATTTTCACGATTTCAGCTTTGATTGGTGCAGTTTCTGCAGCTTACGATGATTCCTTTGCTCGTTTAATTTTAGGAAATGAATATGTAGAAATAACTTTAGAAAATGTAGAAAAAGGCGATCCATTGGCTGTTTATGGAAATCAAGATGAAATCTCAATGTTTTTTCTCATTACCATCAATAATATCAGGGTTTCGTTTATCACTTTTGTAATGGGAATTTTCTTCTCTGTTGGTACAGGGTATTTTTTGATTTTCAATGGAATCATGGTAGGTGTTTTTCAATACTTCTGTTATCAACACGGTTTTTTAGAAACCTCTTTGTTGACAATTTGGCTTCATGGTACACTTGAAATTTCTTCCATCGTAATTGCAGGTTGCGCAGGTTTGGTAATGGGCAATAGTTTATTGTTTCCTAAAACTTTTACCCGACTTGAATCTTTTAAAAAAGGAGCCAAACAAGGCTTAAAAATTATCATTGGCTTAGTTCCTTTGTTTATTACTGCTGGTTTTATCGAAAGTTTTCTTACTCGTAAACATCTTTCTCTGATACCAAGTATGATGATTATTCTGCCTTCAGCACTGTTTATCATCTGGTATTTTGTAGTTTATCCTATACAATTAAACCGTTTTTCTAATGAAAAATTCATCAAAAATAGTCTTTGAACAAGAGCGTGATTTCAGTGACAAAATCAATATCACTTTCAATTTTGTGACTGCCAATTTTAAGCCTTTATGTTTGTCTTTATTGTATTTAACGGGTCCATTGGTACTGATTGGTGGTATTTTTAGTGGTTTGGTGCAAATTGCAGCTTTAGAAGTAGGCGGACTTGCGCAAGGACAAAGTCCAGAAGGTACAAATCCAGCAGAGATTTTCGGAGAAATCATTGGTAAAAATACAGCTTACTTATTGTCAGCGAATTACTTTTTTGCCTTGTTGTTTATTTTTTTAGCAACAATTATGGTTGCGGCTACGGTTTATGCTTTTTTTATCGAATATCAAGAATCGGAAGACCCAACAAACATTACTGTTCCAATGGTTTGGGAGCGAGTAAAAGGTTTATTTCTGCCAATTCTTGCCAGTATCTTGAGTGTTACAATCGCATTATTGGTTATTGTATTAGCTTTTGTTCTTTTTATAAGTATCATCAGTTCAGGTGCGGGTTCTGGTGTTGGAGCGAATTTGTCTATTTTCTTAACAGGAATGCTCTGTTTTATCACGATTTTGTATTTAGGAATAATCTTTATTTTAAATACACCAATTATAGCTTTTGAAAGAATTGGCACTTGGGAAGCTTTCAGCAGAGCCAATTATTTGATTCAACAAAAGTGGTGGTCAACTTTTGGACTAATGATAATTTTTGCGATTATCAATTACTTTCTTTCTTTAGTTTTCTCAGCACCATCTATCATTATTACTTTTCTGAAAATATTTAAAGTAGGTGCTGGCGGTACAGGAAACATTCCAATTATTATTTCAACAATTTTTGCTACCATTGGGCGTGTATTAATTTCCTCATTAACTTATGTGGCACTAAGTTTTCAATACTTTAATTTGGTGGAAAGAAGAGATGGAAACTCTTTAAAATCTCAGATTTCAGACATTGGTCAGAAGAAAACATTTGAAAATGAAGATGAAGAATATTAGATTGTATTATCACATTTTTATAAATTTAATATTCCTTTCGGCTTTCTTTGGCTTCAATACTTTTGCAGACTCTACAAAAGTAATTGTGAGAAAACCAAGCGAAAGCCAGCTGAGTGCTTTCAAAAAACTGAAAGATTATCAATACGGAACAGAACAAGTAAATTATGTAGATACTTGGTGGAGGCGTTTTCTGCGTGAGCTTTTTGAGTGGTTTTCAGAAAGGTTTTCAGCTGTTGGAAATCCCGATATGTGGAAAGCTGTTGCTTACTTTTTTGTAGCTGTAGTCATTGTTTTTATTATTTTGAAATTGATAGGCGTTGATTTCGATGGACTTTTCAAGAAGAAATCTAAATACAATATTCCTTATCAAACCATTCAAGAAGATATTCATCAAATAGATTTTAATGAAGCCATTGCTGAGGCAGTACTTCAAAAAAATTATCGTTTAGCCGTAAGGTTATATTATTTAAAGGCTTTAAAAGAATTGAGTGATGCAGGTTTGATTCATTGGCAAATCAATAAAACCAATCAATCTTACGTTTATGAATTACAATCATCTCAACTTAATGCTAGTTTTAATCAGGTAACACGCCAATTTGAATATACTTGGTACGGTGATTTCCAGATTGATGAAGCGCATTTCTTAGAGATTCGTGATTCCTTTTTAACATTCAGTAATCAAATTAACTAATACGATTCACAATCTAAATCGTACATAAAAATATGAAATATCTAGGTTCAGTTACTTTCTTTTCAATTTTGGTATTTATTGCATTTTCATCTTTCAAACCATCTTCAAAAACTAACAATATTCAAGATGAAGGCGATGATTATGATACACTCGACTATTACTCAATGAGTGTTTCAGGCATTAAATTAGCGAGTAATTATGGCGTAATTTTAGACAAATTAGGTTCGCCAGATTCAGTAACAAAAGAGGAGACCCAAGATGCGCAACTATCAAATCATTTTGAAATGTATTTCTACGGAAAAGACACTTTCTTTGTGATGGATGAAACCGTTAGTGGTTTTGATTTGAAAACACCAAAATTCAAAATCGATAATTTAGATTTGAAAGTTGGCGATGCGATGGCGAAAGTAAAAAAACGTTTTCCAAAATCATACAAACTTCGTGACGTTGATAATTCTGTTGAAGATTGGATTACAACAGTAAGCATAAGATTCGGAACAAGTGATTCTTTTCTGGAAATTACCGTTCAAAACGATAAAATTATTAGCCTAACAACCATCACCGACGATGGTAGCGATTCAGAAGAGTAAGCATGAAAAAACACCGTTTGTATCTTCTAATCCTTTTTTCAACCGTTCTTGGCTTCGTTTTGGTAGAAATCTACAAACCAAAACCCATCGATTGGACACAGACTTATTCAAGTAAGGACAAAATTCCTTATGGTTGCGAACTATTGTATAAACTGCTTCCACAAGTATTCAGAAATCAGCAAATATCCGATAGCAAAGTACCGATTTATCATAAAAGCGATGAATGGAAAAATAGAAAAAGTAATTATATCTACGTTTATCAGTATTTCAGAGCAGATTTAGCCAACTTGTCTAAATTGTTAAAATATGTTCAAGAAGGCAATCATGCTTTTATTGCTGCAGAAGATTTCTATGGACTAAACGATACGCTACATTTTGAAACAGCTTACCTTCAGAAATTCACAAAAGATTCTGTCAATATCAATTTCGAAAACCCAGCTCTCAAGCCCAATAAGCCTTATCTTTATCATCATCAATCAATAGGAAGCTACTTTTTACTTGATTTACCAAAAGATAGTTTGAAGAAAGTAATCATAAAAACTAATGCTAAAATCTTGGGTAAAAACTACGATGGCAAACCCAATTTTATCAAAATAGATTTTGGTAAAGGAGCTTTTTACTTAAGCACAGTTCCTAAAGCTTTTTCAAATTTTTATTTGGTGAAAGATAATAATGCAGATTATGCTTTCAAGGCACTTTCGTACTTGCCCGAAAACCAAGTTTTTTGGGATGAATACGTAAGTATCGTTGGATTTGGGAAAACGAACAGAAGTATTTTGAAAGCTAAAAATGCAAAAGGTGAAGACGACGACATTGATACTTCTCCCTTCAAGTTTATTGTAAGTCAGCCAGCCTTGAAATGGGCTTATTTTATTACTTTAGCATCCTTGTGTATTTATTTGATTTTTGAAGGAAAACGGAAACAAAGAATTATTCCAATCATCGAAACGCCACAAAATACTTCATTAGCTTTCGTAGAAACAATTGGTGCTTTGTACTATAATCAGAAAGACCATCAAGCTATTTCTGAAAAGAAAATTGCTTACTTGTTGGCATATATCAGAAATAAATTTCACCTGAAAACGACAGTAATTGACCAAGAATTCAGAGAAGATTTAAGTAGAAAAAGTAATCTAACAATTTCAGAAATCAACGAACTTTTTGACTACGTTGAAAATATCCAAATCAGTGAAAAAGTAACAGAAAAAGATTTAATCAAACTGAATAAGTATATTGAAGATTTTTATCAAAAGACCTGATTAAGAGTTATGAGTTGTGAATTATGAGTGATGAATTGTGAGCTTAGCACTGATATATCATACATACTTTAAATCACGCAATAACATTGAATACTTTATAAGCTCTAATTAACTCACTGTATTTGAACACATTAAAAGGACTTACAAATATCACTAACAATTCACAATTAAGAAACGATGGAATTTGAATCAAGAATAGACCTTAGCGATTTACAAGAAGCAGTAGCGAATATCCGTGCAGAAATTGGGAAAATCATCATAGGTCAGCAAAATACAATTGATTTATTACTTACTGCCATTTTTGCAGATGGTCATGTTTTGTTAGAAGGTGTACCAGGTGTTGCCAAAACACTTACGGCAAAATTGTTGGCAAAAACTATTTCTACTGATTTTAGTCGTATTCAATTTACGCCAGATATGATGCCTTCGGATGTGTTGGGAACAGCCATTTTTAATCCTAAAACAGCAGAATTTGATTTCAAGAAAGGTCCAATTTTTTCAAATATTGTCTTGATTGATGAAATAAATCGCTCTCCCGCCAAAACACAAGCTGCTTTGTTTGAAGTAATGGAAGAACGACAAATTACCAATTCGGGAACTACTTATCCGATGGCATTCCCGTTCTTGGTAATGGCAACCCAAAACCCAATTGAACAAGAAGGAACCTATCGTTTGCCAGAAGCCCAGCTTGACAGGTTTCTTTTTAAAATTATCATCAAGTATCCATCTTATCAGGAAGAAGTACAAATTCTTCAAGGAAATCACGGACGTTCTAGTGCAGAATCTAACAATCCTGTCGATTTAGTTCATAGCATTTTAACGCCTTTACAGCTCAGTACTTTAAGAGAAAAGGTACGTAAATCTATTGTTGATATTAAGATTTTGGAGTACATCGCCAAGATTATTCATGAAACTCGTAATTCAAAATTCATCTATTTAGGCGCTTCACCAAGGGCATCCGTGGCTTTGTTGAATGCTTCAAAAGCTTTAGCAGCGATTCGTGGGAGAGATTTTGTAACGCCACAGGATGTACAAGAACTTACTCCATCAGTACTTCGTCATAGAATAATTTTGACGCCAGAAAAAGAAATGGAAGGCTCAACGCCAGAAGACGTAATTGCTCAGATTTTACAAAAAATAGAAGTACCGAGATAGTTGTGAATTGTCATTGATTTTCTACTCATTGAACAAATCATTAGAGTCTGATTCTTCTAAATTTTACTTTGCTATAAATTGCTACCGTTTGAGGCAAAGAATATAGACTACGACAAAATATACTCCACATTTTCAACACCAAACTCATGCCTAAAAATGATTTACGTTTATCCAAAATTTCGTTCCAGAATAGACATTGGCATCAGAATCGGAGGGATGGGTTTGGCAAATTGTCTGTTGGTTTACGCCAGAGCTTTATGTTTGACGAAAAAGCTAAATGCCCAAATGATTGCTCCAACTTGGGAACAATTCAATTTTGGGCCGTACTTACGACAAGAATCTGATAAAAGACATTACTTCAACATTTTCAAAAAAGCAGGAATTTCTGGCTGGAAAAAGTACTTTTTGTTGCATTGTTTAAAAAGAATTTCTGAAAATGAGTTATCAGAAATTGAATATTCCAAGCACGAAAATCTCATTGTTGAAGTAAAAGGCGTTCAGCCATATTTTAAAGATTTGATTACTGAACGGGACTTTATTGTAGAAAATGTGCTAAAACTCATTCATCCTTTTCAGTTGAAAGAAGTGCATAATTTATCTTTTTCAAGAAAAATTGGAATTCATATTCGTTTGGGAGATTATCATCCTTCGGCACAAAAAAGTTTGGATTGGTACTTAGAAATTATCCGTCAAATTGATTTACATACGAATTACAGTTTTGAATTTTTACTGTTTTCAGATGGAAACCCCGAAGAACTGATACAGCTATTAAGCTATTCACAAAGAATCCAAAATACACATTTTGGATCTGCGATTGCAGACCTCGTGGCTTTATCCAAATGTGAATTTATTATTGGTTCAAATTCTACTTTTTCAGCTTGGGCAAGTTTTATGGAAAATAAAATATTGCTGATTCCAGAACCAAAAGGCTATTTGAATGATTTTTCTGGTTTGGATTATTATGTTTTGGATGAAGTACCGATTCTGTCGAAAGAGGTTTTAGAAAGAATTATTTAAAGTCATGCAAAAAACACTACACATATTCACAAAAAAAATAAATGCTGACTCAGCTTGGCTTTTGGTTTATACTTTCACTCAGATCTGCCTGAATGCGAGTATTATCAAGTATTTAACCAGTATTTTTTCTACCGAAGAATACGGTATCATCAGCCTTTTTAATGCTTCGCTACAATTCTTTTCGATGATATTTTTTGCATCCTTTACGCAAACTGCCAGTACTTTCGCTTTTCGTTTTCAAAGTTTAAATCATATTTTTTTATACTTAAATCCTCAATTTTTCAGGGTTTATGGCTTGGTCGTTTTGGCAGTTTTTGTCTTTATACTTGGGTCATTTTATCTTCAACAATTTCAATACTTATTCCTAAGCCTTTGGCTAATTCCAATTGCCATACTGGAATCGCAGCATGAATTTTATAAAACTCGCTTGCATTTACTCCAACAACGCAAACAAATCGCTATTGCCGTTACACTTTACTTTGGTATTCGCCTCGCTTTGCTGATTTTCTTTGTTCATTTTTCAAAAAGCCTACACGCTGTTTGGGGAGCTTGGTCGATAAGTACTTTGTTGAGTCTTTTTTATCTAAAATACAATTTCAAGCAAGCAATTCTTCCCGAAAATAATGTGCAAGAAAATCCTTCTTGGACGGAAATTAATAGTTTTTCACGTTGGCTGATGCTCGTAAATACTTTTGCTTGGGTGCAAGTTTGGCTCGACCGCTGGTTACTGAGTGGCTTTCTGAGTACTTCCGAAACGGGTTTGTACAGTTCGTATTCTCAGCTTGCAATTCATCCTTTTAGTATTGTTTCGGGTTTATTGATGGCGAAATTTAGTCCATTTTTATACAAAAATGTTGCAGACAAATCTCAAAGACCTGAATTTATCAAAAATGTAAAATCCTTATTTTCAATCTATTTACTTATCTGTTCCATTGAAATTTTATTTATTTTTTTATTGCAAGATTTTCTACTGGAATTACTCTTAGGCAAAGCCTTTCTTGAACAAAAAGAGCTTTTCATCTGGCTTTGTTTTGCTTGGATGGTTTTTCAATTGGGACATTTACTCAGTTTTTTATTAAACGTTTTAGGACAAGCCAAAACTTTATTCATTCCAAATCTCATTACGGCATTGGTTTCGGTTGTTGCCAATATTTTACTGATTCCCAAATTCGGCATTTCGGGAATCGTCATTGCTTTTATTTTAACAGGAATTACCAAAAATTTAGCCCTTTTATCATCGCTATACTTTCTTAGAAAAAATACCTATGTGGGATAATCTGTTGATTTCTTTGGTCATCGACTTATCGGTTTTCTTGCTATGCACTTCGCTTTTGTGGCGTTATGGCAAGTTGTCGGCTTATCATCCTGCTACGATTTATTTGGTTTTTCATTTTCTGATTTTTACGCTTAGACTTTTTGCCATTAATAACGGAGCAGCACTTTTCTTGAGTAATAGCACTTATTTTTTGGGTACGCAAAACCACGAAATTAGTCGTGCTGCTTTCTGGGCAGATATGGGTTTTCTGGCAATGACGCTTGCTTGGCTCTTGGAAGCACAGAAAAATGAGGACGATTTTATCCAAACAGAACAAAGTATTTTGATTGATGGGAAAGTACTGAATACGATTTTTTTTGTGACGATTCCTTTGGGTATTTGGGGCATTTTTTCTCAGCAATATATTCCGATGCTTGGTAAATCAGAACATGATTTTGGCGATTGGGAACGCTCTTCGTATTTGTCGAATACTCAAAACTTTGTGGTGTTAAGTATGATGGCTTTGATTTTTAAAAATGGTTTCAAGAAAATGTACTTGGCAATAGTTGTGATTTTTCTACTGATTTTGGCTTTGCAAGGCTATCATCGTTATCGAGTAATTGTTCCGCTGATTTTTTTAGGTTCGTTGTATTTGTATCGGCATCAACAAAAGTGGATGCCCAAACGCTATTGGCTTATCGGGATTTTTTGTTTTTTACTTTTTTTGCCTTTGAAGTACATAGGGAAATTGGTGCAAGAAGGAGCGACGCTGGAAGATTTTTCAGATTTTTTCACGGAATACCAAGAAGTAAGTGGCGATGGGAGTAATGCAGATTTGGCTTTTTTGGATATGTATGCGGTGTCAATGACGCTTGTGGATGAAGCGGGTTCGTATTATTATGGCAAAACTTTTTTTCCAATTTTAGTTTCGCCGATTCCAAGAAATTTCTGGACTGAAAAACCTTCGTTGATGCAATGGACGCTGGATATTTCTGTGCCAGAACGTGACATTAGCAAACTGGGAGCAGTTTGTTCGATTTATGGCGAAGCTTATGCCAATTTTGGTTACCTTGGAATTGTGTTGATACCTTTTCTTTTTGCTCGATTTACGGCTCGTTGTTATTTCAAAGTACTCCGAAGTCCGCCTGATTCGGCTTTTGTTTTTTTGTACTTTTTATTGATTTCTGTTTTGGTACAGGTTTATCGAGATGGCTTGGTTTCGGTTTTTACTTTTATCGTGATTTATAATATTCCTTGTTTTTTGATTTGGCTTTTTAGTGTTTTGAAAGAGAAACTGTTCTATGAAAAAAACGAAAATTATCTTTTGGATGAACATTCCGAGTTTTCATCAAAATGATTTTTTGAATGAAATCTCTATTGATTTTGAATTATTCGTAGTTTTTGCTCATAAAATAAATGCTGAAAGAGTACAGCAGGGTTGGGACTTTAGTAAAAATTCCATGAATTTTTCTTACTGTTATCTTTCGGAAAAAAGTATTTTCCAAATCTTTCAATTCATTTATCAACACAAAAATGCTTTGCATATTTTCGGTGGAATTTGGGCAGAAAAGTACTTTTTTATGGCTTTGCTCTTGCTAAAATGGTTGAAAGCGAATTACTTGATTTATTCCGAAGCTCCGATTCCGAATAAAAAGCGAAGTGTTTTAAAACGATTTTTTCTACAAAATGGCTTCAAATTTATCGCTCGCAAACTCCTTCAAGATGCTAAAGGATGCTTGGCTGTTGGAAAAAGTGGGGAAGATTTCTTTAAAAAATTGGGCGTTGATGAAAATCGAATTTTACCTTTTGGCTATTTTAGGAATTTAAGTCTTGGTCAAAAGCAAAAAATCCACAAGAATACAATTGAATTAATTTTCGTCGGGCAAATGATTGAACGCAAAGGAATCGCTTTGCTGATTGATGCGATTTTTGCTTTGAAACAGGATTTTAAGAATTTTTCTTTAACAATTATTGGTTCTGGGAGACTTGAAACTATAATTCTTGAAAAAATAACGTATTATCAATTACAAAATCATGTAAAATTACTCGGAACAATTCCTGCTGATGAAGTACCAAAATTTATTCAACAAGCAGATTTATTGATTCTTCCTTCTGATTTCGATGGTTGGGGAATGGTTGTTAATGAAGCTATTTTATGTCGAACACCCGTTTTGGTTTCGGATGCTTGCGGTGCTGCATCGCTGATAAAAAACAATCAAAATGGCTTTATTTTTCAAGCTGGAAATCTTTATTCTTTGCTTAGTCAGTTGCAGCATTTTATGAATCTATCAGAAAAAGCAAAAACTGAAATAGTTGAAAAACTAAGCGAAACAGCTGAAAAAATTAGTACAAAATCAATTTCAAGCTACTTTGGTCAATGTATTGACTTTTGCTTGAATCCTCATCTACAAAAACCTAAACCTACTTGGCTATGATTTTAGGCATCGACTTAACGAATATCAAAAAAGGTGGTGGACTTTCGCACATCAGCGAATTACTCAAAGTTGCACAACCTCAGCGTTATGGTTTCGAGCAAGTAATTGTTTGGGGAAATGCCGAAACCTTGGCTTTACTTCCCAATTTCGATTGGTTGAAAACGGCTATTTTTCCACAAACACAACAGCCATTTGAAGCTTTTTTTCAAAGAATGTTCTTTTTTCCAAACATCGCTCGAAAGCATTGTGATTTACTTTTTTCACTCGGCGGAAGTTTTTTTAGTACAAAAATGGCTTACGTTTCGATGTCACAAAATATGTTGGTTTTCGAGAAAAAAGAACGTGACCGCTTTCGTTTTCACTTCAATTGGTTTCGTTATTTGTTTTTATCAGCTTTACAAACGCTGTCATTTCAGCAGGCGAAGGGAATTATTTTTATTTCGGAGTATGCGAAACATTATATTGGTCAACGTTTGAGAAAAGACTTTTCAGATTTTCCCGTCATTTATCATGGCGTTGCGGATAGATTTTCGCAAAAGCCAAAAGTAATCAATCCAAAAGCTACGATTCGACTTTTGTACATTTCTACGATTTCACTTTACAAACATCAATGGAATGTGGTGGAAGCTGTGGCAAAACTTAGAGAAGATGGTTTTTTAGTGAATCTTGACTTGATTGGCGATTTTTATCCACCTGCTTGGCAAAAATTGAAACGTTCTTTGGCAAAATTCCCAGCTTCAAAAGATTTTGTCAGGGTTCACGGAGCAGTCAATTTTGAGAAAATCGCTACTTATTACCAACAAGCAGACATTTTTGTATTTGCTTCTACTTGCGAAAACATGCCGAATATTCTTGTTGAAGCCATGCGAGCAGGTTTGCCAATTGCTTCTTCTGATTATGGCCCAATGCCCGAAATTTTGGGCGATGCAGCTTTTTACTTTGACCCTTTAGATGTTAATTCTATTTATGAAAGCTTGAAAATGATGCTTACTTCTCCCGAAAAATGTTTTGAAAAAGCAGAAAAAGCCTTTGTAAATTCTCAGCAATATTCTTGGCAACGCTGTGCGGATGAAACTTTTACTTTTCTTCAAAAAATGGCAAAAGTATAGAAAATTGAAATTTGCCTTGCCTGTTCTGAAAAATGATTGAACTTTGTAATTGATTTGAAGATTTGGAAATTTGATGATTTGAAAGTTTTTACTTTTAAAATTGGCTATCTTTTTTAAGATAAATTCTATTTTTTCCTTCAAATTTTTGACATTTAAACAAAAACAAAGCTCAACGCTTCCACAAATATCATTATGATAAAAATCTTGAACATCGTCGGGGCAAGACCGAATTTTATGAAAGTAGCACCTTTGCACCGTGCTTTTGAACAACGTCCAGAAATTGAATCAAAAATTGTACATACTGGTCAGCATTTTGATGCAAAAATGAGCGATGTCTTTTTTGAGCAATTGCAAATGCCTAAACCGCATTATTTTTTAGGTGTTGGCGGTGGTTCGCATACAGAAGTGACGGCGAAGACGATGCTTGAATTTGAAAAAGTTTTGTTGGAAGAAAAACCTGATTTGGTATTAGTGGTTGGCGATGTAAACGCTACGTTGGCTTGTACTTTGGTGGCGATAAAATCACATATTCCTGTGGCTCACGTAGAAGCAGGTTTACGAAGTGGCGACCGTGCCATGCCCGAAGAATTAAACAGAATTTTAACAGACAGCGTTGCAGAGTACTTATTTATTACTGAACAATCGGGCGTGGATAACCTGAAACATGAGGGTGTGCCAGACGAAAAGGTGTTTTTTGTGGGCAATGTGATGATTGATTCTTTGGTACATTATTTAGAAAAAGCTCGTGAAACCAGCGTTTTAGAAGATTTTGGCTTACAAAAAGATGAGTACGCCGTAGTAACGATGCACCGCCCTGCCAATGTGGATACGCCAGAAGGTTTGGAAGCGATTTTGAACATCATTGCCGACACTACTCGCTATAAAAAAGTGGTGCTGCCAATTCACCCACGCACGGCGAATAATTTTAAGAAGTTTGGTTTATCTGAAAAATTAGAAGCAATTGAAGGTTTGATTTTGACTGAACCGCAAGGCTATTTAGAATTTTTGCAATTGATGCAAAATGCGTCGATTATCATTACTGATTCGGGAGGAATTCAGGAAGAAACTACTTTCTTGCAAATTCCTTGCTTGACTTTCAGAGATTCTACGGAAAGACCAATTACGGTTGAAATTGGTACAAATCAGTTATTGGCTGACTTAAATCCTGTGACGGTTCATGAAAAATTATTAGAAATTTTAGCAGGAAAAACAAAAAAAGGACAAATTCCCCCCCTTTGGGACGGACAGACTTCTGAACGAATTGCGGATATTTTGATTGAAAAGTTGGATAAATAGGTTTGGGGATTTCGGATGTTGGATTTCAGATTTCGGCTATTAAGAGTAAATAAAAAGAGTAGATGAAGATTTTTAAAATCTCGTTTACTCTTTTTTAGTATATTTATCTTAATGATTATCAAGCTAATAGTTCAAATTTTATTCAAAATCCTTTTCCATGAAACAAATCATCCAGCATCTACAAACTGGTGAAACTACTTTGGTTGAAACGCCAGTTCCGCAAGTTCGCAAAGGTTGTGTACTCATCAAAACTAATCGTTCTTTAGTCTCGCTGGGGACAGAGAAAATGTTAGTTCAATTCGGGAAATCAAATCTTCTTTCAAAAGCCCAACAACAACCCGAAAAAGTAAAGCAGGTTTTAGCAAAAATTAAAACGGATGGTTTCAAACCCACTTTTGATGCCGTCAGACGAAAATTGAATGAACCCATTCCTTTGGGCTATTGCAATGTGGGCGAGGTAATTGCCATTGGAGCGGAAGTAAGCGAATTTAAAATTGGCGATAGGGTAGTTTCTAATGGAAATCATGCAGAAGTAGTTTGTGTTCCTAAAAATTTGGTCGCCTTAATTCCAGACGAGGTTTCTGATGAAGAAGCTACTTTTACAGTTGTGGGAGCGATTGCTTTACAAAGTATTCGTTTAGTTAACCCAACTTTTGGAGAAACCGTTGCAGTAATTGGCTTAGGTTTAATCGGGCAACTAACGGCAGAATTATTATCAGCCAATGGTTGTGAAGTTATTGCCTTTGACTTTGAACAAAGCAAAGTTGATTTAGCCATTTCAAAAGGCATAAAAGCTTTCCAAGTAAGGGAAAAAGACGATAGTTTGCAGATTGCTAAAACCTTAACAAAACAAATTGGCGTAGATGCCGTAATCATTACAGCCTCCACAAAATCTAATGAAGTAATTGCCCAAGCTGCCCAAATGAGCCGAAAAAGAGGAAGGATTGTATTAGTAGGCGTAATTGGTTTGGATATTCAGCGAGCAGATTTTTATGAAAAAGAATTGAGTTTTCAAGTTTCGTGTTCGTATGGAGCGGGTCGCTATGAGACAAATTATGAGCAAAATGGACAAGATTACCCGATTGGCTTTGTGCGTTGGACAGCAAAACGCAATTTTGAAGCTGTTTTAAATGCCATTACCAAGAAAAAACTACAAGTAAATTCCTTGATTACGCAAAAAGTAGCTTTTGAAAATTTTCAAGAAATTTACTCCAATATGGGAGAAAGCAATGCAATTGCGTCAATTTTGGAGTATTCTGAAAAGAGTTTTTCACTTCAAGACACAGTTCAGTTTCAGAATAATACTTTTGAAAAAAGTAATGATATTTTAGCCATTATTGGGGCTGGTAATTTTACAAAAAGTACTGTATTACCCAATTTTAAAAAGCTAAAGGCAAAAATTAAGTACATTTCTTCTTCCAATGGTTTATCGGCAAGCCTTGTCGCCCAACAATTTGGCATTACGAAAGCTACGAGTAATAACGAAATCATTTTTAATGACCCAGAAGTATCGGCAGTTATTATCACCACACAACATAATACGCACGCAAAGCTTTGTATTGAGGCTTTGAAAGCAGGAAAACATGTTTTTGTAGAAAAACCTTTGGCACTGACTCAAGCAGAAATTGAGGAAATCATTGAAGTATATCAGCAATCTGGCAAAACATTGACTGTTGGTTTTAACCGAAGATTTTCACCTTTTATGCAAGATGCTAAAAAGCAATTGGGCAATAATCATTTACCGATGAATGTAATTGCTACGATGAACGCTGGTTTTATTCCCAGTTCGCATTGGACGCAAGATATGAGTATTGGTGGGGGAAGAATTATTGGAGAGGCTTGTCATTTAATTGACTTAATTACCTTTCTAACAGGCAGTTTGGTAGAAAGTGTGGTGATGAATGCCATGGAACAATCGCCCAGTTTGAATACTGATAATGCTACCATTTTATTGAAATATCAAAATGGTTCGACAGGCGTAATCAATTATTTTTCAAATGGTCATAAAAGTTATTCAAAAGAGCGTATAGAAATTTACTCTCAAGGACGAACGATTGTTGTTGATAATTTCAGGAAAGTTGAATACTTCGGTTTTAAAAACTCAGGATTCTCGCAAACACAAGATAAGGGGCATTCTCAGCAGTTTAAATTATGGTTAGAAAGCTTAAAAAATGGGGGAGAGACAATCATTTCATTTGATGAAATGATAAATACTTCTCAAGCAAGTATTTGTGCATTATCATCATTACAGAAAAATACTTGGATGAACGTCTAATGATTATTTTTTCAAGTTTGAATACAAAAATTTTGACGTTTTTTATAATAATTTCAATATTAAATGTAATATTATGCGCTAATCAATATTTTTGCCCCAGTAAAATATAACCGATTAAAATAAAACTATAATGAAAACAAAAACTACCTCCAGTTTATTGCTTTTTTGTTTGTGTTTAATAAGTAGTATCTGCTTTGGTCAAGACACTACACTAGCTAAACCAACTAAAGTAAAAACAACACACAAATTAGGTTTCGCTTTGAATCTTGGCACAACGCCAGGAATTGACATTGCTTATGGATTGAGTCCAAAAGTTGCCGTTCGACTTGGCTTTAGCTATTTCAAGTACAATGTAAATTCTACCACAAATACTTCTGACGAAGAAGTAAAATTGGCTGGCGACGTTGATATGGCGATGGCTGGTTTATCTTTTGAATATCACCCTTTCAAGAAAAGTAGTTTTAAATTATTTGGTGGTGCATCTTATATCGACAAAGGAAAAGTGTCAGTGGTTGTAACTCCTACTGGAACTTACACTTTTGGAAGTACTACTTTCACCCCTGATGAAATTGGTAATGTCAAGTTTTCGGTTGACTATGGAAAGAAAATTGCACCATTCGCTGGAATTGGATTTGGAAGGACTATTCCTAAAAGTAGAATTGGCTTTGGATTTGAAGTAGGTACTTATTATACACAATCGCCAGTAGTTACTTTAACAGGTGAAAAAAGATTGAGTAGCATGAGTGAACAACAAGCTAAAGTACAAGAAAATATGAAAGATTGGCAGTACTGGCCAATTGTTAATTTGAGATTAGCCGTAAGATTAGACTAAGGGATAATTGTGTATTTAACGATCTAACATAAGCAATTCTAAATCAATCATTTAAACTTAATTTAAAAAAATGAAAACAAATTTTACTTCTATATTTCGTCCAATAATATATATATTTCTTGGGCTTTCACTTGTATTTGCCTGCCAGAAAATAAATCCTTTTGAAGATGTAGAGCTGACGGTGAATACTGATATTTATCAAGCTCCAATTATAATTCATTTCCTTGATGCAAATGTCGATGCTACCAAATTGCCTGAAAATATCACTGTGTCTATTTCTGGGCCTGGGAAAAATTTAATTTTTGATGATTTAGGAGGAAAAGATTACGCTGTCGCAGGTAACGTACTATCATTAGTATTAGATAAAGATGTAAAACCAACAGAAACTAATCCAGTTGAATTTACCGTTTCTGTAACTGCTCCTGGCTATGTTTCAACTAGCCAAACTATTTCTATCACAGATCCCACAAAATCTCTTGAATTCACCGTTCCCTTGACAAACGTAGCCGCAACACCAGAAGGTACAGCCGCTAAAACGGAAACGCTTTCATTAACAACTGGACAAACATTAACAGTCCCCGCTACAACTGATAAACCAGAAGTTGCTACAATAACTATTGCACCAGGTACTCAAGTAAAAGATGAAACAGGAAATGTTATCTCTTCAAATACTGTTAATGCTCAAGTTGTTCAATATGGTACTGGTAATGAGGAGTCATTAAACAGCTTCCCAGGAAGTTTCACTCCAGAAAATGTTACTTTACAAACTGGTGCTTCCACTGCTGGAACATTTGTATCAGCAGGTTTTGTTGCTATTGACATGGAAGCTGGCGGAAAAAAAGTTAAAAGTTTTACAAAACCGATTGATGTAAATGTAGGAATCAATACAGAATTATTTAATCCTGAAACTGACCAAAAAGTAAAAGAAGGAGACCAAATTCCTACTTGGAGTTTTGAAAGTTCTACAGGTGAATGGAAAGAAGAAGGAGTAGCAACTGTTGTGAAAGGGAGTGACGGTAAATTATCAGCAACCTTCAAGGCATCACACTTATCTTACTGGAACATTGACTGGTTTTATTATCTTCCAAGATGCAGACCAAGCTTTGTCTTGAAAGTTACATCAAACCTACTTACAAATGTTGTCTCTAGTAATTATTATGCAAAAGTTTATTGGGCACCTGCCAATTCTAATAACTTCCAATACGTTTATCAAGCTTACGGTTTTAATGCTAAAAATGGGGAGTTAAATCAGTACGTGGGCTTATATACGCCAAATGGCTCTCGTGTAAGAATTGATGTGTATGCTTATAGCAACAATGCTAAAATTGGAACAACTGGCATATTTAATCCATGTGCAAATAATCAAATTCCAATTACGATTAATGCTCCAACACCGCCAACACCAATTATAGTCGATGTTGATTTTACAGCTAAATGTCAAAACAAGAGTGTTAATATTAAACCATCTGCTTGGGTAAGTTTATATGACCCTACTGGTCGAACTTATTATGAGCGCTATATAGATGGTTATATGAGAAGTGGAAAAGCAACAATTGTTGTTTACGAGGGTCGAGAATATACTTTTGGTGCTTATTATGGTGGAAAATATTATTCAGGAAAGGTAACATTTAGTAAAACAAGTTCAAAAATTATTACTTCTACTGGAACTGGTATTACTGGAACTACCTCATATAACGCAGCTACTGGCAGAGTTCAAGTCGTGGCAAGTTATGTAACAAATGATTGTAAATAAACACAAGCAATTTAAAAATCAAAAAAGGGTCAAAAATAATTTTTTGACCCTTTTTTGATTGATAGATACTAAGTTATCATTATTTTCTATTCAATTCTTCATTTTACACTTCTCTCTTTTTATTACTAGACTTTGAAAATGATAAGTTTATTAAAATGATAAAAATCTGTAAAATCAATTTTGTAATTTTATAGAAATAATTTCAATCAAAATGCTTTGTGTGAAAGTTTTTTGAGAAATCTAAAACTTTCCTGACAAAATAGATTTAAGCGACTTTAGAATGCTATGGTCCAGAAAATTTAATATGAGACATTGCTTATCATTGATAAAACCACTAAAAAAATCATCCTTGTTTCTCATTGTTGCTTTATTATTTGCATGCGGTTTCTCGAATACTTCTTTTTCACAGCCGTCATTCAATGAAGGGAGTTTCAGAAACATGACGGCAAAGGAACGTTATCGCTTTGTTCATGATTACCCATTTTGGAAAGTATATGATGCAAATAAACTATCGACTATTCTTACGCAAATGGTTGGTATTGCTGTCGAAAAAAAAGATTACCATAGCGAACTTGCTCTAAAATATTACACCTCTTTGGTTTCAGGGAAAGTTGGATTTAAAATACCAAAAGGTAAAAATGCAAATGACGTTTTAACTGAAATGCAAAAAATTGCCACTCAACAAGGCTACGAAGTAGAGGACGTTGTGGCATTTTGTTATTTAACTAACAACTTATACTTAGGTCAAAAATTATCTAAAGAACAATATTATGTGGATGTTCAACATTGTTTTGAACAGCTTCAACGTGTTGGTTTTGAAAAATTCAAAGACTATAATGTAGCAGGGTTACTTTTTAATTTTGGTAAATGTCTTTGGGATTTAGGAGATTTAGACAAAGCATACCAATACTTAAGTATAGCTGAACGCTTTATTGAACCAACTGTTGAAGGTGGATTTCATTACACACAAGTATTGAATTATCTACAAACCTATTGGCAAAAAAAGAAAGATTACAATAAGGCTATCTTCTATGCTAAAAAAATCTTGGTTTATCACCAAAATTTGCAAGTAGAAGAGCTTGAACAAAAATTTTGGAATCGCTTCTGGTTGAATTTTTCTGCTCTTGATATTGCTTCATTACTTATTGAACAAGGAAAAATTAAGGAAGGAGAATTCTATGCAAACAAAGGTTACCAACTTATTAAAACACAGTTTTCATTAGATTCTATTGTTTCTATGCAAGCAGAGTTTGATGTTTTGATGGTACTTATTCCAATTAAATTAAAATTGGGTAAGACCCACGAGGTTAATACGCTACTAGAACGTGCTACAACAATCAAAAACAATTTAAGTCCCAAAGGTTTATTAGACTATTTTAAGCCCCTCAAACTCTATAAATATTCTTCAGAATATCAGGAAGAACAAGGGAACTTTGCGGCTGCATTACATTACACACATCTTGCTCAAAAGCTACAAGATAGCCTCAATCTACGTAACGATGCCCAAAAATTATCGCAAATGCAGCTTCGTTATGAAGTAGAAAAGTATGCTGGACATTTAAAAATGATAGAGAATGAGAAACAATTACAGAAATACCTACGCAATGCCGTACTTGTCATCCTCTTGTTGGTTGTAGGATTTGCCTACGTTAATCTCAGACGCTTACACCATAAACATCGCCAAAAGGAAAAAGAATTGGCAAATGCCCAGTACGACCTCAATTCATTGACACAACATTTCCGCAAAATGTCGGATTTAGCAGAAAACCTCCGCCATGAGAACGAAAAACTCATTACCAATGATAATCAAAATGAGTACTTAGAACAACTCATATCATCGACTATCTTGACTGATGAAGACTGGACAAACTTCAAGGTGATGTTTGAAAAAGTTCATCCCGGCTATATTCAAGTACAAAAAGAAAAATATCCCGACCTCACCAATGCTGAAACACGTTTATTGATGCTTGAAAAACTAGATTTGAGTGCTCAAGAAATGGCCAATATGATTGGTGTAAACAAGAATACCATTCACCAAACAAGGCTACGCTTACGCCGAAAAACAAATGATAGAGTATAAGTACTACTCACAAAGACTTATTTATTAATACTTTACAATTTTGTCATCTTTTTGTCATGCCTTTTTTTTGCTTTCCTCTTATTTCTCTCGCAACCTTTGTAGGGTCAAATGCAGATATTTCTGTTTGTCTATTTTTCTTTCTTTTTAAAGGATTGAATAGGCTGTTTTAAACTCCAACACGCTTAGTATTTATCAATCTGATTATACTATTATTAATCCTGTGAACAATTCGCCTTTGTTATATTGAATCTCTAACACATCCAAATGCTTTACAATTACTTATCGCAATAATTATTTTGTATTGGTTCGAATCAAAGCATTTTATTTAAAGGTTTGTCTTATCGTTAAACCTATGGATTTTTCTAAATAAGGTTTATGGTAGTTGTCAACAATTATCATAAACCTAAATCAATTGGCTAAAACCTAACATTGCGTTTTAATATATGTACTGCTATTGTATAACTAAATTTTAAACTTAAACAAATACAAATTCATGAAACGAAGAACTACTCTTAGTTTATTTCTTCTCTGTACATTTTTCATTAATTGCGTCTATACAACTTTTGGGCAAGACTCAACTTTGGTTAATACGCCTCATAAATTAGGCTTTGCACTGAATCTTGGCACAACGCCAGGAATTGACATTGCTTATGGATTGAGTCCTAAAATCACTGCTCGACTGGGATTTAGCTATTTCAAGTACAATGTAAATTCTACCACAAATACATCTGACGAAGAAGTAAATTTGGCTGGCGACGTTGATATGGCAATGGCTGGTTTATCTTTTGAATATCACCCTTTCAAGAAAAGTAGCTTTAAATTATTTGGTGGAGCATCTTATATCGACAAAGGAAAAGTATCGGTGGTTGTAACTCCTACTGGAACTTACACTTTTGGAAGTACTACTTTTACTCCTGATGAGATTGGTAATGTCAAGTTTTCGGTTGACTATGGAAAGAAAATTGCACCATTCGCTGGAATTGGATTTGGAAGGACTATTCCTAAAAGTAGAATTGGATTTGGATTTGAAGTAGGTACTTATTATACACAGTCGCCAGTAGTTACTTTAACGGGTGAAAAAAGATTGAGTAGTATGAGTGAACAACAAGCTAAAGTACAAGAAAATATGAAAGATTGGCAGTATTGGCCAATTGTTAATTTGAGATTAGCCGTAAGACTCGACTAATTCAATAATGTCATTTAAACTTTATTCTAAAAGATGAAAAACTTTTTTACTTCCATATTACGTCCAGTAATACTTTTTTCTTTAGGGATTTCCCTTGTTTTTGCTTGTCAGAAAATCAACCCATTTGAAGGCGTAGATTTAACCGTCAACAGTAATATCTATAAAGCTCCAATCCTTATTGAGTTTGTTGATGCCAACAGCAACAGTACTACTCTCCCAAAGGATTTAACTGTGACTATTTCAGGTCCGAACAAAGACCTTGTTTTGAACGACCAGGGAGGAAAAGATTTCAAGGTTGCAGGAAATTTACTTTCTTTGGTTTTAGCCGAAAATGTAAACCCATCAGAAAGCGCTCCTGTTGAATTTACGGTGTCGGTAAAAGGTCCGAATTATGCCCCGACTAATTACACTATTACCATTGTAGATTTTTTAAGTTCTACTTATAGAGTAGCACTAACTAACCTCTCGGCTCTGCCTGATGGAGTAAAATCAGTTGCAAAAACAACATCATTGGCTACAGGAGAAACCATCGTGATTCCTGCAAGTACCGACAAACCTGAAGTTGCAAAAATTACTATTCCTGCTGGCACACAAGTAAAAGACGAAACTGGAGCCATAATCAATGCTACAAGTGTAAACAGTAATATCATTCAGTACGGAACTGGTACAGAAGATGCTTTCAATAGTTTCCCGAATGAAGGCGAAGCAAACACCGTTAAATTTAAAGATGGAACTACCGATGAAGCTTCATTTATTACAGCAGGTTTTGTGGATATCGATATGACAGCGGGTGGGAAAAGTGTAAAAAGCTTTTCAAAGCCTTTAGATATGTCTCTTTCTTTACATCCTGATTTAGTTAATCCTGATACAGAAGAACCTGTACAAGTAGGTGACCAAATTCCAGTATTTAGCTATAATAGAGACAAAGACGAATGGACAGAAGAAGATGATGCAACCATTACTAAAGATGCGAACGGAAATTTAATTGCCAATTTTAAAGTACCTCATTTATCTACTTGGACGATTGCTTGGAAGTATAAAGGTAAAACTTGCGGAAGTAAAACTTATACTGTAAGCATTAAATCCAATATCAGAAATTCAACATCAAAGTATTATGCTACGGTATCGTATATAAAAAGTGGCAGAGCTAGATATACCAAAAGATACCCTTCATTTAAAATATCTAATAGTACAACAGTAAAGTTTAAAGCCAAAAAAGTACCAAAAGGATATTCAACAAGGATTGTTGTGTATCGTTCTAATGGTGTTGTTATTGGAAGTAGCACATTTAACGCTTGTAACAATAAAAAAATTAGTTTGACAGTTAGGGAACCTGAAGTAGTAGTCCCTCCAAATACTCCTGACGACGCAGCTGAAACTGAATCTGATGCTGTTAAAGTTAACTTAAATTTTACAGCTGCATGTACTAACAAAAGCGTAAATATTAAACCAACAGTTTGGGTGAAGTTAGTCGATGCATCAGGAGTAGAACAATTAGTAAATGTAGTAGAAGGTAAGGCAACACTTGGCATGAAGAAAAATGTAAAATATACAATAACAACCACTTATGATGGAACTAACTATTCAGGAGAAGTTACTATCAGCAATGGCACAGCAACCATAGTCTCTTCGGTAGGCTTAACAGGTTCTTTTCCAGTTAATCCAACCTCAGGAGAAGTAGATGCGACGCTTGTTTATCCGCTTAATAGTTGTAAATAAAAATAGCATTTAACAAACATGAGTCATCCCGAATTTTAAAATCACAAAAAAGCGGTCGAAAAACCAATTTCGACCGCTTTTTTGTGATTGATGGGCAACGAATTCCTACTGTTTGAGCGAAGCGAGTTTAGGAATTCTTGATTTTTTTGTTACTTTTTGTATCAAGACAAAAAGTAAGGACGAGAACAAATCCAAAAAACTTTTAAATCTTCTAAAACTAGCTATTTTAGGAGAAAATTCGGGATGACTCATGTTTATTTTCTAGTCCTAAGTAAAGATTCCTTTGGGTTCTGGATATACTATAAATACTTGACTAACTTCTATTTACCGTTCTTATCAAGCTTTTCTGTATCTTAAATAAAGTAATGTTATTTAAAATTTTGATTTTAATACTACTTCTCTTTTATAGACAAAATATAAATTAAAATATTATTATAAAATATTGCAATTTATTTATATGTTTGTCAGCATATTCATCCTAATCCTCCCATAAAGCTAAAAAGATGACTTTAATTTCTTCTTTTAGCCAAAGCACGTTTAATACTTCATCATTACAACTAAAGTTTTTATTTTTTAGAAATTTAGAACTGACCAATGTCAGTGTTTGTCTTGGCTCTTGGGTAATACACTCAAAGTATCTATGTATTAAGGCTGTTTTAATTACTTAAACTTAATTTTATTCCTTCTCCAATAATTATTTTAAGTAAAAAGGTGACGCTAATGCTTTTTCGTTCAACTATTTCTGTTGCTTAAATTTTAGGACATTATTTGTTCATGATGAACCGTATAGTGTTGCAAGTATTCTCGTTAGGCTAAGCATTGATTTTTAATGCTCGTAAAAATGACTTTATCTATGATTCATAGTGAAAGTCATCGTTTCTTTCTGTGTTGATATATAACCTCATAGGTAATCGGTAAGTCTGAAAATATTAATTGTTGGGCTATTTAACCTTCTCTCTCTCTTTTTGAAGTATCTATTTCTGTGACCAAAAACAATCTCAAAACTTTTCTTAATCAAATGAAAACAAATTTTCTATCAATCTTTCGTCCAATGCTTTTGGTATTCATTGGATTCTATTTAACCTTTTCATGTAGCAAATTAAATCCTTTAGATGAAGTTGAGCTAACTGTAAACAACGATGTAACGAAATCTCCTATCCTGATTCATTTTGCCAATGCTAATAGTTCATCGACCAACGTACCAGGAGATTTTAATGTTACAATAAGTGGCAAAAATGCCAATTTAGTGGAAATGGATGGTGGTAGCACCAATTTTCAAGCATCGCATGGTCTTTTACCTTTATACATTGTTAATACAGCTAATCCATCTACAACCAATCCTGTAAAATTCAATGTTTATGCAGAAATACCGGGTTTTGCTCCTGTTACACAATCGGTTACCATTACTTCGGATTCTGTAAAAGTAATTGATATTACTGCGATAGAGTACGCCAACCCAGCTGATGGAACATCGGTATCGGTTAGTCAAGCTACTTTAACCAATGGGGTTTCAAATGGTGATAATTTTAAGACTGGTACAAGTGCCACAATGTCTGAAACAACCACCGTTACAATTCCTGCTGGAACAAAAGTGTTAGATGCAAACGGAGTAGCAATTAATGCCAATCAACTAACATCAAATATCGTTCATTTTAGTCCTAGTTCTCCTACTTCTTATAGCGCATTTCCGGGAGGTTTTAACCCAACTAATGTGGTGGACCAAAACGGTCAGCCTATCAATAATGGTGAAGGAATTAATTTTGTTTCGGCAGGATTAGTGGCTATTAATATGAAAGCTGGCAATACTGATGTAAAACAGTTTTCTTCTCCAGTAAAGGTTTCTATGGAAATCAATGCCAATACAACCAATTTTGATACTGGCGAAAACATTAAAGTTGGTGATGTGGTACCACTTTGGAGTTTAAATGAACAAACTGGTCAATGGAAAAGTGAAGGAGATGTAACCGTCACAACCAATTCGAATGGTAAACTTATCGCTAATTTTGAAACTAAACACTTATCTTGTTTTAACCTTGATTGGTATTGGTATGGCATAAGAACTTGCAATAGACCCTTAACGGTAACATTACGTATTGGTCCGGGGAAAAGCGGATATTTTGATGTAACATTGGTTACGCCTAATAACCAATACTTGGCAGCATTGCATGGGGCATATTTAACAGATGGAATGAGAGTAACCTTTCCTTATGTGGCACAAATACCACAAGCAAAAATTGTTATATCATCTTTTAACTTATACCTAAATCCAAGACTGCCAATATTAGCACAAACCAATCTATTCAACCCTTGTGCACAGGGAGCGATAGATATTATCTTTGGCGCACCAGCTACTCCTGATATTGTCAAGGTAAACATAAATATTAGCGGAAAGTGTAGTAATAAAAATGTTAAAATTTTGCCTTCTGGTTGGTTCTATCTTTATGATAACACTGATGCGATGGCGGGTAAAAACCCTTGGACTTACCTGTATTTAGTCAATGGTGTCATCAATTTCAGTTATGGCTCTAAGATTACTAACAATAACGGAGTACTTACTATTGAATTAGTAAATGGACATCAATACATGGTTTATTCTTGGAACAATAACACTTGGTATTCTTCGGGATTATTTACCCTTAATAAAAACAATTTTGCTCTTCCTGCGGGTACTGGAATTGTTGGAAATTCGGTTTATAATGCTGGAACCAATACCTTAAATATTACTGGTACTTTTACGCCTAATTGTAAGTAGGTTTCAACATATTAAAAATCCCCAATTATTCAAATAGCGAATAATTGGGGATTTTTAATTGAATACAATTGATTCTTTTTAATCTACTGCCTTCGTCTCTCTCAAATACAACTGTACTGTATTCTCTAAGCCTAAATAAAGTGCATCGCAAACTAATGCGTGACCGATGGATACTTCTAAAAGATTAGGAATGTTTTGTTGAAAGTATCGTAGATTATCTAAACTCAAATCGTGTCCTGCATTTAAGCCTAAACCTAATTCATTGGCTCTGGTGGCAGCCGTTACAAAATCACGGATAGCTAATTCTTTATTCTTGAAATAGTTTTCGGCATAAGGTTCTGTATAAAGTTCGATACGGTCTGTACCTGTTTCTTTTGCTCCTTCTACCATTCTTACATCGGCATCTACAAAAATAGAAGTTCTGATACCTGCTTCTTTGAACTGAGCAACTAAATCAATCAAAAGACTTTTGTATTTTACAGTATCCCAACCTGCATTAGAAGTAACTGCTCCTAAAGCATCTGGTACTAAAGTTACTTGTGTCGGTTTGTTGGCTAAAACCAATTCTACAAACTTTTTCTCTGATGGATTTCCTTCAATATTAAATTCTGTCGTTACTACTTCTTTCAAATCGAATACATCACGGTAACGAATATGGCGTTCGTCAGGGCGTGGATGTACTGTAATTCCTTCTGCTCCGAAACGCTCGCAATCTAGGGCTACTTTTACAACATTTGGATTGTCGCCTCCTCTTGAGTTTCTTAAAGTAGCAATCTTATTAATATTTACACTTAATTTAGTCATAACGCTGTTATTGATAAAGTCAATCTTGATTAGTCTTCTCATTTTTTCAAAATACTGATAAATGATAAACAATTCCTGATAACTGTTTTTTACCTTTGTAAAAAGAACATTTCTATTAAGACCTTTGTTCTTTAGAAGCTTCAAAGATAAGTATTTTGAAAAAGAATCATTTTCAAAATTACATATTTTCAAAATCTCAAATAAAATCATGTCATTAAAAACCAATATTGAAAGCGGCATTAAAGATGCCATGCGTGCTAAAGACCAAGACCGTCTTCGTACTTTACGTGCTATAAAATCACTCATTTTGTTAGAAGAAACTTCTGGAAACAATGCCAGTGGTGATTTATCAGCCGATGTTGAATTAAAATTATTGACAAAAGCTGCTAAACAAAGAAGAGATTCTTTAGATATATTCACAACTCAAGGTCGTGCAGACTTAGCTGAAAAAGAGCAAATCGAATTATCAATCATCGAAGAGTTCTTACCAAAACAATTAACAGAAGATGAACTTCGTGCTAAATTAGAAGAAATTAAAGTACGTGTGGGTGCTTCTGCTCCATCAGACATGGGTAAAATCATGGGCGTTGCTACGAAAGAATTAGCTGGTTTAGCTGATGGCAAAGTAGTTTCTGCAATGGTGAAAGCCATTTTGAGTTAGTTATTCACCTCACCCCCAACCCCTCTCCTGTTGAGAGGGGAGATTTGAACTCAAAGCTTTTCTCCCCTTCTCAAATGGAGAAGGGGCTGGGGGATGAGGTAACATATCTCTTTTCTATGCAACCAATCGATATTTTTATACTGCTACCTACCCTCTGGGGAGCTTACATTGGTTATCAACGAGGCATTATTATTGAAATCATTTCTATCATCGCTTTCGTTCTTTCTGTCATTATCGGTTTCAAAACGCTTGGTTTTGCCAGCGATTTGGCTTCGCCATATATGAGTAATACTGTCACCAATAAAATCATGCCTTATATTGGCTTTGGTGCTGTATTTTTCCCTATCGTTTACCTCATCAATAAATTAGGATGGGTTCTACGAAAATCTATCCGTTATACCGTTTTAGGCAATTTTGATTCTTTTGCTGGTGCTGTCGTTGGGGCTTTTACTTGGGCTTTTGGCATCAGTATTTTCATTTGGTTAATTACGGCAATCGGTATCAAAATTCCCGAAAGTGATTCTGAAAAAGTATATCTTTACCCACTCGTTCAACCGCTCGCTCCGAAAGTAGTTGAAAGAGCGATTGACATCGTACCCAAACAAATTGACAAGTTAAGGAAGTAAATTCTGAGTCTGATTTAAGCATGAAAACAATACTCATTCTAAATGCCCAAGTAGTCAACGAAGGCAAAATTCAATCGGCAGACGTTTTTGTAAAAGACGGTTTGATTGAAAAAATTGGTACAAATCTCTCTGGCTTAACAGCCGATACTGTGATTGATGCTGCTGGAAAATATCTTTTTCCAGGTGTAATCGACGACCAAGTGCATTTCCGTGAGCCCGGACTTACTCATAAAGCTTGTATTCATTCAGAAGCTCGTGCTGGTGTGGCTGGTGGTGTTACTTCTTTTATGGAAATGCCCAATACTGTTCCCAATGCTTTGAATCAGGAATTATTGGCTGATAAATACGACATTGCGGCTCGTACTTCTTTGGCGAATTACTCTTTTTACATGGGAGCTTCTAATGATAATATCGAAGAAGTACTAAAAACCAATATCCAAAATGTTTGTGGTATCAAGGTTTTTATGGGTTCTTCTACGGGAAATATGTTGGTGGATAATGAGAAAACTTTAGAGAATATTTTCTCGAAAAGTCCGATGTTGATTGCTACGCATTGCGAAGATGAAGCTACGGTTCGTGCTAATTCAGAAATCTATAAAGAACGTTTTGGTGATAATCCACATCCGAGAGTACATCCAGAAATTAGAAATGTGGAGGCTTGTTATAAATCGTCGTCAATGGCGGTTGAATTAGCTAAACGACACAATGCTCGTTTGCATATTTTACACATTACTACTGGCGAAGAAACAGCATTATTCAGCAATGATATTCCTTTGAAAGAAAAGAAAATTACGGCTGAAGTGTGCGTACATCACCTTTGGTTTGATGCTCGTGATTATGAAACGTTGGGTAACCAAATTAAATGTAATCCTGCTGTAAAAGCCGACGGACACAAACAACAATTATTACAAGCATTGTTGGATGATAAAATCGACGTAATTGCAACTGACCACGCTCCACATACTTGGGCGGAAAAGCAAAATCCTTATTGGTCTTCGCCATCAGGTTTGCCTTTGGTACAACATCCTTTAAACTTAATGTTGGAGTTTTATAAAGAAGGAAAAATTACGTTAGAGAAAATCGCCGAAAAGATGTCGCACGCTGTGGCAGACTGTTTTCAGATTTCTAAAAGAGGTTACATTCGTGAAGGCTACTGGGCAGATTTAGTATTGGTAGATTTGAACGAAAGTACTACTGTTACCAAAGAGAATGTCTATTATCAATGCGGATGGTCGCCATTAGAAGGACAAACTTTGCATTCAAAAATCACACATACAATCGTTTCAGGACATGTAGCTTTCCAAGATGGTACTTTCGACGAAAGTGTGACTGGTAAAAGAATGTTGTTTGAAAGATAAGGTTTTGCGTTGGGCTGTAAGCTTTGAGCGATGAGCTTTGAGCTTACAGTTTTTAAATTTGTTCGTGAGACAGGGACAGCAATTGTAGGGAATAAGCGGGTAAAAACAAAAATGGTGATATTGGAAATCTCCAAAACCACCATTTTAAATTATTTTATCTCAATAACTTACTCTACCTCAATCACAACGCCTGCCGTTTTAGGATGCGCCACACAAGTAAGAATATAACCTTGTTGTAATTCTTTGTCGGTAAGTCCGTCTTCCTCATCCATGTGTACTTTTCCTGACACACATTTTCCTAAACAAGCAGTACACATTCCCGCCTGACAAGAATAAGGCAAATCAATATCTTCACGCAAAGCCGCTTCCAAAATGGTTTCATGCGGTTTTACCAATACTTCGTACTCATTGCCTTCGTATTGAATCGTTACAGTTTGTGGTTTGATAGAATCATCTTCGTCTTCTACATGAATTTCATGAGAAGTATTTCCACCAAAATGTTCTTTATGAATATTATCCGTCGAAACATTAAACATTTTCAAAGCACTTTCTACTTGTTCCATCATTCCTTCTGGTCCGCATAAATAATACTCTGCTTTGGCAATATCAATTGCAAAATCTTGTTTCAAGAAAATTACGGCTGATGCTTGATTGATACGAGTTTTGTAGCCCGTCCAAGTATAAGAAGGTTTCGTCAATACGTGTAATACTTTGAAACGACCTTCGTATTTTAATTCTAACTCGACTAATTGTTTTTTGAAAATAATATCTTCTTCACTTCTTGAACCATAAATCAAATACACTTTCGAGCCTTGTTCTACTGGTAAAACAGATTTTAAGATTGACATCAAAGGTGTAACTCCTGAACCACCACCAAATAATACGATGGTACGTTCTTTCATTGGGTTGGGTTCAAGTACAAAATGTCCCATCGGTTCCATTACTTCGATGGCATCACCTACTTTTACAGAATCACACAAATAATTAGAAACTAATCCGTTTGGTACTCTTTTTACGGTTACAGCAATGGAAGCATCTTTGTTGGGCGAACTCGACATTGAGTAACTTCTACGTACTTTTTGTCCGTTGATTACTGGAATTAAGGTAAGAAATTGACCAGCTTTATAACTTACAGATTGATGTACTGGATGCCAAAAAGTAAAGGTTTTTGTATCGGGCGTTTCGTCGATGATTTCTTTTACTGTGAGATGAAAATATTTTACAGACATTTTATGATTACGAAATATTTTATGGAATGATATAAATCTAATTAGATAACGAAAGTTTAGCCTTTGAGTTTTACAAAAGCTTAGTTATAGTGACACAAAGGTAATGAAGAAAATACTTTTGGACACGTTTCGACTTGAGATTCACGCAAAACAATATATCTTATTTTGTGATTTTGGTGTAGGAAAAATGCGTATTTTTCGATGATTTACTGAATTGAATCCTTATTTCATTTAAAATTATTGGATATTTATGATGCGTATTATTACTCCTTTCTTGTTTTTGATGGTACTTGGGTTTTCGTCTTGCAATACCAATAAAGTATCGATGAAATCTACGGCTAAATTAATTCAGCAATCAACAACCTTTGCTCAGAACCAAACAGGAATTGTTTTTTATGATATTGCTGAACAAAAAATAGTTTTTGAACAAGAAGCAAATCGTTACTTCATGCCTGCTTCCAATACAAAATTGTTTACTTTTTATGCTAGTTTGAAAACTTTGGGCGATTCTATTCCTGCTTTTCATTATAAAGTATCGGGTGATTCCTTGATTTTGTGGGGAACTGGTGACCCGTCTTTTCTAAATCCAGATTTAGCGAAAAGTAAAGTCTATGATTTTTTGAAAAATCGTTCTGAAAAAATCTATTTCTCGAATGATAATTTCACAGGAACTTTCTTCGGACAAGGTTGGGCTTGGGACGATTACAATGATTATTATGCGGCAGAAATTTCAGGATTTCCAATTCATGGAAATGTAGTTCGATTCAAAGCAAATACACAAAAAACTTTGTCGGTCACGCCTAGACTTTTCGAGAATAAAGCTTATGAATGGTCGAATGAGAATAATTTTTCCATTCAGCGAGATTTAGGAGCCAATTTATTTAGTCATCCCAATACTCAAAAAATGAAGGCAAATTTTGTACAAGATGTTCCTTTCAAAACTGGCGTCGAAATTACCGTTGCTTTATTAAGCGATACTTTGAAAAAAGAAGTAACGATGATTAATAAAGCGCTGGATAAATCAGCCAAAGTATTTTATAGTTTGCCAGCAGACAGTTTATACAAAAGAATGTTGCACGTCAGCGATAACATGATTGCCGAACATTTAATGTTATTAAATGCCGATATTTTAACGGGCGAATTGAATGTTAGTAAAGGAATTGATGCCGCAAAAAAACAGTTGATGAGTGATTTACCAGATGCCTCAAGATGGGTGGATGGCTCTGGGCTTTCACGCTATAATTTGTTTACGCCAAGAAGTATCGTGAAACTTTTACAAAATATTTACCAAACAGTTCCGCAAGAAAGACTATTTAAATTACTTCCTGCGGCTGGAAAATCTGGCATTTTAAAGAGTTTACCTTCCAGCGAAGAAACTTTTATTTTTGCCAAATCTGGTTCTTTTAGCAATAATTATAACCTTAGCGGTTACTTGATTACTAAAAAAGGGAAAGTGTTAATCTTCAGCATTATGAACAATAGTTTCTTGAAACCAATGTCAGAAATCAGAAAAGAAGTAACGAAGATTTTGACGGAAGTGCATGAGAAAAACTAATTACTTCAATTCATACACAATTTCAGAATATCGTCGGGCTACAGGAATTACGAAATCACTTTCGTTCAAGTGTAATTTATAACCTTGTGCATTGCCCGTTACTTTGTCAACTTTATCAAGATTCACGATAAATGAACGATGACAACGAACAATTTGTGTTTGAGCAATCTGCCCTTCAAGCCTTGTTAAACTACTTCTGATTAATTCTTTTTGAAAAATATCTTCTTTCAGAAATACAACAGTCGAATAATTATCACTTGATTCTATGTAAAAAAATGAATTGGGCGATAAAGTAATGGTGTCTTTCCCGTTTTCGGCAATTAATATTATTTCGTTTGTTGTTGATACTTCTTCAATATTTTTTTCTGGAAAATGGCTTGGCTGAGGCGGTTTACTGTACTGTTTTAAGTAAAAAATATAGTTGATTAAAATAATGCCTGTGGCTGGAAATACGCCCAACACGAGTGTATAAATTACCATAGAAACCAGATTCAGCATATTGAAACCTTTTGCGATATAATATTGAGTATAAAGTACATTGATTGCCATGATTGAAAGCACATTCAAGGCAACCATTCCCATTTCTCTGCCAACCGTCCACCGTTCTTCTTGGAAGTAACTGGAGAAAAGCCTTTGAACACCGAAATAAATAAAAAGCATGGTAGCAGAAGTAATGACACCAAATCCTGTTAAGATGAGAACTTTTGAATCATCATGCCAATTAGCAATACCAAAAGGCTGAAAAAACATTAAAAATGCGCTAATAAAAATACCCGCAGTGAATGAAAGAAAAAGTTTTCGACGAGTAGAATCGTTATGTGGATAAGGTTGTTGAAGTATTTTTAGCATTTGTGATAAAGCCAATTTTTGTTTAGCATACAATTGGTTCACACGAAATTAATAAGAAGCCAGTCGAAATAAGAAAATGAATGCAAGAATACTTCAAAAAATAATCCTCAACATAAATTTATGCTGAGGATTATTTTTAAGAGATTGGATATTCTTTTAGTACTTCTCTCGCAATTACGATTTTCTGAATTTCAGAAGTACCTTCTCCGATGGTACAAAGTTTTGCATCTCGATAAAACTTTTCAACAGGAAAATCTTTGGTATAACCATAACCTCCAAAAATCTGAACAGCATCCGTTGCTACTTCTACTGCCACTTCCGACGCATAATATTTTGCCATGGCGGCTTCTTTTGTAAGATGCGTTCCTTCCATTTTAAGGTCGGCTGCGTGAAGCGTCATCAATTCAGCTCCATGAATTTTTGTTGCCATTTCAGCCAATTTAAAGCTGATTCCTTGAAAATTAGCGATGGCTTGTCCAAATTGTTGACGCTCTTGCGCATAACGAGCAGCGGCTTTCATTGCCCCTTTGGCAATTCCTAAAGAAAGTGCTGCGATGGAAATACGTCCGCCATCCAAAATTTTCATGGCTTGTTTAAAGCCTTCTCCTTCGTTTCCTAAACGAGCCGAAACAGGCACAACGCAATCTTCTAAAATTACTTCTGCCGTTTCAGAAGCACGCATTCCTAATTTATTTTCTTTTTTGCCAAATTTCAAACCAGTATTTGAACGTTCTACAATAAAAGCCGTGGCATTATCTCTTGTTCCTAATGCTCCTGTTCTTGCCATAATAACCAAAATGTCACTTGATTTTCCATGAGTAATCCAGCATTTTGAACCATTGATGATATAGTTGTCGCCTTCTCTGTGGGCTACACACTGCATTCTGGCAGAATCCGAACCAGTATTGGCTTCTGTTAAAGCCCATGCTCCAATAAAATTACCCGAAGCCAATTGGGGTAAATATTGTTGTTTTTGATTTTCTGAACCAAATTGTAAAATATGATTGGTACACAATGAATTATGTGCCGCAACCGATAAACCGATTGAACCACAAACCTGTGCAATTTCGTCGATAACTGCCACGTATTCATGATATCCTAAGCCTGCCCCGCCATATTCTTCTGGTACGAGTACGCCTAGAAAGCCTTGTTCGCCCAATTGTTTCATTAAATCTATCGGGAAAATTTGGGCTTCGTCCCATTCCATTACATGAGGACGAATTTTACGTTCGGCAAACTCTTTAGCACTTTGTCGGACTAAGGTTAATTGTTCTGATTTGTACATTTTTAAGTTGAATTGTTTGTTGAGATTGTTTAATTTACTTTTATTAATAGATTTTCTTCATTCTTTTGATTGTTTTCAATACATTAAATGAAAGCTATTTATAAAATTATTCTTTTATTTATTTGTAATTTAATGTTATTAAAATCAAAATAATACTGTAATATCTAAAAATAATTTTATTATGCAAGATACTCAAAGACATACTATCAGGTTGGAAGAGCTAGAAGGAGGTATTGTAAAGCTAGTATTTGGAAATCCGCCAACAAATGCCATGTCTATTGTACTTTTGGAAGAATTGGCAATGACCATAGAAAAATTAGGAGAACAAGAAGAAGTACAAATCATTATTCTGCAAAGTGAAGGTGATAGAACTTTTTGTTCTGGAGCAGATTTTACAGAATTGATGGCAATTGAAGACACAATGTCTGGTAGAATATTTTTTTCTGGCTTTGCCAAAGTGATAAATTCTTGTCGAAAATCTTCTAAAATAATAATAGGAAGAGTTCAAGGAAAAGCCATTGGCGGCGGAGTTGGCTTGGCGGCAGCAACAGATCATTGTTTTGCAACCCAATTTGCGGCTATCAAATTAAGCGAACTAAGTATCGGAATCATTCCTGCTGTGATTGAACCCGCAGTGGAACGTAAAATTGGACTTTCCTCATTTTCGGTACTTGCTTTAAAAGCAACAGAATTTTTTACTGCTGATTGGGCAAAAGAAAAAGGCTTGTACATGGAAATGTTTGAAACAACTACAGAAATGGACGAAGCCGTTCTTAGTTTGGCAAGAAGTTTATCAAAATATAATCCAGAAGCATTGAAGGAACTCAAAAGAATACTCTGGAAAAACACTGACCATTGGGATTCACTCTTGCTTGAGAGAGCTGAAATTAGTGGAAAGCTTGTGCTAAGTAATTTTACTAAAGAAACTTTACAAGCCTTTAAAGCCAAGAATGGATAGAAGTTTGTTTCAAATTGCAACATTTTCAGTTTGAATTGCGCATTTTTAATTTTAAGAAGTAATATATAACCGAAGCATATTTATAGTCATTACTTATCTCAGTTTTATACTTAGTATCTATTTTTCGAGATGAGAAATATTACTCAGGAGAATCTTTTGTGTTTTGTAAAAATAATTACTCAAATCTCCCTTGCATCTTAGCAGAAAAGTTGTAATATTAAAAGAAAGAGTATGACTTCCTAGCCGTCAATAACAGCAGATTCTTTCTATCGTAATAGAGTTTTAAGAGGCTTTTTTTGTGAAAAAATAATTGAATTGGCGAAAATCCCCTAAAACTCCAAATATTAAATTTTCAAAAAAAAATCTACCAAATTTTCAATTCTTAGGATATTACAATAAATTTGAATGGCGGAAGTATTTTACCGTTAAATAATTATATAACACTTTTTTACATTTAATTTTGGAATTTTACATGGATTTATTAGTTTTGTCCAAAATTAAATGCTCTATAATTCCAATTACCCAAATTACGATGCAAAATGGAAGATTATAATAAGATAATTGAATCGCTAGGCGTGAAGTTTATCAAGTCACGTAACATTAGAATATTACAACCTATCCGTATCAAAAACTTTTATGATGTAGAAAATACACTCTTGATTTTGTACAACGGCGAGGTTTCTTTTGGCGAGGAAGCAATCCATGCTGAGGTTGGAGACATGCTTTTTATCCCTGGTGGAAAAATGCTTTCGATAACCTATGGTAATGCTGACAAACCAAAAGCTATATCAAATGAGGAATTTATGACTCATAGAGAGTCTTATTTTGAATATAACCTTGAGCCTTCAAGAATCGGGCAAATGGAGAATTCATTTGGTATGGTTGCTTTTGAGGCAAAAGTTTTTGATTCGGTAAACTTCTTTACTTCTTTAGATATTCCACCATTCTTAATCAAAAGAGACGATAAACTAGCCCACATGCTAGCGGAGATTTTGAAAGAAGATATGACGGATATTCTTGGTAAAGGTCGTGTCATCAAAATTAAAACGGAAGAGATTGTTATCGAAATTATTCGTTACATCATCAAAAACCGTTTGTTTGTTGAACAATTAGCAACCAACAGTACTTATTTCAAAGATCCACGCTTGATTGATATTTTTGCATATATCAAAGATAATATCGGTGGAGATTTATCGAATAAAGTATTAGCAAACGTTGCAAACGTTTCTGAAGACTACGTTGGTCAGTATTTCAAAATGTTGACAGGTATTAATCCTCAAGATTATATCGAATATCAAAGAATGGAAGCGGCTGTAGGTTTGTTAAGAACTTCTAAGAAATCTATTCGTGCTATCGGTGCTGATGTAGGTTATAAAGATACTGCATACTTCTGTCGTCGTTTCAAAATGATGTTTGGTATTCCTGCAGGAAAAATGAGACGTAGAGAATCGTTAATGAATTTGTAATTAGCAGCTGTTAGCTTTGAGCGATGAGCTTCGAGATTATGTTTATAAAGTTGTTTAGATATTAGAAAAGCCGCTGAATTTCAGTGGCTTTTTTGATTTTTTTACATTCTAATAGTCAAATGAATGTTTATTCGATTAAAAATAAGTAAAAAAGCTCCGCAGAAATAAATCCTGCGGAGCTTTTTATAAAATGGATTGAGAGAAAAGATTCAAGACTTTAAATTATATAAAAAATCTCATGGCTTACTGCTCAATGCTGATAGCTTATTTAAAAAATTTCAATTTCACCACTTCTCTTTCAGATAAGAAACGCCAAGTTCCTCTTGGTAAATCCTTTTTGCTTAAACCTGCGAAAGTAGTTCTATCTAATTTTAATACTTCGTAACCTAATGATTCAAAGATACGTCTAACAATTCTATTTCGACCTGAGTGAATTTTAATACCAACAACCATTCCATCAGGCGTAACCATTCCTAGTTCATCTGCTTTGATTTCACCGTCTTCTAAAGTAACGCCCGCTTTGATTTTCTCGAAATGTTCTTCTGTCAAAGGTTTGTCTAATTCTACTTGGTATAACTTTTCGATTTCGTTAGAAGGGTGAGTCAATTTATCGGCTAATTCACCATCGTTCGTCAATAATAAAAGACCAGTTGTGTTTCTGTCTAAACGACCTACTGGGTAGATACGTTCTTCGCAAGCATTTTTCACTAAATCCATTACTGTTTTACGGTCGTTCGGATCTTCAGTCGTGGTGATAAAATCTTTTGGTTTGTTTACCAAAACATAAACCATTTTCTCACGATTCAATTTCTTCGTTCCGTACTTAACGATGTCGCCAGGTTTTACTTGATAACCCATTTCAGTAACGACTTCGCCATTTACTTTAATAGCTCCCGCTTTGATTAAATCATCAGCTTCACGACGAGAACAAACGCCTGAATTAGCAATATAACGGTTCAAACGTACATCTGAATTAGATTTATGCTCTGATTTTTCAATCAATTTCTGAACCTTTCTTGGCGCAGTATCTTTGTACTTATCAAGTTTGTAGTTCGGAGTCCATTTATCAGACTGTTCTACTGGTCTGTGTGCTTTAAAAAGATTCTCTCCTCCGAAATTTGCTTTGGCAGAACCAAAAGTTTTTTCGGGTCTTTCGCTTCTACTTTTTTTTTCAAAACTTCCTGCATCTGGACGAGGCTTGTTAAAGTCACCTTTATCAAATCTCTTGCCTACAGGCTTTCTTTTATCTACAAACTCTTTGCGTTCAAAAGCTGGCTTATCACCTTGTGGTTTAAAGTCACGACGCTCTGAGTTAAATTCTCTTCTTTCACCTTGTGGTTTGAAGTCACGACGTTCACCTGAATTGAATTCTCTTCTTTCACCTTGTGGTTTGAAATCACGACGTTCACCAGAGTTAAATTCTCTTCTTTCGCCTTGTGGTTTAAATTCACGACGTTCGCCTGAGTTGAATTCTCTTCTTTCGCCTTGTGGTTTAAATTCACGACGTTCACCTGAGTTGAACTCTCTTCTTTCTCCTTGTGGTTTGAAATCACGACGCTCGCCAGAGTTGAATTCTCTTCTTTTGCCTTGTGGTTTAAATTCACGACGTTCACCAGAGTTGAACTCTCTTCTTTCTCCTTGTGGTTTGAAATCACGACGCTCGCCAGAGTTGAATTCTCTTCTTTCGCCTTGCGGTTTGAAATCACGACGTTCGCCTGAGTTAAATTCTCTTCTTTCGCCTTGTGGTTTGAATTCACGACGTTCACCTGAGTTAAATTCTCTTCTCTCACCCTGTGGTTTGAATTCACGACGTTCACCTGAGTTGAATTCTCTTCTTTCTCCTTGTGGTTTAAATTCACGACGTTCGCCTGAGTTAAACTCTCTTCTTTCGCCTTGTGGTTTAAATTCACGACGTTCGCCTGAGTTGAATTCTCTTCTTTCTCCTTGTGGTTTGAAATCACGACGTTCGCCTGAGTTGAATTCTCTTCTTTCTCCCTGTGGTTTAAAATCACGACGTTCGCCTGAGTTGAATTCTCTTCTTTCTCCCTGTGGTTTAAAATCACGACGCTCGCCTGAGTTAAATTCTCTTCTTTCTCCCTGTGGTTTAAAATCACGACGCTCGCCTGAGTTAAATTCTCTTCTTTCGCCTTGTGGTTTGAAGTCACGACGTTCGCCTGAGTTGAATTCTCTTCTTTCTCCTTGAGGTCTCTCGCCTCCGTAAGTCTTTCTTGCAGGCACTTCACGTCCTAATTCACGGCTTAACTCGTCTTTTCTTTCACGAGTTTGTTGTCTTCTCTCGAAGCCCAAATCTTCTTTTTCGATTCGCTTTCTCATTGTTAATTTTATCGACGATTCCAGAAAATTATCTGTTTCTAAATCGCAGATGTCTTAGTTAAAATATTGCAACATCACTGCTGTAAAATAAAATTTTCAAATGGCTGAATAGCGAAATAATTTATTGAATAATTAAAAATAAGTTATTCACTTTCAGAAACTTAAAAATTACCTTTTGGCAAAAGGCTCGCAAAGGTACAATATATTTTAAACTTTAAATACTTATTAAAGTACAAATTTTCAAATATTTTTTTCTTGGTTTATTAAGTCTGATTTTACTAACTCGAAGCTTCTCGAAATGCGGTAAAATAGCATCCTAAAAACTCCCTGTTTTATCAATTTAGATTTGTTTGAATTTTAAGACTAAATTAAAATCTATCAAGTACAATCATTTTACGCCAAAACTCGTTTATAAATTGGTTATATTTACCGTATTCTGAGTAATTTTTACTCCTTTTAAAGGTTTGTGAAAAGGTAAGTTTAGCTTACTCAGATTAATCAAATCAATTCTCTTAAAGAAAACTATGCAAAAATTTCGTCAACTTATAGCTCTTTTCTCAGCGATAATCTTGTTGAATAGTTGTAATTCAGCACTTCAATCGTTTAAAAAAGGTCAGAAAAAATTTGACAATGGTGAATACGAATTAGCCATTAAAGAATTAAAAAAGGCATCTGCAGCAAATTATGAATTGGCTAAAACGAATTATTTACTTGCCGAATCGTTTCGATTATCAAATCGTAGCATTTTAGCAGGCGAATTTTATGAAAAAGCATTAGCTGCGGGAAGCAGAGAAAATGATTTGCGTTATCACTTGGCTACCACGCAAAAAATGCAAGGGAAATATCAAGAAGCTGCTCAAAATTTAGAGAAGTATCTTTCAGGAGTGCCAAGTAAATTATTCAAAAGTAAAGCCCAAGCTGAAATCGACCAATTAGAAGAAGTAGAAGCTTTGGCCAATAAAAAAACGTACATCGAATTAAAACCTTTGAATATCAATTCTACTGGAGCTGAATTTGCTCCGATTATTCAAGGAAACGATTTGATTTTTACGGCTTCACGCAAAGACATTATCTATAAAAATAACGGTTTACCTTACTTGGGTTT
The DNA here is from genome assembly GCF_034930985.1 of Arcicella lustrica. NCBI lineage: Bacteria > Pseudomonadati > Bacteroidota > Cytophagia > Cytophagales > Flectobacillaceae > Arcicella > Arcicella lustrica. Next base: position 212,310 of record NZ_JAYGIM010000007.1, read on the forward strand.
ATACAGAGCGGCTTTGAATAGTCCAACAGAATTGGGTAATCCAACACTTTTCAGCACGACAATCTTCAAAAATAATGCGAATGAAGGAACGCCAACATTTTCAAAAGATGGCAAAATGATGGTTTTTGCTAGAGGAAATGCAGGAAAACGTTCAGATGAATCTCCAGATGTTGATTTATACATTTCAAGAAATATTGATGGCGTTTGGACAGAACCAGAAATCATCTCAGTATCAGACTCTTTGGCTTGGGACGGTTGTCCATCTTTTTCTGCCGATAATAAAACCCTTTATTTTGGTTCAAATCGTGCAGGTGGAAAAGGTGGTATAGATTTGTATCGTGCCAATATTGACAATGCGGGTAGATTCGGCAGAGCTATTAATTTAGGAGCAGACATTAATACCGCTGGCGATGAAATGTTCCCTTATGTTTCAGCAGATGGAAAATTATATTTTTCTTCGGATGGACACGCAGGTTTAGGAGGTTTAGATTTATTTGTGGCAACTCGTAAAAATGGAGAAATTTCAGTAGAACATTTAGGGATTCCATTGAATTCTCGTTTTGATGATTTTGGTTTGGTTGCGATAGATTCTACCAAAGGATATTTTGCTTCAAATCGTGATTCTGGGAAAGGTGATGACGATATTTATTATTTCGAGAATACTCAGCCAGATAAAAAGTACGATGTTCCAGTAATTGCTAAGGAAACGCCTAAAAAGAAAATTATTCGTTACTTTTTGGCAGGAAGTATTACTGATATGAATAATCAGCCATTGGATGAAGTAAAAGTGGCAATTATTGATAACTCAACGAACCAAGCCATTGAGGAAATTTACACAAAATCGGAAGGTACTTTTGGCAAAGTGAAAATGGAAGAAGATAAATCTTATACGATTGTCACTGAAAAAAATGGTTATTTCACCAAACGTGAACCTTTTACGATGCTTGGAAAATCGGTTCCATTAGAGCTTCTCACAAAAGCGGAAACGGATACTACTTTTTATGCAAGTATTAAATTAGATAAACCAGAAGTAGGGAAAGAAATCACAAAAATCTTTCAAATCGCTCCGATTTATTATGATTTAGATAAAGCAGATATTAGAAGTGACGCTTCACCAGAATTAGATAAAATTGTTCAGATATTAAAAGATAATCCGACCATTAAATTGGAATTAGGCTCTCATACCGATTCAAGAGCGACGACAGAGTATAATGCCAAATTATCGCAAAGAAGAGCAGATGCAGCAGTTGCTTATATTATCTCAAAAGGAATTTCTTCTGCCAGAATTGTCGCTAAAGGCTATGGTGAAAGTCAATTAGTAAACAAATGCGCTGACGGTGTGAATTGTACCGAAGAAGAGCATCAGCTAAATCGTAGAACAGAGTTTAAAGTATTATCGGTGAAGTAATAACTGACACATAAATAAAAAAAGCGGAAGACCTAAATCTTCCGCTTTTTTTATGACTAATTTAAAATTACTTCTCGCTTATCTTCTGGAAAAATAAAATTGATTGGCTTTGAAACCTTTTCTTCCATCAAGGCAATTTTCAGTACTTCATCTACCATATCTACATAATGGAAAGTTAGATCTGAAATATAAGACGGCGTGATTTCTTCGATGTCTTTTCTGTTTTTATGACACAAAATAATCTCTTGAATTCCTGCACGTTTAGCGGCTAAAATCTTTTCTTTGATACCACCAACTGGTAATACTTTACCACGCAAGGTTACTTCGCCAGTCATAGCCAAATTAGGCTTTACTTTACGCTGTGTTAAAGCCGAAGCAATCGACGTTGTCATCGTAATCCCTGCCGATGGTCCATCTTTAGGAACTGCACCTGCTGGAACGTGAATATGAAGGTTATAATAATCGAAAATACGATAGTCAATACCATATTCATCGGCATGGGCTCTCAAATATGAAAGCGCTGCCATTGCAGATTCTTTCATTACATCACCTAATTGACCCGATAAAGTAACTCCACCTTTCCCACGATTCAAGATTGATTCTATGAATAAAATATCGCCACCAACGGGTGTCCAAGCTAAACCTGTCACTACGCCTGCGGTATCGTTTGTTTCGTACAAATCTTTATCGAAGTACTCTTGTCCCAATAACTTCACAACCTCCTCTGGTTTAATCACCTTTGGATATTCTTCTTGCATGGCAATTGATTTCGTTACTTTTCTAATCAATTTACCTACTTGTTGTTCTAGTTTTCTAACACCAGATTCACGAGTGTAGCCTTCAATTAATTTTTGTAAAGCAGCATCCGTAATATTCAAGGTTTTATTTTCTAAACCATGTTCTTCTTTTTGTTTTGGAACAAGGTGTTTTTTGGCAATTTGTACTTTCTCTTCCATTGTGTAACCACTGATGTCAATGATTTCCATACGGTCACGAAGTGCTGGATGAATACTATCCAAAGAGTTTGCCGTAGCGATGAACAATACTTTAGAAAGATCATATTCAATTTCCAAGTAATTATCCATGAACGCATTGTTTTGCTCTGGGTCAAGTACTTCTAACAAAGCCGAAGAAGGATCGCCACGGTGGTCTGAACCAACTTTATCAATTTCGTCTAAAATAAAAACTGGATTCGCTGAACCTGCTTTTTTAATATTTTGAATTAATTTTCCCGGCATAGCACCGATGTAGGTTTTACGATGTCCTCTGATTTCAGATTCATCATGTAAACCACCCAATGCCATTCTTACATATTTTCTACCTAAAGCTTTGGCAACAGATTTCCCTAGAGAAGTTTTACCAACGCCTGGAGGGCCGTATAAACATAAAATTGGAGCTTTCATATTGCCCTTCATTTTTAATACGGCTAAGTATTCTATGATTCTTTCTTTTACCTTTTCTAGTCCGAAATGGTCTGAATCAAGTACTTTTTGGGCTTTCTTGAGGTCGAAATTGTCTTTCGTGATTTCATTCCAAGGTAAATCAACCAATAATTCAACATAATTCATCAACATCGGATATTCTGCCGACATCGAATTGGTGCGTTGTAATTTGGCTAATTCTTTTTGGAAATGGTCACCAACTTCCTTACTCCATTTTTTGTTCGCTCCTTTTGCTCTGATTTTATCAAGTTCGGCTTCTGGACTATCAACGCCCAATTCTTCTTGCAAAACTTTAATTTGCTGACGCAAATAATAATCACGCTGTTGCTGATCAATATCACTACTTGCTTTACTTTGAATTTCACGCTTGATTTCCAATAAATCAATATCGGTCATCATCAATTCAAGTAATTTTCTAGCCTGCTCAAGTCCATTAATTGTTTCTAACAATTGTTGTTTTTCGGCTAGTTCAGCATTGACATTGGCAGAAAGGAAGTGAATCAGAAAGTTTGGAGATTCAATATTATCTAAAGCAATTTGTGCTTCACGAGGAATTTCTGGGTTCAAGAATAAAATCCTTGTAGCCATTTCTCGCAAAGATTGAATCAAAGCTTTGTTTTCTTTATTGAGTTTAGAAGGCAAATTATCTTCTAAATATTTTACTTTCGCAATAAGGTTTGGCTCTGTTTTGATATAATTATCTACTTCAAAACGCTTGCGTCCTTGAACAATAATCGTAGTGTTTCCGCCCGGTAAAACAATCATTTTAATGATATGCGCTACCGTTCCAACTTTGTATAAATCTTCACCAACGGGTTCTTCTTTATTCGGATTGGCTTGTGTGATTACACCAATGGTTCTATTTCCTTTGTAAGCTTTTTTGACAAGTCGAACAGATTTTTGTCTTCCAACGGTAATTGGAATTACCATTCCGGGGAATAAAATAACATTTCGAATAGGTAATATTGGTAATTCGTCAGTAAGTTTTCCAAGTTTTTCATCATCAACTCCTTCTGAACCAAGAGGAATTAATTCAATGCCATCGAAATCAGAAATTTCGGCAAGCTTAAGGTTATTTAAAAAGTTTTTATCTAGACTCATATTATGTATTATGCAAATTTGGAAATATGTAATGTGATGATGTAGCTAAGCTGGCTAAACACGATTTAATTTAAGTGGAGAATAGTTTGAAATTTAGTAAAGACTATTTCCAAATTCAAATGAATTGTTCTGCCACAATGACAGAAGTTATAAAATTACACTTAAAAATTATACAAACAAATTTCATTTATTAAACGGTCAAACCTTATGCCAATTGACATATTGACATGTGTTTAATAGGATGTACAAAGGTTTTTTACTCTTTTTACTCCGTTTTGTTAAAAATTATGCTGAAAGACTAAAGACAAAATCCTTTCGTTATGATTGAAACAAAAAACAATCATTTAAAATCTCACATTGATTATTTTAATTCACCCATAAAGTAGTGGTTTTATGTTGAACATCTTATGCTATTTACTATGAAGATGATTTTGAAATGTTTGGGATTCCATTCATTTGAAATAATTACCTGACCACTTTTACAAAGTCCCGATTCAGCAATGGTCGGGATTTTTGTTTTTCATCAGAAAAAGGCTAAGTTTAGAGAGTAATTCGGTACTTCAAAAACAATCTAAAATCATTGTTGATAATTCAATAATGAACCTTAAAACATGAAAAACATTAAACTGATAGAATGCCCACGAGATGCCATGCAAGGCTGGGAAAGGCAAATTCCGACGGAACAAAAAATTACTTATCTCAAACAATTATTACAAGTTGGTTTTGACACGCTTGATTTCGGTAGTTTTGTTTCACCAAAAGCGATTCCTCAAATGGCAGATACAGAATTAGTGTATCGTGCTTTGGAAGAAAGTAATTCTCCAACGAAATTATTAGCTATCATCGCTAATTTACGTGGAGCAGAAAAGGCGATTACTTTCGAAAAAATCAAATACTTAGGTTTTCCATTTTCTATTTCAGAAACTTTTCAACAACGAAACACGAATATTTCTGTTGAAGAAGCTTTTAAAACAGTAGAAGCCATTCAAGCACTTTGTTTGAAGAATGATAAAGAATTGGTTGTGTATTTTTCAATGGCTTTTGGGAATCCTTATCAAGATGTTTATGATGTTGAAATTGTAGCGAATTGGGCTGAAAAGATGGCAAATCTTGGCATCAAAATTATTGCGCTTTCGGATACTGTTGGTTTGGCAAATGCTGAAATTATTTCATCAATTTTCAATACTTTAATTCCAGCTTATCCGAATATTGAATTTGGCGGACATTTTCATGCCAGTGCTGATGCTTGGTTACCCAAAATACAAGCGGCTTATGAGGCTGGTTGTACTCGTTTTGATGGAGCCATCGGAGGCTTTGGCGGTTGTCCAATGGCAGAAGATGAATTAGTTGGTAATATCAACACCCAAAACTTGGTTGACTTTTTCGAAAATCAACAAATTGATTTAGGACTAAATTTATCTGCTTTCAGAAAAGCTGTTCAAGAAAGCTGGAGTGTTTTTATATGAGATTTTGGAAATCTACAACATGATAATTACCTTGTTTACATTATTATTTCTATAACATTTTACACATACATTTTCATGAAAAAGCTTCTATTGATTCTACTACTTTTACAAAGTACATTTTCTTTTTCCCAAAAATTTGGAGCAAGAATTGGATTCAGTTTTTCTGACCAAATTATTAGTTTTCCCAACATCGGTTTTTTGTATGAAATACCACTAACTAACAAATTATCACTAAGTACTGAGTTAAATAGAACAGTGCGAGGGCATATTGCTAAAGTAACCTATTTAGATGGGATAGGTAGGGTTTTAGCTTATGAAGATGAAGGAATAGTTAATTCCTTTGTTGAATTGCCAGTACATTTGAAACTTCATATTAACAAAAGCAATAACCCGAACACTGGCTTTTCGTTAAAAGCTGGTCCATATATTGGTTATTCACTAAAAAGAACGCTTTTTTTGAAAAGTGGGATGAGGGATAATGACTGGTTGAGAGATAAAGCTAAAGAATTTGACAGCTCTACACTTGGTACCTCAAAAATTGACTATGGAATAAATCTGGGATTAGTATATGGCTTAAAGAAAATTCCATTGAATTTTGAATTGAGATATTACAAAGGCTTTTCTAAACAAGAGCGACAAAATTTGTATTTATATGATAAGTTTCAACCAAATGACCCTTTTGATAATGGATTGAAAGATTATGTTGATGGACCAAAAATAAATGATATTGGTGGCTTTGAATGGGCAGTAGGATATAGGTTTTAATTTTATCCTAACATTCCGTCGCACTCAGAGCCAAACCAGCTTCTGAAGTTTCTTTGTATTTTTTAGACATATCTTTTCCTGTTGCTTTCATTACTTTAATGACGCTGTCCAGCGAAATTTTCTGTAAAGAACTATCGCCAGCAGTTGCTAGTAAAAAAGCATTATAAGATTTTACTGCTCCCATCGCATTGCGTTCGATACACGGAATCTGAACATAACCACCGATTGGGTCGCAAGTCATGCCCAAATGGTGCTCGATGCCAATTTCAGCAGCCGATTCCATAGCGTTAATATCTTTTGTCGCACAGTAAGTCAGCATCGCAGCAGCCATTGCCGATGCTGAACCGATTTCGCCCATGCAACCCATCTCAGCACCCGAAATACTCGCATTATGTTTTACCAAAAAACCAACTGCCGCTGCCGCCCACATACCATCTCTCATTAAAGAAGGAGCATAATGAAAATGATTTTTAATCAAATAAGTAATGCCGGGAATTACACCAGATGCACCCGAAGTTGGAGCCGTAACTACAATATTTCCAGCTGCATTTTCTTCGGAAGCAGCCAAACAATAGGCATTTAAAAAAATCAAAAAACTATCGCTCGTAATCGCCAAGTTTTTGGCTCTTTGATAAAGTAAGGGAGCTTTTCTACGTAGTTTAATGGTTCCAGGTAATACTCGATTATCCTTCAAGCCACGTTTTACGGCTTTGTGCATAAAATCTAAAATGGTATCTATTTTATGTTCGATTTCTTTTTTTGAAGCACCCGTCAAAGCCATTTCATTTGCCAACATGAGTTCTGTTAAAGTAATTTTTTCACGACTTAAATGCGCTTTTAATTCCTTCATACTGGTGTATGGGAAAGGAAGTGTCACAGTACTTTTAGTATTTTGTTTCTCTCCTTTTCGATAAATAAATCCACCCCCAATTGAATAATATTCATGTTCAAGTATCAATTGCTCTCCATCTTTCAATTTTAACACCATCGTATTGGCATGCGGAGAATCGTATTTTCCTTTGTGAAAGAAAAAATTATCTGCATTTACTTCAATGATGTATTCATGGAATTTGACTGGATATTTTTCAGCAGGATTTTTGAGAATTTTCAGAAATTTAATAGGGTCGCAAGCATCTGGTTTCCAACCTAACAATCCCGCAACTATTGCTCTGTCTGTGCCATGTCCTTTGCCTGTAGCACTTAACGAGCCGTATAAATGTATTTCAATGTTAAGGTTTTCGGAAGTTATTGACGATGATAAAAGATTAATTTCTTTCAGGAAGTCAAAAGATGCTTTCATCGGACCAATCGTATGTGAGCTTGATGGTCCAGGTCCAACTTTGAATAAATCAAAAATGGAAGTAGTAATCGCTTGAGAAGACATAAGTTTGTTGAAGTATTGAATTTTGATGTTAAATATACATCTTTTTAATAATCCTGGAGTCTGTTCATCAGCTACGTTTATTACTTGCTTAGAAACAGTAATATAAAAAACAGATTCAGACAAATTGAACCCAAAAAGTTGAGTTGCATAGTGTGTTTGTAATCAGCTAATTGTTCATTTTTTAATACTTTCAAAAACCAAACATTGAAGAAAATTAAGACTGGAGACATTACAAGTAAATAAACAATGAAAGCTGAAAAATTAAAGATTTCCTTTTCCTGAAAAAAGAAGAAAAAGCCAATAGTAACCAGTAGAAAAATGCCCGCAGTGAATAGAAAAGTACCTCTGATTCCCAATAATCTACTCATGGTTAAATCGCCTCTTTTGGCATCTTCTTCGTGTTGATAAATTTGTGTCATCGGATAAAACCCTAATAGATTAAAGCTACTTAACACAGCAGGAAACAAGTATTTTTCTTGCATTAAATCACTTATCAAAACATTATCAATCGCTTGAATAACGGTTAAATAAGTAAAAGCTCCCTGAAAAATACCAACCGTAATCCAGCTTAGAATAGGATATTTTTTGAGTCTGATTTTATCATTAGAATACGCTTTTGAAATACTGCTATAAATGAACAAAGCCAAAGCCAAAACCCAACCTGAAAGAAAGTAGGCAATGATTATTGCTAAAATGTCTAAAGCCCAAGCTACGTAAAAAAGCTCTTTGCTAACAGGCGGAGGGTTTTCTAAACCACCAATTGAACCTTCATCTTTATCGTAATAACTGTTGTAAGCATTTGAAGCTGGATATATCAGTAAATGCAGAAGTACGAAAACGCCAATGCTGATTCCTGTGTTTACATGATTTGTTTGGCTTAAAGCAAACCAATAAACGGGCATGAGGAAAAAAGAAAATGGAATCCTGAGATGCAAAAGAATATTTTTCATACTTCGATTATTGAGTGATTAAGCGAGTTAGTGAATGAGTGATTTTTAATATTCCAACTGAACATAATCTGTAAATTTCTTGATTCTCGTCGTTAACTGCGAGAGTTGCCGCTACGGTTTTTATATTTTATCATCAATCTGAAATCTAACATCTCAAATCCAAAATCATCAAGTGTTTTTCCAGAAATTACGGCTATAGATTCGCTCAAAAATCCAGCCTTTGGCTTTTAAACCAGCAGGAATGTAGGCAAAAGTCTCTTTCGGAGAAATATGTTCATAATACAAATCATCGTCGGTCAAGATAAGTGATTCGTATTTTTCCCCTGTTTTTACCGTAATATCTGCAAATGGCAATTCTTTTACATTTTGCTGGTTGTATTTTGCAATCTGCTCTTTCAATAACCAATCTGCTTGATAATTGGTTGAAGAAAACGGTTTCGGTTTATAGTTTCCTTCCGACACCGACAAAGCATATTCTAAATAACTTTTCAATAATTTTGGACCTTCGTTGAGCGTATCGCCAACATTTAATTGATGTGGCAAAATACTGCTGACAATCAGTATTTTTTCTTTGGCACGAGTAATCGCCACATTCAAACGATTTTCGCCTCCTTGCTGATTCAGCGAACCAAATTGCATACTCATTTTTCCGTTCACGTCTGGTGCATAAGCAATTGAAAAGATGATGATGTCTCGTTCATCTCCCTGTACATTTTCGATGTTTTTTACAAAAATTGGCGCAATGTTTTCAGCAGAATGATTCAACGCAAAAGCCTTTGTTTCTAATAAATCTTGAATCAAGCCTTGTTGTTTAAAATTAAAAGTAACAATGCCAATTGATTTTTGTGGAAAATCATTTTTGAGGTTTTCGACCAAATTAATAATCGTTTCGGCTTCTTCAAGATTACTATTGTTTTCCCAAATGCCATTTACTTTTAAGTATCGAATCGCAGGTTCTGCTTTGTTGATTTCATAAAAATCGGGCAAAAGCTGTAAAGTATTATTGTAGAAGTACTCATTTGAAAAATCAATTAAATCCAAGGAACGACTGCGATAATGCCCACGCAACTGTGTTTGTGGCAAGTACTGACAAGCCAAATCTAACAAAGAATCTACTTCTAATGCTGGCGAATCATCCGTATCATTTTCAAATTTTAGTCTGTATAAATCATTCGGTTGTAATTGTTTTGAATCGCCTGCAATCACTACTTGTTTTCCTCTGAACAGCGCAGGAATTCCTTGTTCGGCAAAACATTGTGAGGCTTCGTCAAAGATGATTAAATCGAAAAATGGTTTTTCAGTTTCCATCGGAAAAATAGCTGAAACCGTTTCGGGCGAAGCCAACCAACAAGGAACTAATCTGAAAATTTCATCTGAATAAGCCGCAATCAATCGCCTAACAGCCCATAATTTCCTTTTTTTGGCTACTTGATGTTTTAAATCACGATAAGTAACTACATTTTGCAAACGATTTTTCTCTAAGTTCTGATAGCTGAGTGTTCGTAATTTTAGCAATAAAATCTCTTTACTCAACTGCTGTTTTTGAAGTACAGCTTCTTGTAATTGATTTTCTAATTGACCTATTTTCAAAGAACTTACTCCTCTTAAAATCGGATTTTTAATTTCAATATCTTTTATCCAAGCCAGTTTTAAACTATTCAGAAAGCTATCAAGTGGTTTTTTTTCTTCAACAAATAAATGGATTACGGCTAATTCAGTGTGACTGCACTCGGCTTTCAAAGCGTCCAATTCTTGCATATCGTCAAAATGTTCTTGCAAGTATTTTATCACCAAAGTTCCGTGCTGTAAATGGGCTAATTCATTGATTTGAATCACTGATAAATTTACTTGCCAAAGTGCTTGTTGTTCTTCTAATTGGATTGACTTTTCAATTAGAAATTTTACTTTTTGCTGAAAATCTGACCAAGAAAAACTCGTCCATTCGTTCAGCGGAACATTTTTAATACTTCTAAAAATCGTTTCTGCTTTGGCTATTTGGTACAACATTTGAAAATGACGTTCGAACCAACGATAGCCTTTTCTCAACCAAGTAACTTCTTCGTTACTTTCTGCATTTTTTGAAAATTCATTTCCAAATAAATAAGCCCATTCTTTCCACCATTTTTCTAAACCTATTCTGTTCTGAATTCTTTCATGCAGTTTTTTCAAATCTTCTAGCCCAATACTTAGTCCGTTGGCGATAGCAAGCTGTTGAATTTCTTTTTTCTCTTTTGAAAACAGCGACCAATAAATGCTCTCAAAAGTATTGCTTTTGGCATGGATAGCTTTGCTTATTTTTCCAGAAAACGTCAATAAATCTGCACTTGACAAAGTAATTTCTATGCCTTGCCCCGCAAAAAACTGAGCAACTTCTGCTTCTAAACTTGAAATTTTAGTCGTATTAGTCTTGATTTTTTGTGACAAATTTCTGGCAAGAAGTTGATAGATTTTGTCTGTTGAAATACCATTTAACAGATTTTGTAGCTTTACTTTTTCAAGTGAAATTTTCTGGAGAGAGTCTAATGACAGTTTTTTGTCAAGTATTGTTTGAGATTGATTTTCTATTTCTTGCACAAAAAGCGTCAACTCTTTAATAGTCTTGGCAATCAGTGAAATATCTACTGGCTGACGATGCTGAAACGAAAGTCGATTTTGCCAAAAAAGACTGGCGTCATTATTCCCCAACTTTTCTTGATAAGCGAAGTACAACTTAAATTTCTCAACAAAATCCTTGATTTCGGTGAAATTGAAATATTTGTAATACGCTTCTAAATCAACAAAAGTATCATTTGCAGAGCTTGTCAAGTACAGTTCTTTGACAGAAATTCCACATTCATTTACGGCAAATAAAGCGTCTTTAAAAGTCTGTAATTCTTCAGAAGTTTTATCAATTTGTTTACTCTGCTGACTGAAATTTCTTTCGATAAAAATAGCATCCAAACTCTGATTTTGCTTTTGATAAGTATCGACTTGCTCAATCTGATGCAAAATTTGTTCATAAAGTGCTTTCCTGTCATTTTTAAAATCGTGCACATTGCCAACAAAAGCACGCATTCCAACTTTTGCGAGGCGTTCTTGCACAACATCCAAAGCCGCTCGTTTCTGACAAACCACCAAAACCTTTTTGCCTCTTGCCGTAAAATCGGCAACGAGATTACAGATTAATTGAGATTTTCCTGTTCCTGGAGGGCCTTGAACGACTAACGATTGTCCAGCTTTTACTTCTCGCAAAGCTTTTTCCTGAGAAATATCAATTTCAAAAGGCGTTAATAATTGTTCTTCTCTAATCTGAATTGCTTCTTCAAAATCATTCGGGAAAAGATTTTCAACCGTTTTATCTTCATTTTTGGCTAAAGTATCAATCAAAAATTGATAGTCTGGCACTAAAAAAGAACCCGCTTGCGGGAAAATTCCTAAAACCGCCTGTGGAAATAAAGTAAGTTCGCCGTTGCGTTCGGTACTTTCTAAAGTCGTTTTAGCAATTTTTTCAAAATGCGTTAATTGATTCGTGAAATTATCTTGATTGAAATTGATTTTTAAGGGAGAATTCTTCAAATACTCATACAATTGCGTTCTGAATTCAAGGGCATTTTTCGAAAAATCTTCCAACGAATTATCTAAAAAATCATCTGAGATTTGAATCTCGTTGAAGTAAGAATATGCCAGCAAAAAACTTCTATTGAAAATAACTTCGTCTCTTTGTTTTATTTGCCAGATTTCGCTCAAAGACTCATCTGTCCCTGTATTTTTCTGAGGAAGCAACACGCAATCGAGATGAACAGGAAAAAAAAGTAAAGGACAACGAACTACTGTTCCATCTGAAAATTTACCTTTTACAATCGGATAACCAATGTATAAATCTTCCGAACCACGCTCTTCTTCAATCAGTTTTTCATGCCTTGAAATCTTTCGTAGTTTCTTGCTGATTTCGTTTACTTTTTCAAAACGTGGATCATGTTTTTCGCAAAGCGTAATCGTATTTTTTTGAGCAATTAACTGCTCGATAAGTTGAAAAGAAGGAGTGTTTTGAAGAAAATCAAGTTCGTGAACATCTAAAAACTGCTCAGTTGCTGATGAAAGTAGCAAAGACTTATTCCTAGTACTCAGGTTAGTAAGTCTTTTTTGATATGATTTCAGGATAGAATGTAAAGTATTTTCTTCCACGATGCTTATTAGATGAACAGATTTATTCAAATTTACAGGAAAATCTGGAAATTAATATGAAAACAGCTATAATCATCGGTGCTACTGGCTTGGTAGGCAGTACATTGGTCAAACAAATACTTGATAACCCCAATTACTCAAAAGTAACGTTGCTACTTCGCAAACCATTGGAGATTCAACATCCAAAATTGCAACAAGAAATCGTCGATTTCGATAAACCTGATGCTACAAAAATTATGGGCGACGAATTATTTTGTGCGATGGGAACAACTTTGCGCAAAGCGGGTTCTAAAGAAGCGCAATATAAAATTGATTGTACTTATCCTTATGAATTCGGAAAAATTGCCAAAGCCAACGGTGTAAAACAGTATATTTTGGTTTCATCCATTGGCTCGGATGCCAATTCCAATAGCTTTTACTTGAGAACAAAAGGCGATTTAGAACAGAAAATTAAAGCACTTGACTTTGAAAACTTCATCAGTGTTCGTCCTTCTTTTATTTTAGGTGACAGACAAGAATTTCGTTTGGGGGAGAAAATAGGGATTGTTTTAGCCAAAGCAATTTCACCACTTTTAATTGGAAGTTTGAAAAAATACAGAGGAATTGAAGCCGCCCAAATCGCCAAAGCGATGCAAGTATTGGCAAGTAAAGGTTTGACTGGCGTGCATTTCTTTGAATCGGATGAGTTGCAAGCATTATAAGCTTGAGAATGTTCAAAGCTCTTTCTGTATCTTTGTTGAAAAAAATACCGTTTATGACACCACTCGAAACTTTTCAATCCAGAAAAATTCATTTCCAAAACCTTGCCGAGCAATTCCAAAAACAATATAATCAATGGGCTGTTTTTAGGGCTATTTTGTTTGTGGCTGTTGCTGCGATTGGCTATTTCTGCTATGAATTTTATGATTTTGCTTACACGCTTTTAGTACTAATTATTGGCATTGCCTTGTTTTTGTTTTCCGTAACTAAACATTTAAAAATAAAGTATTTAAGAGATAAAAATAGAACTTTAAGCACGCTGAATGAAGACGAAATTCAACGTTTAGAAAATCGTTTTACTCGTACAGAAACAGGCGAAGTATTTGCAGAAGACAACCACTTTTATGCAAGTGATTTAGATATTTTCGGGAAGCAATCTCTTTATAAATTACTGAATCGCACGCATACTTTTGGGGGGGCGAAAATGTTGGCAAATTGGCTTTTGCATCCAGCAGAAACGACTGAAATTCTCAATCGACAAAAAGCTATTCAAGAATTATCAGAGAAAATAGATTGGCGACAAGATTTAGAAGCCTCCGCCATGTTGATTGAAGAAGTATCCGAGCCAACTCATCAATTATTGGCTTGGAACGATGCACCAGCTAATCAGAAAATCCAACAACCTTTATTTCAAATTGCTCGCTTTTTGCCTTATATCACCATTCCTGTGATTTTGGCTTGGATTTTGGGTTTTGTACCTATCTATATAGTGTTGGTGTTGATGGGAATTCATGGTTTGATTTTAAAACAAATATTTACAGAAGTAACCGTTGCGCTCGATCAAACCAATCGCATTGCTGGTGCGATGAAAGCATATTCTGCCTTGGCTGAATTGATTGTTCTTGAAGATTTTCAAGAAGAAAAACTACAAAATTTAAAAAGCAAAATTGCTGAGGCTAGTCCCGCCATTCTTGCTTTAGAAGATATTCTGAACAAAATGGCGAATAGAACGAATCCTTTTTTCGCTTTTGTAGTGGGCATTCCAACTTTATGGGATATTCAATATTTTATCAAATTAGAAAATTGGAAAGCAAACCATCGTGAAAATTTACCTACTTGGTTGGCTGTCATTGCCGAATTTGAAACCTTGAATAGTTTGGCGGGCTATCGTTTTGCCAATCCTACTTTTATTCAACCTAGTATTGTAGCTGGCGGAGTATTTTTAAAAGCAAAAGCTTTGGGTCACCCGATGATTCGCCATAATAAAAGAGTTGCAAATGATATAGAACTGATTGGCGGAGGAAAAACCATTATCATTACAGGTTCGAATATGTCGGGCAAAAGTACTTTCCAAAGAACAGTTGCCATAAATGTAGTATTGGCATTGACGGGTGGCGTTGTTTGTGCAGAAAGTTTTGAATGTTCTTATTTACAAGTATTCACCAGTATGCGAAGCAATGATTCTTTAGAAGAAGGTACTTCATCTTTTTATGCCGAACTAAAACGCTTGAAGCAATTGATTGACGAAGTAGGAACAGGCAAGCAAAACAAAGCTTCAATACTGTACTTTTTAGATGAAATTCTGAAAGGAACAAACTCAAAAGACCGCCACGAAGGAGCAAGAGCTTTGATGTTGCAATTGCATAAAACCTCAGCTTCTGGCTTTATTTCTACTCACGACGTAGAATTAGGTGATGAATTTGATGAACAAGATTTTGTAAAAAACTATAGCTTTTCATCCGAAGTAGTCAACGACGATTTGGTATTCGATTATAAACTTCGCAAAGGTGTTTGCCATAGTTTTAATGCGAGTCAACTAATGAAGAGGATTGGGATTGAGATGTAAGCTATTTCTTAACTAGTGATTAGTATTTAAAACTGATAATTACTCATGGCATGACTCCAAGTCATGCCATGAGTGAAAGAGTAAAATATTATTTTACAATTCCCATCTTCATAAAAACAGGAAAATTCACTTTGAAAATATCTGAACTTTTATAGATAGCTTTTAAACTTTCTATAAAACCATCTACAGGATTTTCATGGTGAATTTTGATGTACTTCTGTACACTCGACCAAGTATTCAAATATCCTTCCAATTCAGCAAGCGTCCATTGATAGTTCATCGCAAATTTTGGACTTTCTATCATCTCAAAAGGAAATGGAATACTTCTGTATTCTTCATCAATAAACCTACGTTCCGCATCCCAATATTCACCAATTTGTTCTTGATAAAAATCCTGAAATAGCGCATTGGCTTTTTCATTATCTATCGTCAAAGTACCATAACCCCAAGCCGCAAAAATGGCTTCTGGCTTAGCAACACGATGTACTTCTTGGAAAAAACGCTCAAAATCAAACCAATGAATGGCTTGCCCAACCGTTATTAAATCAAAAGTATTTGCTGGGAATTCCGTCTTTTCAGCTTGAGCAATTGAATAATGAATATTATCCGCCTGATGAGCATTATCTAACTGCTTTTGCGAAATATCCGTCGCAAAAACTTTTTGAAATATTGTTGATAAATGCGACGCCACTTGTCCATTGCCAGTGGCACAATCCCAAGCAGCCTCAAAGTTTTTCACCTTTGTCAAAACAAAGTCATACAATTCAGCAGGATATTTAGGACGAAATTTAGCATAAAGTGCTGCTTGTGTCGAGAAATTATCTTTAGGCATCTCTTGTTAATTTAGTCGGGAGCTTACGATTTCTTAGACGTTTGGCTTGTGTTGAATTATCATCTAAGTCTAACCTTCCTAAGTAATATTATATTTGAGTTATTTTAATTCAATTATAATTATTCTCTCGTCACATACTTATCGCTTATCCATCCTCTTAGCTTCTGATTTTTGAATTCAAAACTTATTGGATTGCATTCTTCTTTTCCTGCAATAGTGTTATTTTCTACCTCAACAAACAGCCACTTCCTATCTTTTTCTATGATTTCAGATAGAACCTTAATTTTTGATGCTATTTTAATTTTAGCAATAATATTAGTTCCATCTTCGCAAGCATAGGTAAATGTTTCTTTTACTTTTCCCTCTAGCTTATCAATGCTTGGTGAAAATCGCAAATTGTAATTGTCTATGGTAACTTTTACAAAAAAAGTATTTGTAAAATAAATAAAAGGTTCTAAAAGGTGCGTGTTTTCTGTATAAGAGCTATTGGTCAAAACGTAATTTTCCTTAATAATTGCAGAACTTTCGTTAAACTCAAATACTCTATTTGACAAATAAGGACTCTCTCCACAACAGTGTGTCAATCTTACATACAACATTTTTTTATTGTCAATATTCCATAAAACATAAGAATTACATTGTTCATGTAGTTGCTCTTTGTATTGTCCATCCATGTTTAAAAATACTGTAATACAGTTTGGTTCGCCACATCCATATAAGTAAATAATATCGTTTTTTCCATCATTGTTTAAATCAATAATTTGCTTCTCAAACGTCCTATCGTTTGCATTTTTTTTAATCTCGCTCTCTATTTTATTAATTTGAGAAGATTGACCAAATCCTTGAATTAAAATAGTAAAACAAAAGAGTGTTAGTAGGGCTCGCATATTATTTGTTTTAACCACCAACTAAGCTATTATACGAAAGTTTTAGTAACTCGTTGGTGGAAAGTTTTCCAAATTTAGGATAGTGTATAAAAACTTCAATTAGCAGTAATTCACTCAATTCCCCAAAAAATCACCGAACTCTTTTATGAAAATTATGTGGCAGTCAATAAATGCCTAAGAGATTCTTTGCTTCAAATTGATTTAAAGCAAATCATTTTGTTTCTATACTATTTCTTATTGGAATTGATTGGATACAAGTGTTTCTATACTATTTTATGTAGAAAATGATTAGATACAAATGTTTCTATACTATTTCATGTATAAAATGACTAGATACAAGTGTTTCTATGCTGTTTTATGTAGGAAATGATTAGATACAAATGTTTCTATAGTGTTTCTTACAGAATATGATTAGATACAAATGTTTCTATAGTGTTTCTTACAGAATATGATTAGATACAAATGTTTCTATACTGTTTCATATAGGAAATGATTAGATACAGATGTTTTTATGCTGTTTCTAACAGTAATTTATTGGATACAAAAAATATTGTGTTCCACCACATTGAAGGGAGGTTTCACCTTCATCAAGCTTCCAAAAAACACCTTTCGGGAAATTTTTCTGCAATATTTTTTGAATCTAATTTTTTAATACTAAGTTTGTGCAAATAAAAATCAGACAATGACAAACAATTTCAAAAATACAGCATGGTGGTGGCAACTGACAAGCGTCCGTTGAACAGCATTATAATGTATTTTCGATAAAGATATATTTCTTCACGAAGAGGCTTACTGTTCAACCAGTAAGCCTTTTTCTTTGCTCTTTAAAAATCACTAAAAATCAGCATGACTTTTTCAGTAAAAACAACCCAGAAGAAACGTTTAGCAGATACCATTACGCCCGTTGGAATCTTTCTGAAATTGCGTAATAAGTTCAAAAATTCGGTTATCCTAGAAAGTGCCGATTATCACGGAAAAGAACATGGCTATAGCCATATCGCCTGCGACCCAGTGGCGAGTATTGTTATCGATAAAGATGTCGTAACGCAGACTTTTCCCGATGGAACTACCGAAACTTTTACATTGGCACATCGCAAAGATGCCGTAAAAGCTTTAATGGATTTCGCCAAACGCTTTGAGTGGGAACGTCAGCCTGATTATGCTCCGATGGCAAACGGAATGTTTGGTCATATCGCTTATGATGCCGTTGAATATTTTGAAGACATTGAAATTCAGGAGAAAAACGAAAACACAGAAATGCCTTCTATCATTTATCATGTGTATCGTTATGTGATTGCCATCAATCATTTCAAAGATGAATTGTACTTGTATGAGCATCAATATACTGGAGAAAAAGAAAAAGAGGCAGACAAAGTAAAAGGCTTAGAAGTACTTGAGATGTTGTTGGATATGCCACATTATGCAACGAAATCATTCAAATTGACGGGCGATGAAACGACCAATTATACGGATGATGAAATGCGTGTGATTATTCAGGAATGTATCAAACACTGTTTGCGTGGCGATGTTTTCCAGATTGTACCTTCTCGTCGTTTTAGTCGTACTTTCGAAGGCGATGATTTCCAAGTATATCGTGCCTTACGGTCTATCAATCCATCGCCTTATATGTTCTATTTTGATTACGAAAATTATAGAATATTTGGAGCTTCGCCCGAAAAACAAATCGGTATCAAAAATGGAATGGCTGAAATTCACCCCATTGCAGGTACTTTTAGAAGAACTGGCGATGATGAAAAAGATGCAGAATTGGCTCGCCAATTATTAGCCGACCCCAAAGAATCAGCCGAACACGTGATGTTAGTTGACTTAGCCAGAAACGATTTATCAAGAAGTTCGGATGTGGTAAAAGTAGAGACTTTCAAAGAGGTACAGTTTTATTCACACGTGATTCACTTGGTTTCTAAAGTAACAGGCAAAATGACTGTAGGAACGAATCCATTGCAATTGGTGGCAGATACTTTCCCTGCGGGAACGCTTTCGGGGTCGCCAAAACATAATGCAATGAGTATCATCAACCGTTTAGAAAACGTAAATCGCCACATTTACGGCGGAGCGATTGGCTATATGGATTTTGTCGGAAACTTTAATCATGCCATTGCAATTCGTACTTTTATGAGTAAAAATAATACGCTTTATTACCAAGCAGGTATGGGCGTAGTAGCCAAATCGGTGATTGAAAACGAAATGCAAGAAATCAAATTGAAATTAGGTGCTTTAAGAAAAGCCTTGGATATGGCAGAAAGCATTTAGCCGATAGCTATCAGCTTTGAGCTGAAAATTATCATCATTCTGTCAAATTAAAATATAAATGATTAATAAAGCTCAAGGCTCATTGCTCAAAGCTGACAGCTAGATACAACCATGAAAATATTAGTCCTTGATAATTACGATTCATTCGTGTATAATTTAGTCTATATCTTGAAAGATTTAGGCAATGAAGTGGATGTATTCCGCAACGATAAAATCTCATTAGAGGCCGTAGGCAAGTATGATAAAATCTTGCTTTCGCCCGGTCCTGGAATTCCAGAAGAAGCAGGTATTTTATTAGATGTAATTCGTGAGTATGCCCCTACGAAATCTATCTTTGGAGTATGTCTGGGTCACCAAGCCATTGGCGAAGCCTTCGGAGCAAAATTGCACAACATGGGCGATGTATTACATGGAGTAACAACCAAATGTATCATCACTGACCCAACAGAAGTACTTTTCCAAGGCGTGCCGAATGAAGTAAACGTTTGTCGCTATCACTCATGGACAGTCGTAAAAGATACCATGCCCGCAGAATTAAAAGTAACTGCTCTCGACGAACAAGGTTACGTAATGGCAGAAGCACATAGTAAATATGATGTAAGAGGTGTTCAGTTTCACCCAGAAGCGTATTTAACAGAGTACGGTGTGAAAATGGTAGAAAACTGGGTGAAAATCTAGTAAAACAAAAACGCTACTTACCGAACACGAAAATGAAAAAATACTTACAAAAAAGAACAGAAGGCAATGCCCTAACGCAAGAAGAAGCCCAAGCAGCCTTGAGAATCATTGCCAGAGGCGAAGCCAATAACAGTCATATTGCGGCATTTCTAACAACTTACATGATGAAGCCCATCACGACGGAAGAATTGGCAGGTTTCAGAGATGCCATGTTGGAATTAGCCTTAACGATAGACCTTTCTGCCTACGATCCAATGGATGTTTGCGGAACGGGTGGAGACGGAAAAGATACTTTTAATATTTCAACGACAGCTTCTTTTGTGGTAGCAGGTGCTGGTCAGGCAGTTGCTAAACATGGAAATCATGGCGTATCTTCGTCGGTTGGTTCTTCAACTGTGTTGGAGTACTTGGGCGTGAAATTTAGTAATGATGCGGCTTATCTTCGTCAAAAAATAGAAACTTCGGGTATTTGTTTTTTACATGCTCCATTGTTTCACCCAGCAATGCGTTTTGTGGGTCCAATTCGTAAAGAATTAGGCATGAAAACCTTTTTCAATATGCTTGGTCCAATCTTAAATCCAGCTTTGGTGCAAAAGCAAATCACTGGAGTTTATAATTTAGACGTTTTGAAACTTTATGGCGAGCTGTTGCAGAAATCGTATAAGCATTTTGGCGTAGTGTACGCTTTAGACGGCTACGACGAAATTTCTCTTACTTCTGATTTTAAATTGATTACCATAAAAGGAGAAGAAACGTACTCGCCCGAACAATTAGGTTTCACAAGATGTAAGCAAGAAGATTTACACGGAGGGAATACGGTTGAAGAATCAGCGAAAATATTAATCAATATTCTTGAAAACAAAGGAACGCAAGCCCAAACTCAAGCCGTTTTAGCGAATGCAGCTGTGGCATTGTATTGTGCCGACGATACTTTAAGTTTGTCGGATGCCGTATTGAAAGCCAAAGAGTCTTTAGAAAGTGGCAAGGCTTTGGCAGGTTTTAAGCAATTTATTCAGTAAAATACTCAAAGAGAAATGACAATTTTAGATAAAATCATTGCCCATAAAGCACAAGAAGTAGCTCAAAGTAAAGAAAAAGTTTCTGTTCAAGAATTAGAAAAAAGTGGCTTTTTTGCTAAAACTAATAATTCACTAAAGACAAGTTTACTGAATCCTGCTTCTTCTGGAATCATTGCTGAATTTAAAAGAAAATCGCCTTCAAAAGGCATCATCAACGGAAATGTGACGGTAGAAGAAGTAACCGCTGGTTATGTAAAAGCTGGTGCGGCTTGCCTTTCGGTATTAACAGATTTTGAATTCTTTGGTGGTTCTAGTGAAGATTTTTTAAAGGCTCGTCGCACGAATCCAACAATTCCGATGATTCGTAAAGATTTTATGATTGATGAGTACCAAATCATCGAAGCGAAATCTTTGGGAGCAGACGTAATTTTATTGATTGCGGCAAATTTAACACCACAGCGCATCAAAGATTTAGGTAAGCTGACGAAAGAATTAGGTATGGAGACGCTTTTAGAAATCCATGACGAAGAAGAATTAAATCGTAGTTTGAATCAGTACATTGACGTTGTGGGCGTGAACAATCGTAACTTGAAAAACTTTGCTGAACAAAATGTAAATGCTTCTTTGGAATTAGCAGAGAAAATTCCAGCAGAATGTATCAAGATTTCAGAAAGCTGTATTTCAGAAGCGGCAACTATTAAATTATTGAAATCAGTTGGCTATAAAGGCTTTTTAATTGGCGAAACCTTTATGAAAACCGAAAACCCTGCGGAAGCTTTGAAGAATTTTATTGATGAAGTAAGTAAGTAAAAGCACATAAAAAAGCCCTTGAATCATACGGTTCAAGGGCTTTTTTACTTTAAAACAACTCTCCGTTCCGATACTTTGGAACAATTCCTAAATGAACGTAGGCACGTTCTGTGGCTTCTCGTCCACGAGAAGTACGCTTTAAAAATCCTTCCTGAATCAAGAAAGGTTCATATACTTCTTCAATCGTTTCTGCTTCTTCGCCACAAGCTGTTGCAATCGTTGATAAACCCACAGGTCCACCTTTGAATTTCTCTACAATGGTCGTAAGAATACGAATATCCATTTCGTCTAATCCATTTTGATCAACATCTAAAGCCAACAAAGCCATTTCTGCAATTTCGATTGTGATGACTCCTTTTCCTTTTACTTGTGCAAAATCACGAGTTCTTCGCAAAAGATTGTTGGCAATACGAGGCGTTCCTCTACTTCGACGTGCAATTTCAAAAGCGCCTGCTTCGTCAATTGGCGTGTTCAAAATTTGTGCCGAACGTTTTACAATACTTGTCAACAATTTTGCATCATAATATTCCAATCGACAATTAATCCCAAATCTCGCTCTTAAAGGCGAAGTCAGCATTCCCGCACGAGTAGTTGCACCAATCAAAGTAAATGGATTCAATGAAATTTGTACACTTCGGGCGTTTGGACCCGAATCTAACAAAATATCAATTTTATAATCCTCCATTGCCGAATACAAATACTCTTCAACGATGGGGTTCAATCTGTGAATTTCATCAATAAACAACACATCAAAAGGCTGTAAGTTCGTAAGTAAACCTGCCAAATCAGAAGGTTTATCCAGTACTGGGCCAGAAGTAATTTTGATATTTGCCTTTAATTCATTGGCTACAATGTTTGAAAGCGTGGTTTTTCCTAAACCTGGAGGGCCGTGCAAAAGTACATGGTCAAGTGCTTCCTCACGTAACCTTGCCGCCGTTACAAATACTTGTAAGTTTTCTAGTACTTTGTCTTGCCCTGCAAAATCATCGAAAGAGAGCGGTCTGAGCGCTCTTTCGATTTCCTTTTCTACGGGAGAAAGCGTTTCTTTATTTCCTTTTAAATAATCTTCTCGCATATTTTGATGAAAATTAACTGAAAAGCGGAATTTGTATCAAATCCTTATTCAATATCATTTCTTTTTGATTCGTTCTGAGTGTTCAAAAATACGCCATTTTCTAGTCTGATAAAAACATTCTGAAAAGGCTTTCGCTTTTAACATTTCTACAACATTATATTTAGAAATTTTGCTTTAATTTGTACAATTAATTCTCAATAAAAAACTATTAAACCATTAAATATCTAACCAACTATGAATTCAGCGCTATTAGGCGAGTTTGTCGGCACAGCAGTATTAATCTTTTTAGGCAATGGCGTGGTTGCTACAGTATTATTAAAAGGCTCAAAGGGTGAAAACGGTGGTTGGATTGCCATCACAGCAGGTTGGGCTTTTGCCGTTACGATGGGTATTTTTGTTTCTACCAAATTTGGAAGCCCCGCAGCACATTTAAATCCAGCAGTTACTATTGCCGAAGCTGTAAAGTCAGGAGACTGGTCAAACGCTTTAGGATTTATCATTGCTCAAATTTTGGGAGCAGCACTCGGAGGAACGCTAGTTTGGTTGCAATATTTGCCACATTGGGCAATTACAGAAGACAAAGGGCTAAAATTGGCGTGTTTTAGTACTGCGCCTGCCATCAGAAATCCTTTTTCCAATGTACTTGCCGAATTACTTGCCACTGCGATTGCCATTATTGCATTAGGTTCATTTGGGAGTATTGAAACAGGTTTAGGACCTTTTGTTGTTGGTATTTTAGTTTGGTCTGTTGGGCTTTCTTTGGGCGGAGCAACAGGTTATGCCATTAATCCTGCGAGAGATTTAGGTCCACGCATTGCTCATTTCATTTTGCCAATAGCAGGTAAAGGTACTTCAGACTGGTCTTATGCGTGGGTTCCAGTAGTTGGTCCTATTTTAGGGGCAGTTTTAGGAGCGTTAGTGCTAAATGCTATCCAGTAAAATCAAAATATAATTGCTTTATAATGTTGAGTTTTGAAATTAGATTTTAACAAGTTGAGACAATTTGTTATTTAGAAGCAGTTTTAATAAGATAAAATCTTGATAAGTTAGTAGATAGCTAAATCAAAATTTTATCTTTTTTTGTGTCCTTATACTTTAGTTTTGTTCAAGATTCATAAAAAAGTACTAACTTACTGTATAAAATTTTCTATAGAAATACTACATCATATATCTTGCGTATTCAAATGAAAATTTGTTTGGGTTCAATATCACTTTCAGTATTTGTTCCCTGTTTACAACATAATCAACAGATATTCTTTGAAAGTAAATAATCTTTGTCGCCTAAAGATTGTTTTACTCCAGTCTCTATAAAAGGAAAACGATGTTAAAAAAAGAAGTACAAAGCAACGCTATTAAAGGGATTTCTTTTGAGGATGGCTTTAGCCGTCTTACAAATTTGGCATCTTTACTTTGCGACGTCCCTCTGACATATATTTCTCTTTTAGACGAAAAATCACAATGGATTACAACAATTCCAGTGATTGAAGATCAACCATTCGTTTCAAATCTATCATTACTTACTCAGGAAGTAGTCAATTCAAAATCATTCATTATTCTTGACGATATTTCAAGAGAGCAAACTTCCAATTCTTATCTTTCTTTCTTTTCAGAACTTTCATTTCGTTTTTATGCAGGATTTCCTTTGGTCAATCCCGAAGGAAAAACTATTGGCGTACTTTCATTATTAGGAAATGAAGCCAAAACACTAAAAACTAAAGAAATCAATGCTTTAGAAAATGTAGTTGCTGAAATTGCTGATAAACTTTCTGCTAAAAAAGCATTAAAAGCCTTTGTAAAAGACTTTAACAAATTACAAGAAATAACAGTAAGTGTATCAAGATTTACTGAAATGTTAGAGGAAATCAACAGTGTGGCTCGTGTTGGTGGATGGGAAATAGATTTAGTAAAGAAAACTTTTTTTTGGTCGGATGTCACTCGTGAATTACATGAAGTACCGAACGACTCTAATCCAAGTTTCAAAGAAGCCTTACATTTTTTCAGAGATGGAAAAAGTAGAAAGGCTGTTATAAGAGCAATTTTAAATGCCATAAAACTTGGAAAACCATTCGATATAGAAGTACAAATTATTACCTATCAAGGACTCAAAAAATGGGTAAGAGTAACTGGAAAAACTACTTTTGAGCAACAAAAATGTGTACGGTTATATGGTACTTTTCAGGATATTCACGAGAAAAGAATCAAAGACAAACAGATTTCTTTAAGTGAAGAAAGGTTCAGACAAACTTTTGATAATGCAGCTACAGGGATGTTTATTGCCCAACTTGCTACAGGTATTTTTATAGAAGTAAATGAAGCCTTTGCTAGCATTACTCAATACGATAAAACAGCACTTTTATCTTTAAGTCTTAGAGATTTAATTCATCCAGAAGACTTAAAAATGAGTGATGATTATTTTTTCAAATTATTATCAGGCGCATCATCAGTAATAACGGTTCAAAATCGCTACATCACCAAAAATAATACAGAGGTTTGGGTTGAATTGGTAGCAACCATCGTCAGAGACCATAAAGGCAAACCTTTAAATGTAATTGGGCAAGTACAAGATGTTACTGCTAAAAGAACTTGGGAACGGAAACTGTTATTAAGCGAAGAAAAGCACAGAGGTTTTTTTGAAAACTCACAAGGTTTGATGTGTACGCATGACCTTGAAGGGAATTTTCTAACAGTAAATCCTGCTGGAGCCGCTTTACTTGGTTATACAACCGAAGAGTTTTTATCAAAAAATCTTTTTGATATTACTCCTCAAAGAATACAAGATAAAATGACAAGTTATCTTGAGGCGATTGCCAAATATGGTTCGTATAAAGGTTTGGTGAAAGTTGTTCATAAAAATGGTTCGTTTAGAACTTGGCTATCTAATAGTGTACTTTCTGAATTATTAGATGGTAGAAAGTATGTAATTGGCAATGCCGTCGATATGACAGAACGCATCAAGATGGAGCGGGAATTAATCAGTGCTAAAGTATTAGCTGAACGAAATGCCCATGCTAAGGATGTGTTTTTGGCAAATATGAGCCATGAAATTCGCACACCAATGAATGCGATTACAGGTTTTGCCAATTTATTGAAAGAAACTAAACTAGATTCTGAGCAAAAAGAGTTTGTATCAAACATTAATACTGCTGCCGAAAATCTGTTGGGAATTATTAATGATATTCTTGACCTTTCTAAAATTGAGTCAGGACATTTGGTGATAGAATCTGTGCCTTTTAATCTGTATGAAGTTATCAAAAACATAAAATCGGTACTTACTTATAAGGCACTTGGTAAAAACCTGGAGTTAGATTATCAAATTTCAGCAAGTATTCCTCATACGATATTAGGTGACCCAACACGCCTCACGCAGATTTTATTAAACCTTACCAATAATGCCATTAAGTTTACAGAAGCAGGTTCTGTGAAAATTGTACTTGATTTACAAAGTGAGAATGAGGATGAGTACAATATCTTATTCAAGATTATTGATACTGGAGTTGGTATTCCACAAGATAAATTAATGGTTATTTTTGACCGTTTTGCACAGGCTAATTCAGATACTACCCGAAAGTTTGGTGGAACAGGTTTGGGTTTAAGTATTTCAAAATTATTGATAGAATTACAACAGGGGAACATTTTTGTAGAAAGTGAAGAGCACGTTGGTTCTACGTTTTACTTTAATTTATCCTTTAAAAAAGTAAAAGGAGAAATCATTCAAAAACAAGAAACGTATCTTTTACCAATCGACCCACATAAAAAAGTAAGAATATTATTAGCAGAAGACAATCCTTTAAATCAGAAGCTTGCCATGAAAGTATTAGAGCGATTTGGTTTTTTTCCAGAGCTTGCTGAAAATGGAAGAATAGCGGTATTGAAAGTACAAGAAAAACAATATGATGTTATTCTGATGGATTTACAAATGCCTGAAATGGATGGCTATCAGGCAACACAATTTATCAGGAAAAAACTTGAAAATAATACACCAATCATTGCTTTAACGGCGCATTCACTAATTGGGGAAAAAGAAAAATGTATGGCTGTTGGAATGAATGATTACATTACTAAACCTTTTTCACCTAAAGATTTGTTCAATAAAATAGCGAGTTTTATCAACATACAAGTAGCTGAAAATTTACAAGTTGTAGAGGTTTTGAAGTAGAAAAATGTAGCAAAAAGGCGATAGGTTTAATCCGAAAAAAATAAATTTATCTTTATATAATTTCGATTTTTTATATAATGCAAAAATTTAAATAAAGCAAATAGGTAAATGATAACATAATTCATAAGGAGTACAAAAATAGCCACTTAATTAATATCAATTTGGGGAATGAAAACAATGATGAATGTTTTGTTTTTCAGAGTAAAAATCTTTGATAAATACTAAGTCATTGACTGGAATTGTTATTACTTTTGAGTAATTGTTACTAAATTTTGATACTTGTTGATTTGTGAGATCCATAATTGGCGGCTCCTTATTTATTTTAATATACTTCAATCATGGAGAAAAAGAATTTACCAATACCAGAGAATGAAGACTTGCGATTAAAAGCTTTAGAGGAGTATAATATACTTGATACTTTACCTGAGGAAGAATTCGATAGGCTAACAAAATTGGCTTCCGTAATTTGTGGTGTACCAATTTCTTTGATTTCATTGATTGATAAAGATAGACAATGGTTTAAATCTAATGTTGGTTTAGATGGCACTCAAACAGCTAGAGATATTTCATTTTGCCAATATACCATCGTTGGGAAAGATATTTTTGAAGTAGAGGACGCAACGCTTGATGAAAGATTTCATAATAATCCATTAGTTGAGCATGCACCTGAAATACGGTTTTATGCAGGATACCCACTTATCGACCCAGATGGATTTGCATTGGGTTCGCTTTGTGTAATTGATACTAAAGCCAAAAAATTAGATGCAGAACAACAATTAGCTTTAAGAATTTTAGGGAAAGAAGTAGCCGCACAAATTGTAGCTCGAAAAGAAAGAGCGATTCTTAAGAATTATGAAAAACTATTCTTAGAATCAAAAGATATGATTTGTATTGCAAAAACGGACGGTCTTTTCAAAAAGATAAATCCTGCTTTTTGCAAAACTTTGGGTTGGGATGACGTTGATTTAATTGATAAATCTTTTTACGATTTTTTACATCCTGATGATCTTAAAGAAACAAAAGAAGAAGTTGAAAGTCTAGGAAATAAAGTATTGTCTTTAAATTTTACGCATCGTTTCAGAACGAAATCAGGTGATTATAAATTTTTAGAATGGGTAGCTACTCCCGATGCTACAACTGGAACACTTTATGCGATTGCCAGAGACATTACAGATTACAAACGCCTAAAAGTAGAAGTAGAAAAACTTTCGGAGATTCAAAATATCATTTTGGACGGAACAGATTACTCAATTATTTCAGTTGATACCAACAGCGTGATTAAGACATTCAACCGTGGTGCTGAAAAAATGTTGGGTTATCTCGCCGATGAAGTCGTTGGAAAAGTAACGCCTGAAATCATCCATGATAAAGAAGAAGTCGTAAAAAGAGCCGAAATATTATCACAAGAATTAGGAATTACGCTTGAACCGGGACATGAAGTTTTTCATGCAAAAGCAAGGTTAGGCGTTGCAGATAGCAATGAGTGGACTTATATTAGAAAAGATAAATCAAGATTAACTGTAGAACTTTCTGTTACTTCCTTGAGAAATAACGATAATGTTATTACAGGCTTTATGGGGATTGCAAAGGATATAACAGAGAAAAAAGTTTGGGAAAATCAATTACTCATTAGTGAAAATAGACATAGAGGCTTCTTCGAAAATACGCAAGGGCTGATGTGTACACATGATATTTATGGAAATTTCTTGACAATTAACCCTGCTGGAGCTGAATTGGTGGGTTATACCAAAGAAGAAATTTTACAAAGAAGTTTGTTTGATATCGTTTCTGAATCGTCTGTCCAAGGCGTGAAAGCCTACCTTGATGAAATTCTTCATAAAGGCAGCAGTAAAGGACTGATGAGAGTAATCCATAAAAATGGTTCGCCCAGAACTTGGATGTACAATAATGTACTTTCGGAATTGATAAATGGACAACAATATATAATTGGTAATGCTGTAGATATAACCGACAGAATATTGATGGAAAAAGAATTGATAAAAGCAAAAGAACATGCAGAGAAAAATGCTCTTGCAAAGGATACCTTTTTGGCAAATATGAGCCACGAAATTCGTACTCCTATGAATGCTATTATTGGTTTTTCTAATTTATTAAAAGATACAGAGCTAGAAGAAGAGCAACGTGATTATGTATCAAATATCAATATTGCTTCCGAAAATTTATTAGGGATTATCAATGATATTTTAGATATTTCAAAAATTGAATCAGGGCATATTGTTATTGAAAAAATTGCTTTCAATATTAAAGATTTACTAAAAAATGCAAAAGCTGTTTTAAATCACAAAGCCCAAGAAAAAGGTTTGGAATTGAGCAGTATCGTAGATGAAAATATTCCAACGTTTGTTATCGGTGACCCTACTCGTTTAAATCAAATTTTACTCAACCTGACCAATAATGCGATTAAATTTACCGAAAAAGGAAGAGTAAAGATTTTGGTTGAACTTCTGAAAGAATCATCAACAGAATGTTCAATCTTATTTAGTGTAATGGATACGGGAATTGGTATTCCTGCTGATAAATTAGATTCTATTTTTGATAGATTTACACAGGCAGATAGCGATACGACTAGAAAATATGGAGGAACTGGCTTAGGTTTAAGCATTTCAAAATCTTTGGCAGATCTTCAAGACGGAAAGTTATGGGTAGAAAGTACGCCAGGGAAAGGGTCAACTTTTTATGTGAGTTTACCTTTTGGCATTGACGTGAAAGATAAAAACAACGAAAATGACGCTAAAAACTCGACAGCCTTAAAAAGTGAACGTGAAGTAAAAGTACTTTTGGTAGAAGATAATCCATTAAATCAGAAGTTAGCTTTAAAAGTACTTAGTAAATTTGGCTTCACTGCTGATTTAGCTGAAAATGGGAGAGTTGCCGTTGAAAAAGTTCAGGAAAACCAATATGAAGTAATTTTGATGGATTTACAAATGCCAGAAATGGATGGTTATCAAGCAACAGAATATATTAGAGGAACATTAAAAATTAACACGCCAATTATTGCTATGACTGCGCATTCCTTGGTAGGTGAAAAGGAAAAATGTATGGTAATCGGAATGAACGATTATATACCAAAACCTTTTGTACCTCAAGAATTATTTGATAAAATTATCACTTATGCAGAAATAAATGGTCAAAACAACGAAAGTAACATGGAAGAGAACCTAGAAGGAATCGTAGATTTATCCTATTTGAGGGAATTATCTGACGGAAACAAAGAGTTTGAACAAGAAATTATTGAATTATATTTGAACCAAATGCCTATTGATTTCGACATACTCAGAAAGGCAATTGATGCTGTTGATTATGTGCTAACGAAATCAACGGCACATAAATTAAAGTCTTCATTTTCTTCAATGGGTGTCAATGAAAATGGATTGTTGAAATCAATTGAAGATAAAGCGAAAACAATGGTCGATATATCAATTATTAAATCTGAATTCACTAAATTAGAAGTAATAGCAAACTATTCTGTGAAAGTATTACAAAGAGTACTTGAAGAAGAGTAATAAAAATTGGAGGCCTAAAAGCCTCCAATTTTTATTTTAGGATTTCCCTAGCAATAACCATTTTTTGAATTTCAGAAGTACCTTCATAAATCTGCGTGATTTTGGCATCTCGCATCATTCTTTCTACGTGAAATTCTTTCACAAAACCGTAGCCTCCGTGAATTTGTACGGCTTCAATGGTTGTATCCATCGCTACTTGCGAGCAAAATAATTTTGCCATCGCCGCCGACTGTACATAACTTCTGTGTTGGTCTTTATCAAAAGCAGCCTTGACGCAAAGTAATCTTGCCGCTTCAATATTGGTCGCCATATCTGCTAATTTGAATTGTATTGCCTGATGTTCAGCAATTGCTTTTCCGAAAGATTTACGTTCCTGTGCATACTTCAAAGATAATTCATACGCACCAGAAGCAATGCCCAATGCTTGTGCTGCAATGCCAATTCTGCCACCATTTAACGTTGACATGGCGAATTTAAAGCCAAAACCATCTGCTCCAATTCTATTTTCTTTGGGCACTTTCACATCTGTAAACATTAATGAATGTGTATCAGAACCTCGAATTCCTAGTTTTTTCTCTTTCTTTCCTACTTGAAAACCTTCCATTCCACGCTCTACAATCAGACAATTAATTCCTTTATGACCTAATTCTGGATGTGTTTGTGCCATTACTAGATATACGCTCGCTCTTCCGCCATTAGTAATCCAGTTTTTTGTGCCGTTTAATAAGTAATAATCGCCCATATCTTCGGCAGTGGTATGCTGAGAAGTAGCGTCAGAACCCGCTTCGGGTTCTGATAAAGCAAATGCCCCGATGATTTTTCCTTGTGCTAAAGGAACAAGATATTTTTGTTTTTGTTCTTCCGTTCCGAAGGCTTCTAAACCATAACAAACTAAAGAATTATTCACAGAAACCATTACCGAAGCAGAAGCATCAACTTTTGATAATTCCTCCATCGCCAATACATAAGAAACCGTATCCATTCCTCCTCCTCCATATTCTGGCGAAACCATCATGCCCAGAAAGCCCAACTCTCCCATTTTTCGCACTAATTCTTCTGGAAAAAATTCTTTTTCATCACGGTCAATTACTTCTGGAAGTAATTCTGTTTGAGCAAAATCACGAGCTGCTTGTTGTACGGCAAGGTGTTCTTCCGATAATTGAAAGTTCAAGCCTTGAAAGATTGAATCACTCATGTTAAATCAAGTTTTTATATTGAGATTATTACTCAAATATATAAAATAGTATGCTTGCATAACAAAAATTGCAATTTTATTTTTATCCAAGTATAAATTTATAGTAACTGCATCAAAAAAGGAGGCTCTTGCGAAACCTCCATCAAAACTTATTTCAATGCTGCCGACCAATCATCAATTAAATCTTCTATATTTTCTAAACCTACCGATACTCTAAGTAAATTATCGGGCGTTGGACTGTTTGTCCCTTCTACTGATTTTCTATGTTCGATTAAACTTTCAACACCGCCTAAACTGGTTGCTGTTGTAAAGAGTTTGAGTTTCCCCGTTAATGCCATCGCATTTTTAGCATCTCCTTTTACTTGTACCGAAAGCATCGCTCCAAAACCACCAAGCATTTGTTTTTTAGCAATTTCATGTTGTGGATGTGTTGCTAAACCGGGATAATGCACCGCTTCAATTTGTGGATGAGTACTCAGAAAATCAGCTAATTTTCCAGCATTTTCTGTTTGTGCTTTTACCCTTAAAGCTAAAGTTTTAATACCTCTTGCCACCAACCAAGATTCAAAAGGCGAAGGAACTCCGCCCGTTAATTTCTGAATTGTTCTTAATTTATTCGATAATTCTCCTTCTTCTTTAATAATTAATGCTCCACTTAAAACATCACTGTGTCCACCAAAATACTTCGTGGTTGAGTGCATCACAATATCAGCTCCTAAATCTAAAGGTCTTTGTAAAATGGGCGTTGCCCAAGTATTATCAACGGCAACTAAAGCATTTATTCCTTTTGCGATTTCACTAATGGCTTGAATGTCGGCAATTTTTAATTGTGGATTGGAAGGCGTTTCTATCCAAAACAATTTGGTATTGGGTTGAATCGCTGACTTTACGGCTTCCAAATCTGTCATATCCACAGTCGTCATAGATAAACCCCATTGTCCGAATACTTCTGTAATTAATACATTCGTAGCAAAGTAAGCATCGTCTGGCGTAATGATATGATCGCCTGATTTTAAACTTTGAAATAAAGCCGTTGTCGCTGCCATTCCTGAAGCAAAAGCTAATCCGACAGCTCCGTTTTCGAGTAAAGCAATACTTTTTTCTAAAAGCTGACGATTTGGATTATTGGCTCTTGAATAAATATATCCGTGTGAGTATGAGCCGTCTGTCTCTCTTTCAAAAGTGGTGGATAAATAAATGGGCGAAGTGACAGCACCAGCGTTGGCATCGTGCATTTGGGTGGACTGTATCGCTAATGTTTCAATTTTCATTTGAGTGAAGTGTTTGGAATTCTTTCTCAAAATAACATAATCAATTCCTCATATCACAGTACAAAAGCTAATTTCAACAAGTATATCTTTAGTAACGAATCAATAAACTTCTTATATTCAAGAATCATTAGCAAACCAAACTGATTCATTTGCCCATTCGAATCAGTAAAAGCTTTAAACCACTCCTGTTTGGGCAAAGGAGTTTTTAAATATGGAAAATAATTCAAGACGGGATTTTCTCAAGAAAAGTTCTTTGGCAGTAGCGGGTTTCTACATTGTACCTCGCCATGTGTTAGGCGGAAAAGGCTTTATTGCTCCTTCCGATAAACTCAATATCGCTGCCATCGGTTGCGGAGGTAAAGGTTGGTCGGATATTCTTGGAGCTTATGATAGTGGAAGAAATAACATTGCAGCACTTTGTGATATTGATGACCGCCAAATGAAGCAGTCTGTCGAGAAGTTTCCTAGTGCTAATAAGTACAAAGATTTCCGTATCATGCTGGAAAAAGAAAAGGATAACATTGATGCCGTAACGGTTTCTACGCCCGACCATACGCACTATGTTTCAGCAATGGCGGCGATGAGTTTAGGAAAACATGTATATGTACAAAAACCTTTGGCACATAATATTTACGAAGTTCGTAAAATGACTGAAGCTGCTGTTCAGCAAAAAGTAGTGACACAAATGGGAAATCAAGGTTCTTCGGGTGATGGTGTACGAAGAATGATAGAATGGTATAAAGCGGGATTGATTGGTGAAGTATCTAAAGTTCACGTTTGGACAAACCGACCAGTTTGGCCACAGGGTATTGCTAAACCAACTGGCAAAGTAGAAGTTCCTAAAGAAGTAGATTGGGATTTATGGCTTGGTCCTGCCGAGTGGGAAGATTATCAACCAGCCTATCATCCTTTCAACTGGAGAGGTTGGGTAAATTATGGAACGGGTTCTTTGGGCGATATGGCTTGCCACATGATGGATCCACCTTATAGAGTATTAGGTTTGGGTTATCCTTCAGAAGTGGAATGTAGTATTGCCAATACCGCTTGGACAGGTCCTTTCAAAGAAGGATATTTCCCTGAAAGTTATCCTGCTGCTTCAATGATTCATTTGAAATTTCCAAGAAAAGGAAAGTCTGATGTAAAAATGACTTGGTATGATGGCGGATTGATGCCTGAACGTCCAGAAGAAATCCCTGCTGATGTAAAATTAGGTGACTGGAGTGGTGGAGTATTATTGCTTGGCACAAAAGGCGTAATGATGTGCGGTGTGTATGGTTCGAATCCTACGCTTTGGGGAAGCGAAAGCTTGAAAGCAAAAGGCGAAAAACTGCCTATCACAATTGAAAGAGTAGTCGGTTCAGATGGTGCGGGACATTATCAACAATGGTTACAAGCTTGTAGAGATGGTTACGGAAAACATAAGCCTTTAAGTTCTTCTTTTGATTACTCAGGACCAATGTCGGAAGCTGTTTTGATGGGGAATTTAGCGATTAGAAGTTACTTCTTCCGTTCTCCTAAAAAAGACAAGCAATGGTTACAAGAATATGACTATAATGGAAGAAAGAAACTGCTTTGGGATGGAAAAGAGATGAAAATTACCAATTTCGATGAAGCAAATCAGTTTGTGAAGAGAGAGTACCGTCAAGGTTGGAATTTATAGTATAAAGAAGGGAGGGCAAATTAACTTGTTCTCCCTTTTTAGTATCATTGCCCAAGGCATATATCTAAAAGCCAAAATAATAAATCTAAATACCCAAAGCATATATCTAAAAGCCAAGCTAATAAATCTAATTGTCCAAGACATATATCTAAAAGACAAGTTAATAAATCTAATTACCCAAGGCATATATCTAAAAGCCAAGCCAATAAATCTAAATGCCAAAGGTATATATCTAAAAGCCAAGCCAATAAATCTAAATGCCAAAGGTATATATCTAAAAGCCAAGCTAATAAATCTAAATGCCAAAGGTATATATCTAAAAGCCAAGCTAATAAATCTAAATGCCAAAGGTATATATCTCAGTGAAGTAATAAATTTTATCATTCAACGAGGCAATGTTAATCAATAGCTCCTTTAATCCACCGAATATCACCCCTATTTACTCAATACAGTACTACATTGTATCCTTTATCTTCTTCAAATTTTAAAGTTCGTCCTAGCTACTAAATGATGAGGACTATGCTTTATCAACTCTTAATATAATCATGACAATACCAACATCTAAAGTATATATCAAGGCTTTACTTTTGTCAGAATGATACTCAAAAAAACAATCAAACAAGGAAAATAATGGAAAGAAGATCCGTCATTAAAAATATTGGAGGCTTATTTTTAACGCCAGCTTTAAGCCCTCTCTTGAAAGGAAAAAAGCCAGTACTAAGAGTAGCGCATCTTACCGATGTTCATTTAAAAAATGAATTAGACGCTCCTGCAAAATTTGCTAAATGTCTGCATCACGTTCAGCAACAAAGTCCTAAAGTAGATTTTATCTTGAATGGGGGCGATATTGTTTTTGATATGAACAAAGAAAATTTGAGCAACATCAATAGTCAATGGAAATTATTAGAAGACATCATCAAAGCAGAAAGTTCTATTCCTGCACATTATTGTTTAGGAAACCATGATGTTTGGTGGAGTGAAAATAATAAAGGACAAGCTGTTTATGGGAAACAATATACTTTAGATAAATTGAGCCTTGCCAAACCTTATTACAGTGTTGAGAAAAATGGTTGGAAGTTTATCATCCTCGATAGCGTACATCTCGATGTTGATAATACTTGGTACATTGGTAAATTGGGAGATGAACAATTTACTTGGCTTGAAAAGGAGCTAAAGAACACCAATCCATCCACACCGATTCTTGTATTATCGCATATTCCAATCCTTACCGCTACTTTGATGATTAAAGAAAAAGTGGTAAACAGATGGGAAATGTTAGGAGGCGATATGCACACCGATACCGCAAAAATTATCAATCTATTTTATCAACATCCCAATGTTAAAATTTGCTTGAGCGGGCATGTGCATTTACGAGATAAAGTTGAGTATAATAACGTGACCTATATCTGTAACGGTGCCGTAAGTGGTGCTTGGTGGAAAGGCAACAACAAGCAAACTGCTCCGGGTTACGGGCTATTAGACTTATATGCTGATGGTAGTTTTGAAGAAAAATATGTTAATTATTGATGGTTGGGGAAGTTATAAGTTATCTCGTCTTTTTGATTAGTTTATAGTTCCGCTAGGAACGGAATATTGGTAGAAAAGCTTTTGTTAATCCTTCCAAACCCCATCGGGGCGAAATGTTTCGCCCCGATGGGGTTTGGAAGGGAATTTGTTTATAATACGACTACCGATATTTCGACTCTATGAGGCTATTTCATTTAAAACATCCTTACGAAAATTCGGAATAATTTATAAGGTATTAATACTTCCTCTCCTCCAATTTTCCTCCATTTTGCTTTGTCAAATGTCCCAAATTTGTTCAAAGTCCCTCCACTTTGTCAAACATCCCAATCTCTTGTTCATTTCCCCAAGTATTTTACCATTTTGTGAGGTAGCCCTACCTTTGAGCCATTCAAAAAACAAAAATCTAAACGTAAATCACAAAACGAATACTCAGATGGAAATAGTTTTAAAAATAGCTTTGTATGTGCATATCGCAGCAGGTTTTACAGCACTCACTGCCGGTTTAGTACCCATGTTTGCCGAGAAAGGAGGAAAAGCCCATGTGTTTTGGGGCAATGTATTTTATTGGGCGATGTTCTTAGTAGCTTTAACGGCTTTGATTCGCTTCAAAATGGAATTTCGATTGATATTCTTAGCAGGAATTGCTGTTTTTAGCTTTTATAATACTTTCACAGGTGCAAGATTAGTGCGGATGAAGAAAAATTTAGCACCCGAATTAATTGATTGGATTGGTGCTATTTTAACCATAATCAGTGCTTTAGCAATGATGACTTTTGGAGTATTGGCTTATCAAAAAGGGATTACTTTTTATGCCATTTTATTTAATGTTTTTGGCATCTTTTCGTTGTTGATGGCTACAGAAGATTTAAGAGTATTCTCAGGCAAAAAAGTAATTGATAATACTGTTCCTTTCCAAGCGAGATATTGGTTTCAAAACCATATTTCCAGAATGGGCGGAGCTTATATTGCTACAGTAACGGCATTTTTGGTTGTGAATAATCCACCTTATATTCCGGGTTTAGTAGTTTGGATTGCACCGGGAGTAATCGGCGGAATGATGATTGGCAGAACTCGTAGGTATTATATGGAGAAGGCTAAAAGTAAGCTTTAGGCTATGAGCCGTGAGCTTTGAGCTCTTCTTGCCGTTGTTCGTGTCTCACGAACAACTTTTTAGCTCGCAACTTCCTACAGCTTAACACTTACAGCTTTCTTAATAAAATATCCCAAACCCAACATTGACACTAAGATTAAGCCAAAAACAAAAAACTGAATGCCACTGCCTTGACTTGGGTGTTCTATCAGTTTACGAATTTCTTGTGCTTGTGTTCCTAACCAAATTGATAGAATAGTTCTTGGAAGCATTCCGATAAAACCTGCGGTCAGAAAGTTTTTCAGTTTCGTTCCTGAGAAAGAAAACAGCACATTGGTAACGGCAAATGGCAAAACAGGCGAAAGACGAGCTAATAAAATAATCTTGAATTCGTCTTGTTGAAGATTATCCAGTACTTGCCTTACTTTAGGTTTTTCTGAAAGTTTAGTCAAAAACCTTCCGCCATCTATCAATTTCGCTACTTTAAAACCCAAGTATGAAGCACACCAATAACTAATGGCAATAGGAACGAAGGCATTCCAAGCCAAGAAATAGCCACTCAATAATGCAATAAAAGTAGTAGGAGTAAGGGCAAAAGCCATGCTAAAACATGAAGCCACGTAAACCAAAACCCATTGAAGTAATGTAAAATGTCGGACTTCCTCCTCGTGCATGATGAGCCAATAGCTTATACTGGAGCTAGCAAAAATGGGCATTAAGCCTAAAAAGAAAGTATAAACTATTGAAAAAGTATTTTTCTGGAGGAAATCTAACATTGTACAAAGATAGATGCCTTAATAGCATTCTACAAAAAACTTAGAAATCTGTAAATTTTATCGGAAGTAAATCACCCACAGATTCGGTAATCAAAATTTGCTGATTTGCTCCCACCATAATAAAACGAATTGGTGATTTTTGTCTGACTTCGTACTCCAACATCGCTTGTCGGCAAGCTCCACAAGGCGGAACACCTCTGAAAATATCTTCTTTCCCGGGACGAGCAATTACTGCAATCGCTTTAATGATTCGTTCTGGATAATTCGCTCCAACCCAAAAAATTGCCGATTGTTCAGCACAAGAACCCGAAGGGAAAGCCGCATTTTCTTGGTTATTGGCAGTAATGATTTCGTTGTCGTCTAATAAAATGGCAGCACCTACATGGAAATTAGAGTAAGGCGCATACGATTTGTAAGTAGCTTTGCGAGCTTCGTTTAATAATTTATTTTCTAATACCGACAGCTCAGTGTCGTTATTGTATGTTTCAAGGGTGATTGTTAAATTAAGTTTCTGCATATCAGTTTATTCGGTATATTTTCATTAGTTTTTAGATGGGGAAAACTATAACGAAAAAATACTTTGGAATAGTTCATGATATTTTTGAAAAGATGATTGGCTGAAAGAAAATTGGTATTAATACTTATAAAAAATCCCTCTTAGCATTAGCCAAGGAGCATCGAAAATGTTCATAAATCTACCAATACACAAGAATTGAGTTCTAATACAGATTTTCTGTGTATCAACTCAGTTTGACTGAGCTTTAACTCGCATCTATTGAGTACTGACTCAGTTGGAGTGAGCTAGTACTCAGATTTTCAGAGCTTCGATACCGTTTTGGCGAACTTTAACTCTGATTTTCAGTATTCCAACTCGCTAAATCTGTAAGCTAATACAGAAAATCGGAGTTACAATACAGTTTTAGCGAGTTAAGACTCTTTTGATGACAGAACTATCTTTGATATTTAGAAATAAATACTTAGTTTTAAAACAAGTCTGAACTAAATAGCAATTTGCTGAGGAGTTTAGAGATATGGAAGGTAACCGCTATTAGCTATAAAAAACGGGGTGTTATGGTGATTATATATTCGTTGGCGGTAATCTTTAAAAAACACATAGCATGGGACGACCTCTTTCTGACATTACGATTTACTATCATGGAACGGTATTAAAAAAGACATCCGAGGACTTGGAGTTTCGTAAAACAGTAAACTACATTTCAGACTTTTACCATAATTTTTTAAACGGATATAAACCACCAAAAACAAGTAGAATAACTTTACATCTTAGACCAAATATTAGTTTGACAGAACCAAGATATTTTGGATCAATTTGTATTTACGACAAAATGATTGATGAAGAAAAATATCTCAGCTTATCAAAACATGAAAAGTACAAGTATATTCTTGACTTACTTCATTTTGCGATATTGGAGTTATCAGAAACTTATGGTTGGGACAAATCAATTTTCATTAATTCCTACAACCACATAATTTCAAATCGATTCAAATTTGAAAGAGTTTATCCAAAAAAAACGTCAAGAGATAGGAAATCTACTGGGCAAGTTTTACTTACGAAAAGTGAGGACAAGTCAATTTTAAGTATACAAATATCATCCGGTGGAAAAAATATAAACAAAACTCTGATTGAAAAGAAGAATTGGTTTTGGAATGACAGTATTTATGAATATTCAAAAACGTGTAAATGGTTAGACAACACAAAGTTTGGGATAAAAGAATATCAACGACACTGCTATTATTCAGTGCAAGATGACAAGGTTTTTAACGACTTACTTACTGAAGATGATTTCGTTTGACTCAAAAAAGACTACCCCTCGCTTAGCGTAGTGTTCCTGCACTACGTCAATGTGTAAGCAATGTTACATTCCAAAAATGCAAGGCATTTAATTTTTATTTGTGTACTTTCCATACCATTAGATTTTGACACTCTGACGATGGCATGAAATTGAAAAGTAGGACGAGTTTCCAACTCGTAAAAAATTATCAATTGTATATACGAGTTGGAAACTCGTCCTACTGTTTTACAGACAATCATTGTTTTCATCGAAACCTACAAAAACAAAACCCGCAAGAAATTCTCACGGGTTTTGGGGAATATTGTTCTGATTTATTCTTCTTATTCTTTTGGGCTTTCAGTAGCTACTTTCTCTACTTTTTTACTTACTTCTTCCATCAAACGTAGTCCCAATAATCCGCTTAATGCACCATTTTGGTCATTAGAACCACCTGTAATTAAAATGTCAGGCATTACTTTTATTTTCTCTTTACCAATGCTTTCGGTGATTTTCAATTGTGTAAAGTTGCCTTCGCCCATTGCTGAAACAGCTAATTTGTAGGCTTCTGCGTCAGCTTTACCAATCGCTAAAATTTTCTCAGCTTCGGCAGTACCCGTTTTACTGATTTTTTCAGCTTCGGCATTGGCAATTAACTTAATTCTTTCAGATTCAGCACTTGCTTGAACTCTTACTCTTTCGGCTTCTGCTCCTGCTTGCAATTTCAAACTTTGGGCTTCACCTTGTGCTTTTTTCACCGAAGCATCGGCTACTCTTTCTGCAATCACAACACCTTGGTCGGCTTTTACAATATCTTTTTGAATATCAGCAATTGCTGTTTCTTTTTCCAAAGCTTGGCGAGTTTCCTGTGCCATTTTCTGGGTTTCATAAGTAACCTTTTGTTCTTCGGCTAGTTTTCTATCGGTCAAAGTTTTCATTAACGATTCTGGAGGAACAATATCACCAATCAAAGTATCCACAGCGTTTACATTATATTGTGAAAGTACTTCCCCAATGTAGCGTCTAGCTGTTTCTTGACGCTCTTTTCTTGAACCTAAGAAAGAAATTACGTCTGAATCCTGAGCTGAGTTTCTAAAGTAATTACCAATCGTTGGTTCAAGTACTTGGCTGACAAGATTGTTCATATTACCAAAACGAGCAATTACCTTTGGAGCTTCGTAATTTGGAATGTGGATAATCTGTGAAACATCTAAATTGAAAGGGAAACCGTCTTTTGAGCGAACGGTAATTGTTGACAGATTTTTATCCAATTGATGCGACTCCGACCTTGCGCTTGCCCAGTTCAATACTAAGTTGGTTGTAGGCACAACTTCAATTTTCTGAACATAAGTATTTACTGGATATTTCCCCGGTCCAAAAGCTTCTGCCCAAACGCCTTTGTAGCCTTTTGAAACAATATTTCCGTGTTTAAACTCCGTTCCGCTAATATCAACACCTTCTTCGCCGACATAAGAAATGACTACGCCTACATTCCCAATCGGAATTTCAGTCATGTGAATTTCTTCTACTTTCACAAACCATGGATTCAAGTTGTACGAACCTGCTAAAATTACTTGTTGTTGCAAACCTTTGTTTCCTCCTCTATTCAAGAAAGTATCAGCATCTTGGAAATTATTATGACCGTCAATCGACTTACCCGCAATTTGTCCTGCTTCAATAGAAGCACCGTCCATCGTGGTAATAATCCCAACCATGTTTTCATGGATTTCAGTAATATCAGTAATGACAACTTCAAACAAAAAAGTATTGATTCTGTATGAACCCGCTGTAATTACTGCTGTTTGTCGTCCTTTTCTTCCGCCGTTTTTTAAAAAAGATTCCGTATCTTGAAAACCATCACATTCGATTTTTCTAGCTAAAATAGAACCTGTTTCAAGTTCTTTGCCATCTTTTGCCAAGATTAAGCCAATTTTACCAGTTGGAATAATGGTAAGTGGCTGAAGCGTAATATCGTATTGCCAAATCCAATACCAAAAATAAATACCCGGAGCTAAAGGCTTAGCTTGATAACCCGCTTCGCCTTCGGTAGCGATGATACGTCCTTCTGGGAGAGATTTTTTATCACCAAAGAGTACGAACTTTTTGGTAACTAAACCGATTTTGTCTTCTGGAATAATGATAATGCCCAGTAAACGAAAAATAAATTTGTAGAAAACTAAACAAAGCACAGGAATTGCTATGCTGATAATGGTGGTAATAGGAATGTTCATTGTTGTGTATGTTTTGGTTGATTTTTGAACTCAGATGCTTAAGTTCATGAACCAAATTTGTAGAAAACCGAATAAAAATATTCCGTTTTGTGAAGAATGGTTTGGGGCAGGCTTAAATGGATTTAGGAGACTTTATAGCCCTCGCTTGGCATTAGCAAAAGAACGTCGAAGGGAGTTCTAATACAGTATTTCGCACTTGTTGGTGTTTTTCACCAACAAGCCTTGCGTCAGCAACTTACCAATTAACAATCTTCAAGATAATGAGTTAAGAAACCAAACTCATCAATATTTATTTCATAAAAACGATAAGAAGAAAACCAATATTTATCAGGGCTATTTGCCAACAACCATTTTCCTTTCAATGGATTGGCATGAATGTAGGATAGTTTTTGTTCAATAACTTTCCGTGAATATAAATCTATACTCAAAGGATTTCTTTCCCAAAATTGATATTGTCTGTCTTTTAGATTCATTTCAAAATGAGGTAAAACAGCAGGGTGATTCTTTATCAAATCAAATTTAATTTGTTGAGCTGTGTATTTCAAAAAATCTCTTTGTACATCTTTCAATAAATAGTTTTCATTGATTTTCCAGACCAAGTGAATATGATTTGGCATAATCACAAAACCATATACTTTTACTCGATGATTTTCAACCAAGAACTTGAGGCTATCAATGATGATTTGCTTATACTTATCAGGTTTGAGCAAAGGCTTCCACCATAGAATTGTAGCTGTAAAAAACTGTATGTAGTGTTGATACATAAAATTATGTTTATTGCATTAAAGCTTGGTTCGTTGCTGACGCCCGTCTCGTTGGAGATAACTCCAACGAGGGCAAAAAACCATAAAGCAAACAATAAGATAGCATTTGCTATTGGATAGAACCCAATGATGTAAAACTTTTTTCATATGAGGTATGTGGTATCTAGTTTAAAACAGTGCTTATATCAAAAATATGAAGCGTATTATCTCCATCTAGTTGATATAAACTATTGCCATGAATTTGCGGACTATTTCTTAATGCTAACCCGTTTTTACTCCCTTCTATTTGAATTCTTTGAATAACGTTTAAGGTAGCTTTATCTAATAATAAAATAGCGTTGTCGTAATGCGAGGTTATGGCTATTAAATCCTCTGTAACACAAGGAACTGTTAACCAATAATCTCTAAAACTATTTTGAGCAAAACTTTCTTTATAACTTTCTTGCCTTAACAGCTTGCCTGTAACACCATCAATTTCATAATAAAACTCTGCAAAGCCATAAAATACGCCATTGTATAAAGTTGGCTCAACTGGTTCAACATCTTTGTTAACTTGCCAAAGAATTTCACCTGTGTCTGCCGATACACCAGCTATTCCTTTTTGAGATAATTCAACAACAATAACCTCATCACTGGTGTGATAAAGATTGGTTACTTCCCCTTCTATTTTTCTTCCATCATATTTCATTGAAGCACCAATCTCCGAAAAGTCTATTTCCCACTTTATGCTTCCTGTTTCAAAATGTAAGCATTTTAATATGGGATTTTTTAGTGATAGGAAATATCTTTCAGATAAAACAAGCCAAACACCATTGCCACCATAGTTAATTGGATAAGTTGAAGCTAGATTATTAGGGGTAACTATATCCATTTTTCCTGTAATAGCTTCAATATCTTTCCTACTAACATTTGGATAAAAATACTTTTGAGTTCTCCTATTTTCAAGCGATATTGGAATATTTAGAATAAAATCCAATAAAAAGAAAGTGAATTCATTCTGATAGTCATATACATACATTCCATCTGGTTCCGACTCTGAAACAAAAAGATATTTGCCTACTTTAAATAATATTCTAGAAACTTTCGGAGTTTTAATATCTATCTGTTTTTGATTTTTTATTACAAAAAGTTTATCATCTGAAATATACGCAACAGTATCTTTATCTAAAACACTGAATTTAAATACACGGCTTATTTTATTTTTTAATTTCATTTCAATAAAAAGATTTTAGAAAAATTTGTATTATCATCAAAATAATTAATAAAGGCATCAGCAATTGTATCTGGGGCAGTATCTATTAAATCACTTCTTATTAAGAAGTCCTCGCTTGGCGTAGTTGTTCTACACTACGTCTTGTGTTCTGCAATGTTACATTGCAAAAATGCAACGCATTTTATAATTGTGTACTCATTATACCATTAGCCGTTGCGGACTAGGCGTTGCTTTCTAAGAACGCAATCTTCATCAAGTCTAAACCTAACTTTTTTTATCCCTCAAATTTTGAACCTTCAAGGAGCAAGAATTACTCATTACTAGGTAGTTAATTGGCATATTTAATCCACTTATCTATAGAAATGATAAGTTAGTCGAAATATATTAAGATTACGAAGTAAATCGGGACAAAAGGTTATTCTTTATAAAGTACCTTTATAGAAATTTAGCAAGAAAATTATTCATACAAACGTAAATATGAAGCAAAAAAATACGCTCTCAATGGTATCTGTTGGGGCATCAATCTGTTTAGCTTTGGCTAGTTGCCACAGTAAGAAGCCTCAAGACAATAATAAAAAAGAAGACCAACCTGCTATCGTCGATGTAGTAATTGCTAAAAAACAAAGCATTAGCTCGGATGTTGAAGCCAATGGTTCTATTGTTGCTA
Organism: Arcicella lustrica; assembly: GCF_034930985.1. Taxonomy (NCBI): domain Bacteria; kingdom Pseudomonadati; phylum Bacteroidota; class Cytophagia; order Cytophagales; family Flectobacillaceae; genus Arcicella; species Arcicella lustrica. The sequence continues at coordinate 256,971 of NZ_JAYGIM010000007.1, forward strand.
ATGAATTCGTTGAACTTCATACAGAAGTTAGCGGAAGAATTACTTATTTGAATATTGCTGAAGGCACTACTGTTAACCAAGGAACAGTTTTGGCAAGAATCAACGATGCTGATTTGCAAGCTCAGTTGAATAAAACCAAAGTTCAACTTGATTTAGCTGAAAAAACAGAAAAACGTTTAGCTAAACTTTTATCAATTAATGGGATTAGTCAAGGTGAATACGATACTGCTTTAAACCAAGTAAATAGTTTAAAGGCAGATTTAGCTTATACTCAAGTATTAATTGAAAAAACGGTCTTGAAAGCTCCGTTTACTGGCGTATTGGGTTTACGTCAAATCAGTCAAGGAGCCTATGTTTCACCTACTACAATTATTGCTACCATTCAGCAAGTCAATAAATTAAAAGTTGATTTTACCGTTCCTGAAGAATACACACAACTTATCCGCAAAGGAACAGTTGTGGAAGTAGAAGTGGAAGGACAAAAAGCAGGTCGTTGCAAAGCAGTTGTAATTGCTCGTGAGCCACAAATCAACCAAACTACTCGTAATTTATTGGTACGTGCTTTGTTATCAAATTGCAATGCCAATCCGGGAACTTTCGCAAAAGTATATTTTAGTGCTGGTGCTGCCCAAAACAGTATTTTGATTCCGACAAATGCTATTATTCCTGATGATAAATCTAAAAAACTAGTAGTTGTTAAAGATGGAAAAGCAAGCTACGTAACAGTAGAAACAGGTTTCAGACAAGAAGATGTTGTTGAAATTACAAGTGGATTGAGTGAAGGCGATTCTGTAGTGGTTGATGGTGTTTTATTTGCTCGTCCAGATAAACCTGTTAAAGTAAGAGGCGTAAAAAACTTATAAGTCTTTTACTTTCTTCGTTCAAAATCATCATTCAAAAGATTTCATAAAATTAATCACTCTTTTAGTAGAGCCTGTATTAATTTAATCAGCATTATTCATGAATATTTCAGAATTATCTCTTAAAAGACCCGTATTTGCCACGGTGATGAACGTCTTGATTATCCTTTTTGGGGTAGTTGGATTTTCGTTTTTGGCAGTAAGGGATTACCCTGCCATCGACCCGCCCATTGTTACCGTAAGGACTTCCTACACTGGTGCGAACCCTGATATTATTGAAAACCAAATTACTGAACCGCTCGAAAAACAAATTAATGGTATTCCGGGTATTCGTTCAATTACTTCATCAAGTACTTTAGGAAGTAGTTCTATTTCGGTGGAATTCAACTTAGATGTGCCTTTGGAAGCGGCAGCTAGTGATGTGCGTGATAAAGTAGCACAAGCCGTAAGAAGCTTGCCCCAAGATATTGATGCTCCGCCAGTAGTTTCTAAAGCAGATGCTAACAGTGATTTTATTTTGCTTTTGGCTATTCAAAGTAGAAGTAAAAGTTTGCTGGAATTGAGTGATTATGCAGAAAACGTTTTACAGCAACGTTTCCAAACCATCAATAATGTAAGTGGTGTAAATATTTTAGGACAGAAACGTTATGCCATGCGTATTTGGTTGAAAACCGACCGCATGAATGCTTATGGCTTATCGTTCACAGATATTCAAACGGCTTTGGCTCGTGAAAACGTTGAATTACCAGCAGGTAAAATTTATGGTAGTAATACCGAAATGACGATTCGTGCTTTAGGAAGATTAACGACTGAACAACAATTTCGTGATTTAATTATCCGTGAAAGTATTACTGGTATTGTGCGTTTGGGTGATATTGCAGACGTAGAATTAGGTCCTGAAACACTTGAACAAAGTTGGAAATACAATGGCGTTTACTCTGTGGGTTTGGCGGTTGTTCCTCAGCCCGGAGCGAATTACATTAAAATTGCAGATGAATTCAATAAACGTTTAGAAGAAATTCAGAAAGAAAACAAATCTGATATTCAGTTTAAATTATTAATTGATAACACCAAAAACGTTCGTCGTTCTTTGAAAGAAGTAGAAGAAACTTTGGTGATTTCATTTGGCTTGGTGGTTTTGGTAATTTTCTTCTTCTTCCGAAATTGGTTAATTGCGATTCGTCCATTGATTGATATTCCAATCTCTTTGATTGCTACTTTCTTTATCATGTACTTTTGCGGATTTACGATTAATGTATTGACATTACTTGGTATCGTATTAGCAACAGGTTTGGTAGTTGATGATGGGATTGTTGTGACAGAAAACATTTTCCGAAAATTAGAACAAGGCTTACCGATTCGAAAAGCGGCTTTGGAAGGAAGTAAAGAGATTTTCTTTGCCGTAATTTCTACTTCATTAACCCTTGCGGTGGTATTCCTTCCTGTTATTTTCTTAGAAGGTTTCGTAGGAAGTTTATTCCGTGAATTTGGTATTGTAGTTGCAGGTGCGGTATTGATTTCAGCCTTTGTTTCGCTAACCATTACGCCTGTACTGAATGTTTATTTAACTCGTAAAAAAGCAGGGCATGGTTGGCTTTACGACAAAACCGAACCATTCTTTACGGGTATGGAAAGTGGCTACAAAAACATTTTGAAAGGCTTCATGAAAGTTCGTTGGGTAGCTTGGGTAATTGTAGTGGCTTGTGGTGTGTTAATTTGGCTTGCAGGCAAAAACTTACAAAGTGAAATTGCACCGATGGAAGATAAAAGCAGTATCCGTTTTACGGTAAGCACTGCCGAAGGTTCAAGTTATTTATTTACTCAAAAGGTTTCGGATGAAGTAACGAATTTCTTGAATGATTCTATTCCTGAAAAAGACTTTGTGTTTAATGCTGTGCCGGGTTTTGGTGGAAATGGCGGAACAAACTCTTCTGCGGCTCGTATTGGTTTGGTTGACCCAGACCAAAGAACAAGAAGCCAAGATGAATTGACGAAGTTATTGAACAAAAAAATGAGCCGTTTTAACAACGCTCGTGTATTTGGTATCCAAGAACAAACCATTTCAGTAGGTTTGGGTTCAAGAGGTAGTTTGCCCGTACAATTTGTATTACAAAACATTGATTTTGCGAAAATTAAAGAAGCGATTCCTAAGTTTTTGGACGAAGCTCGTAATGATAAAACCTTCCAAAACGTTGACGTAAACTTGAAATTCAACAAACCTGAAATTTTAATGACTTTCGACCGCATTAAAATCAAGGATTTAGGTTTAACCACACAAGATGTTGTAAGTGCTGTTCAAGGTGCATTCAGTGGTAGAAGGTTAGCTTACTTTACGATGAATGGACGTCAATACGAAGTAATTGCACAAGTAGAACGTAAAGAAAGAAAAGAACCTACAGATATTGAAAACCTTTTTGTAACTAACGCTCGTGGTGAAAGAATTCCTTTGAGTGCGGTGGTAAAATTGGAAGAAAGTAGTAATCCTTCAACATTATTTCACTTTAACCGTTTGAAATCGGCTACGATTTCGGCTTCATTGGCAGAAGGAAAAACAATTGGTGATGGCGTAAAAGCCATGCAAGCCATTGCCGATAAAGTATTGGATAAATCTTTCCAAACGGCATTGAGTGGTCCTTCAAGAGATTATTCTGAAAGTTCTTCAAACACTGCTTTTGCTTTTGGTTTAGCTTTGGCTTTGATTTACTTGCTATTAGCCGCACAGTTTGAAAGTTTCAAAGATCCATTCACTATCATGATTACGGTGCCTTTGGCTTTGGCAGGTGCATTGGGTAGTCTTTGGATATTCGGACAAACGTTGAATATTTTCTCGCAAATCGGGATGATTATGTTGATTGGTTTGGTAACGAAAAACGGTATTTTGATTGTAGAATTTGCCAACCATAAACGTGCCGAAGGACTGTCAAGAATTGATGCTGTAGTAGAAGCTGCCACGCAACGTTTGCGTCCGATTTTGATGACAAGTTTGGCTACTTCACTAGGAGCATTACCAATTGCCTTGAGCTTAGGAGCTGCTTCAACAAGCCGTATTCCTTTAGGAACTGTAGTTGTTGGCGGAATTTTATTCTCTTTAATCCTTACTCTAATTGTGATTCCAGCCGTTTACACATTTATCTCTAATAAAACTTACAAAACGGAAGAATCTAAATTAGCGGAAGAATTAGGTTAAGCAATGGTTTAACCTAATAAAAGAAAGGCTTACATGATAGGCTAATAATTTGAAAATCAACGAAAAACATGAGAATATTTCTTAAATATACTGTTCCTTTAGCGTTCTGTTTGTTGGTTACAGGCATTCATACGATTGTGGCTCAGCAACAAATTACACTAAGCCAAGCGATTGAAACAGCCTTAAAAAACAATTTGGATATTCAGATTTCAAAGAATACGCTTTCTGCGAATACTGTCAATAATTATATTGGTGTTGCAGGCGGTTTGCCAACGGTTACTGGGAGTTTCAATACAAATGAACAAGTAACTGGTTTGAACCAAGAACTAAGTAACGGAACAAGTACCAACAGAACAGGCGTGGTGTCGAACAATACCAATATGAGTGTTACGGCTACTATGATGTTGTATAATGGGGGTAGAGTAATGGCTACTAAAAAGCGTTTGGAAGAATTGCAAAAGCAAAGTCAAGAACAGGTCAATACAAGTGTCCAGAATGTCATTGCAGATGTGATGTTGAAGTATTTTGCAGTCGTACAACAGCAAAATTTTGTTGCTACATTACTCCAATCTATTGAAGTTTCAAAACAAAAACTTTCATTGATTGAAGCTCGTAAAAGTGTTGGTTTATCAAACGAAGCAGAATTCTTACAGGCGAGTTTAGATTTGAATGCACAGACGCAAGCTTTACAAACACAAAAAATTGTGATTGAACAAAGCAAAGCAGATTTACTTCGTAGCTTGGTGTTGAATCCCAAAACAGTAATTACGATTACAGATACAATTGAATTAGATAAAAGTCTTCAATGGGAAAGCATAGAAACTAATATCAAAAAGCATCCAAGTATTTTATCAGCAGAAGCACAAATTAATGTAAATCTTTTGTTAGAAAGAGAAGCCAATGCTAGACGTTACCCAACAGTCAATTTGAATACTGGTTATAACTACGGACGTAACCAAAGTGGTGCAGGTTTTACTTTATTAAACCAGACTTATGGACCATTTTTAGGACTAAACGCAAGTATTCCAATATATGCAGGAACAGCAAATACTCGCCAAGTACAAGTTGCCAAGATTAACACAGAAACGGCTCGTTTACAGAAAGAAGTAATTGCTCAGAATTTTCAGAATACTGCGGCAAAATCTTGGGAAGCTTATAGCAATACTTTGCAGTTGATTGAATCGGAAAAACAAAATTATGAGTTGGCAGATAGATTATTGAAATTAATGAATCAACGTTTTCAATTAGGACAAGCCACCATTATTGATGTAAAACAAGCACAACAAAGTTTTGAAAACTCTGGCTATCGCCTGAATAATTTAAGCTACACAGCCAAAATAGCAGAGATTACTTTAAAGCAAATTGCTAGTCAGTTGGGTAATTAATTTTTGATTGATATTGAAAATACGGGGCAGCCCTAATTTTCTCTTGAAATAGTAAGTTTTAAAGGATTTTAGAGATTTTTGGATTTGTTCTCGTCCTTACTTTTTGCCTTGATGCAAAAAGTAACAAAAAAATCAAGAATTCCTAAACTCGCTCCGCTCAAACAGTAGGAATTCGTTGCCCATCAATCACAAAAAAGCGGTCGAAATTAATTTTTCGACCGCTTTTTTAATTTTTAAATTCGATATGACTCTTTTTTCTACAATTTCACACCCAACAAATGCGGTCTTTCCTTTTCTATTTTCAACATTAGTTCGCCAAACAAAGTATTTGCCCAAGCAAACCATTTACGGGTAAATTTAGTAGCATCGTCTTTATCAAAAGACTCGTGCATAAAACCAGTATTGGCATGTGTCTTTTTCAAGAAACGTAATTGGGCTAAAATCTCTTGGTCGTTTGTGGAAGTCATCGCACGCATGATGATACTCATAGGCCAAATCTGGTCAATTAAAGTATGCGGACTACCAACACCTTCGGCAGCCTTCCCTTTGAAGAAATAAGGGTTGTTTTCACTAAAGATAAACTTGCGAGTATTCTGATAAATTGGGTCAGATAATTTCAAGGCTCCTAAATAGGGTAAAGCCATTAAATTTGGTACGTTGGCATCGTCTTGCAATAAACGGTTTCCGTATCCATCTACCTCCAAAGCATACATTTGTCCATAAACAGGATGCGTAATAATGGCATGCTTCTTCACTGCTTGTTCTACTTGACTAGCAAAACCTGTGCATTCTTTGGCAAAAACTGTATCCTTATAAACCTTCGTAGCAATCTCCGCAATCTGACGGAAAGAAACGACTGCGAATAAGTTAGCAGGAATTAAATATGGAAAAGTAGTGGCATCATCAGATGGACGGAAAATGCTATTAATTAAACCATTTGGTTTTGTTGGGTTTCCATAACCATTCCCCGGCACAGTATCAGTTGACCAAGAAGTAGTTCTTCCAAAATGATATGGTCCTTTTCCATGAAAACGTTGTTGTTCTCTACAAGTAGCAATAATCAATTTGGCTGCTTTCAACCATTTCTCATCAAAAATACTGGTATCGTTTGCTGTTTTCCAATAATGAAAAGCCAAACGAACGGTATAACATAATGAATCTAATTCCCATTTTCTTTCATGCAATTCAGGTTTCATATCTGTATGGTCTGAAAGCCATTCAGATTTCCCTGGTCCATCGTTGAAAGCATTCGCATAAGGGTCAATCAAAATACATTCCGTTTGGCGGTTTACTACGCCTGCAATCAATGCTTTTAATTGTTCGTCTTCCTTGATTAAAGGCATATAAGGCCAAACTTGCGCCGTACTATCACGCAACCACATCGCATGAATATCGCCCGTTATGACAAAAGTATCAGGACGATTGTTTTTGATTTGGTAATTGACCGTCGTATCTAACGTATTCGGAAAACAGTTTTCAAACATCCAAGCTACCTCTGCATCTTTGATGCTGGTTTTCATTCTTTTGATGGTTGCTTCAATGATTGGACTGCTAAATTTTCTTTGGCTCAATGGCACACGAACGGTAGGATATTCATTGGCAAAAACGGGAGAATTTGCCAGTAAACCAGCACTTGCAATAGACGAAGCTTTGATAAATGTTCTTCGATTAATGTTCATAAACTTATTGTTTTATAATTGTATTGAATTGGATAAGCCTTCAATATCGATGTTTTTTTAAGTCTATCTGACCTTTTTTGTAAAGATAGAATTTTAGATTAGTACTCAATAATACTGATGGTTTTAGTAACAACTATAAACTCATCCATCCTGTAGGGATTCTATATTGGTAATATAGATAAAACAGCGATTGAACCCCAAGTTCCGTAGGAACGAAATATAATGTTCCTACGGAACACTGATGGGATTATATCATTAATTTCCTAGCGATATTTTACTCCTGACGGAGTTGTCTTTGTAAAAAACAAAAAGTCTAAGAAACCCACCAATCTATCTTTTTCATAGCCAAATCCATCAAAAAGAACCAACAAGCTATCTTTTTAACGCAATTTCCGTATAAAACCGCAAATTAAAATAAGAGGAAATTGGAGCTATTTACATCCTTGCAAAAAGCGATAACTTTGGCTAAGGTTTGTAGGAATAGTAGGTTTGGGTTTTAAGCTTTTTATTTTCGGATGAGTTGATGGAAAATAGAAAACAGACTTACGGAAGCAAAACCGAAGGTAAACATGGTGTGGAAAAACATTAATTGATAGTCCTGAAATTGCCCGTCTCGAAAAGATGCCCAGCCGAAAAATAACATCAAAAACAATTCTATGATGGTTAAACTGCTGATTGTGCCTGATAGATATTTGTTACTTGTCCACGATGTACTTTGGTTGACAATGTTAAATTTAGGAGTACGCACAAATGGTGTTTTTCTACCAAAATAGCCTTCTAGTACTGCTAAAGAATTATGCAGCGAAAGCCCCATCATAAAAGATAGGAACAAAGGAAATTTTATCAAAAAGACAGTAAAATGGACAAACTTTCGGTTTCCAAACCAATAAAAAATGGCTAAAAACACTAAGCTTATCTGGAAAAAGCCAATCAACTGAAAGTAAAAATGGTATTGATTTGAATTTTTAACGATGCTTTGAATAGCTACACTTAGTACCGATAAGGTCAACATACAAATAAAAGCGGCTGAATTCAAGAGGTGAAAAAAAGCGTGAATTTTAGTAGTGAATGAAATATTTGTAGCCTTCAATACATTCCATAAATGTTTGCGAGCACATTCTGCCGCACCCTTCGACCAACGTCTTTGTTGGGTTTTCAGGGCATTCATTTCAATGGGTAATTCTGCGGGAGAGGCTAATGCTTCTAAATAATGAAATTTCCAACCTTTCAATTGCGCCCGATAGCTTAAATCTAGGTCTTCTGTAAGGGTATCTGCCGACCATCCGCCTGCATCATTGATGGTATTTTTTCTCCAAACACCAGCAGTTCCATTAAAATTGATAAAATGCCCACCAAAATTCCTCCCCACTTGTTCTACACTGAAGTGTGCATCTAAACCAAAAGCTTGCAAATCGGTAATCATCGAAAAGCTTCGATTGAGGTGTGTCCAATGTGTTTGTACCATTCCAATCTTTTCATCTTGAAAGTATGGGATTGTCTTTTCCAAAAAGGTTTTATCAGGTAGAAAATCGGCATCAAAAATGGCAATGAATTCACCTTTGGCAATCAATAATCCTTCTGCCAAAGCACCTGCTTTAAATCCAACACGATTATTTCGCCTGATATGCACAAGGTCAAAACCCAAATTTTGGTAGTATTTTATCCTTTCTGAGATTATTTCAGTGGTTTCGTCGGTAGAATCGTCTAAAATTTGAATTTCTAAGCATTCTTTAGGATAGTTGATTGCACAAACGGCATCAATCAAACGTTCTACGACATAAAGCTCATTAAAAATGGGTAATTGAATTGTTATAAATGGTTGGGAAGACTGATTGTTTGCTGAAATACTTTGTGTTTTCCGATGTGCCAAAAGATATAAGCGTACTAAATCAAGCTGTATGAGACTATAACAGAAAACAAATAAGAGGGGAATTGTATAGAGGATGATGATGAGTTTGTCCAAAATTATAGATACTTAAAAATCCAACTTAAAATTTTATAGCCCGCCATGATTGTCCCTTTCAGCGTTCCAGAAACTTTAGAAACTCCAATTCTTGAGCGATAATTAACGGGTACTTCAACCACTTTTAGCTTCATTTTGGCGGCTTTCAATTGCATTTCTACCGTCCAGCCATAAGTAGTGTCTTGCATTTTCATGGCGATGAGCTTTTCAAAAGTAATCGCTCTGAAAGGACCTAAATCTGTATAAGTAACCCCGTAAAATATTTTTATCAGATTGGTAGCAAGCCAATTACCAAAAATTTGTTGTGGAGTCATTGAGCCTCTTTCTCGTTTTCCTAAAGCTCTCGAACCAATGACCATGTCAAAATTTTGTTCGATAATAGGTTTAATTACTGCCGACATTTCTTCTGGATAGTCAGAATGGTCAGCATCCATAAAAACCACAATATCTGGCAAGATGTTTTGCTGTTTACAATAGTCAATTCCCTTCAAACAAGCCCAGCCGTAACCTTGTCGGTTTTCGTTTAACACTGTTGCTCCGGCTTCTTTGGCAATTTGGGCAGTTTGGTCATTAGAATTGTTATTTACAACAATGATTTCAGCGACCAAGTGCTTAGGAATTTCACGAATTACAATCCCAACCGCATTTTCTTCGTTAAAAGCAGGAATAATGACAACTATTTTTTTCATGGTATTACAAAGATAAACCTTGAAAATTGAGTTTTTTTAGGATTTCCTTGATTAATATTGTGTTAAATTATGAGTTGTCTATCTAATTGACTGTAGTATAACCGCCAACTACTACACTAATCACAATAACATATCTTGAAAATTTCATTTATTGGTTCTGGAAACGTAGCTTGGCATCTATCTCAAGCACTTGAAAACATAGGTCATAGTGTAGAGGAAGTATATAGCCGTAACCCTAAACATACTGAGGCACTTACAAAAGTGCTTTACAATGCAAACGCCCATGATTCGTTGGACTTTAGAAATTCCAATGCTCAATTATTTTTTCTTTGCGTTTCTGATGATGCTATTGCCGAAGTTATTAAACATTTGATGCTTCCACTAGATGCAATACTTATCCACACTTCTGGGAGTAAGTCGCTTCACGACATGGATGAATTACTCCGTGTTTATAGCGATATTCCTATCAAAACTGGAGTATTTTACCCTGTTCAGACCTTCTCTAAAACGTTTCACGTGGATTTTAATACAATTCCTATCTGTATTGAATCAGAAAATGAGGCTGTGGAAAACATGTTGATAACTCTTGGTCAAGAACTTTCAGACATTACTTATGCTGTTAATTCAGAAGAAAGAAGGATACTTCATGTCTCAGCAGTATTTGCTTGTAACTTCACCAATCACCTCTTAGGAATTGCTCAAGAACTACTAGAAGAAAACGATTTAGAGTTTGAATTATTAAAACCGTTGATTAAAGAAACTTTCAAAAAAGCCATAGATGCTAAGAGCATTTTTAAAGTACAAACAGGGCCTGCCGTTCGGGGTGATCAAAAAATTCTTAATCAACATTTACTTTTCTTGAAACAACAGCCCGACTATCAACATATTTATCGAGCTTTATCCGAAGGGATTGCTCATCAAAGAGACAAATGAATTTAGAAGCTTTTAAAAAAATTACCACTTTCGTCTTTGATATTGATGGTGTTATGACCGACGGTTCGGTACACGTACTTGAAACTGGCGAACATTATCGTACTTTCCATATCAGAGATGGTTATGCCATCGAACGAGCGGTACAGGCTGGTTATCGTATTTGTGTGATTACTGGCGGAAAACACGAAGGTGTACGCAAAAGATTACAGAACCTGAAAATTCACTATGTCTTTATGGGTTCTGGCGGAAAAAGTAAATTACAGATTTATCAAGATTGGCTTGCTAATGTAGAAATTCCAGAAGAGAATATTTTATACATGGGCGACGATTTACCCGATTATGAAGTAATGCTTCGTCCAGATATTTTTGCTACTTGCCCTGCTGATGCCTGTGAAGAGATTCTATCTATCGCCAATTATGTTTCTCCACAAAAAGGAGGAAAAGGTGCTGTAAGAGATGTTATTGAACAAGTAATGCGTGCAAAAGGAGAGTGGTTGAAGTTTTAGGATTAGCTTGTAGCTATGAGTGATGAGATTTGAGCGATATGAATTAATAAATTAGAAAGGCTTTCCCTGAAAACAGAGAAAGCCTTTTTAATACTAACAAATTATCAATCAATTACTTGACATATTTTTGATACGTTTCTAAATCTTTATCACCACGCCCAGAAAGATTAATTACTACTACTTCATTAGGTTTTGCTCCTAATTTTGGTAAAACTGCTAAAGCGTGGGCTGATTCTAAGGCTGGAATAATTCCTTCTAATAAAGAAAGCTCCATTGCTGCATCAATTGCTTCTTGGTCTGTAACGTCAAAGAAGGTAGCTCTTTTACTTTCAAATAAATGAGCGTGCATTGGTCCAATTCCCGGATAATCCAAACCTGCTGAAATAGAATGTGGTTCAACTACTTGTCCATCTTCCGTTTGCATTAAAATACTTCTGCTTCCATGCAAAACTCCTGGTTTTCCTAAGAAAGTAGTCGCTGCCGACATGCCAGAATTAATACCATGACCTGCTGCTTCTGCGGCAATTAATTTTGTTTCTTCGTCGTGTAAGAAATGATAAAACGCACCCGCTGCATTAGAACCTCCACCTACGCAAGCAATTACATAATCTGGATTTGTTTTACCTGTTTTCTCTTCTAACTGCCATTTAATTTCTTCGGAAATCACCGACTGAAAACGAGCAACCATATCTGGATAGGGGTGAGGACCCACTACCGAACCAATGATATAATGCGTATCAACAGGATTATTAATCCAGTGACGCATGGCTTCGTTGGTAGCATCTTTTAATGTTTTTGAACCGCTAGTTGCTGGTACTACTTTAGCTCCTAGCATTTTCATACGTGCCACGTTTGGTGCCTGACGCTGAATGTCTATTTCCCCCATGTAAACGATACATTCTAAGCCCATTAAAGCACAAACCGTAGCAGTTGCCACTCCGTGTTGACCAGCACCTGTTTCAGCAACAATTTTATGTTTGCCCAAACGCTTTGCCATTAATATTTGCCCGATGGTATTATTTACTTTATGAGCACCCGTATGGCAAAGGTCTTCTCTTTTTAAATAAATCGTTGTATTATATTTTTCAGAAAGACGTTTTGCCAAAAATAAAGGAGTAGGACGCCCTACATAATCTTTCAAAAGAGCATTAAATTCTTCTTTGAAAGAAGGCTCTTCCATGATACTGAGATAAGAGACTCTTAATTCTTCCACGTTGGGATACAACATTTCAGGAATAAATGCTCCACCAAATTGTCCGTAATATCCTTTTTCGTTTACGTTATATATTTCTGGTGCTATCATATTGATGTTAAGATTGCTTCTGTTGGTTTTACTATTTTCATTAATTCACTTAATTTCTCTATGTCTTTCAACGCTGGTGCTATTTCAAATTTACTGTTTACATCCAGCGAATGAATCTTTAAGCCTGCTAACTCCCTAGCTTGGGCGGCATTATCTAAATCTATGCCCCCGGCCAAAAAAAATGGTTTATCGTTATCATATCGGCGTAAAACCGACCAATCGAACGTAATACCGTTGCCTCCTTTCAAATCCCCTTTGGTATCAAATAAAAAGTAATCGCAATAGGGTTTAAAATTGAGTAGTTTACCAAAATTGAATTGATTATCGACCGAGAAAGCTTTAATGATATTTACTCCTTTAAATTTGAGGTTTCTACAAAAATCGGGCATTTCTTCACCATGTAACTGCACATAATCTAAAGCATATTTTTTTACTTTATCTAAAATATATGCTTGCGTTGCATTCACAAAAACACCTACTTTTTTTACCGTATGTGGAAATGATTTTAGCAATTCTTCGTCTAATTCTTCTCCTATAAAACGGCTTGATTTTTCATAAAAAATAAAACCCATATAGTCGGGTCCTAGTTCTAATAACTCTTTGATATTATCAGAGTTACGCATTCCACAAACTTTTAGTCTCATATCTTTGAAGTGGTCAATTAATTATTATTCTATTTATGCTTGATTAATAACAAAGTTAGTGAAAATCAGGGATTTTTGTTATTCAAAAATTAAGAGAATCACAGAACATTCATCTGTTTTTTCGCATAAACTTGAATTATAATACCGAAACTCAGTGTTTATCAAGAAGGTTTTTCTTTTCTTCTAAACTTCCGCATTCACTTTCTCTGTATGGATTACTCATAAAATACAGAAATCAACTCGGCAATGCAGACAGGTTTTGTTTGTCCTTCAATTTCAAAAATACAATTCATCGTTACTTTCAAACCTTTGGGTTGTACTTCTTCGGCTTCCAAAATATTAGCCTTCATACTTACTTTACTTCCCGCAGGAACAGCAGCCGTGAAACGTATTTTATTAGCACCATAATTCAAACCCATTTTTACAGATTCTACTTTGAAAAGCTCTGCTATAAATTTAGGTGCTAATGCCAAAGTCAAAAAACCATGCGCTACAGTTTGCTGAAAAGGAGAGTATTTCTTTGCCATAGCTTCATCCACATGAATCCACTGAAAATCATGCGTTGCTTTCGCAAAATCATTAATCATTTCCTGAGTAATCGTTGTAAATTCGGTTGTTCCTATTTCTGTACCGATGCTATTTTTTAGCGCTTGAAGGTCTTTAAAAATTACCATTGTGAATATTTGAGTTGAACATGATGCCCACAATTTACGGCTTTTGAATGAACAATAAAAAAGCCTCCGTTCCCTTAGGTTGGAGGCTCCATATTGCTAGAGGCTAAAAGTTCGAATCTGAGTGCTGCTGTTAAAATGTACTTTTATTGATAATCAAAGTATTATTGCTGATTTGTTGTGTCAAAATAACGATAAAAACTTGATGGTATTTCTCAATAAAATGTTAAAACTTGTTAATGAAATGTTAAAATGTTTTTGACAAAAACAAAAGTCCCCAAAATTGAATTTTGAGGACCTTGGGAAAGAAAATTATTAGATTTTACTCTTTATTCTCAGGTAAGTTTTTTTGATTGAGTTTCATTTGATAGAAGTAAGAAACCAACAAACCCAAACCTCCAAAAATGAAAATCATTGAAAAGTGTGCTACATCATCATCAACATTCAATACGCTTTCCAACAGGCTTCCCATCAATAAACCAATACCAAAACCAATTAATACAAAGCCCCAACGTAATGAATGGCTTGGGTTTACATTATAGTTTTTAGTGCTTTTTTCAGGTGGAGCAATTCCTTTGGCAATCATTGCCATTTTTTCGTCATTATCGTATTTACGTAAAAATACTATCATTGTGAAGGTGCTGATAATTGCTACAATTGGCACCATAATTCCTACAATTGGAACTAAGCTATCTAAATTTTCCATGTTATAAAAAAAGTTTTTGTTTTCGTGAATTTTTAAAATCTTGCCGATATGATGTAATAAACTTGTTTGAGGTTACAGTTATTTTTAAAAATAAAAATGTTTATCTTGTTGTAACCTTTTCAACTATTGTTGCATCCTATCCATGTGAAAACCAAGGAAACAGATAATCAAATCATCCAACGCATATTAACAGGCGACCAGTCGGGCTATAGAGAGCTTGCCAATCGCCATAAAGACTATGCCTTTACGGTTGCATACAAAATTGTAGGCACACGTGAGGATGCCGAAGAGGTTTCTCAAGATGCTTTTATGCAAGCTTTTCATGCTTTGCCGAGTTTTAATCAAGAAGCAAAATTCACTACTTGGTTCTACAGAATTGTATTTAATGCTGCTTTGATGTTTAAACGGAAAAAAATTATTGTGGCAGAAGACATCAGTATTTCGGAAGCTGCCCAACAAGCACCAGCTGATACAAGCGATAATTTAAAAGTAAACGAACAAAAAAAGTACATTCAAAAAGCCTTGAACCAGCTTTCTGCCGACGATGTTACGATGATAACACTCTTTTATTTGAAAGAACAATCATTAGAAGAAATCGCTCAAATCGTTGGAATTTCTGCCGAAACAGCCAAAGTAAAACTTTGCAGAGCCAGAAAACGATTAGCAGAAGAAATGAAAAGGATTTTAGGAAGTGAAGTAAGAACATTAATCTAAGTTTGATTTTTCAAACGAACAATAATATGAAAGACGAAGAGATTTTTGACATTCTTGATGGCATTGCTTCTGAGGAAACAATTATCCGCCATCAAAATCTATTGGTAAGCGACGAAGCCTATCGTTCTCTTTTTCAAGAGTATGCAGAAACGCATGCTTTGTTGGAAGCAATACCTGTTGAAAAAACTGCCGTTAATTTTACCGATAAATTAATGGATAAATGGGAATTGGCGCAAGCAGAAGTACTTGAAAGAAAGACGAGTAAATTACCTTTTTACTTTTTGACTGGCGCTGGCATTGTACTTGTCCTTTCATTAATGATGGTGTTTTCTTTGAGTAGTCCTTCTACGATGAAAGTTAATTTGAATCCTGTTTTGAATATTCTTCAAAATAAATTTTTTATCAATGGATTATTGACGATTAACACATTGGTTTTTCTAAAGTTTATCGACAAAAAATTCTTGAAACCTTATTTTGAAAAACGCTTTCATGTTGGGAGTTTTTAAGTTTTAGCTTCATATTTTCATAAAACGTCGTCTTTGTTCAACACAAAGACGACGTTTATTTTTATACTAAAATACTTTACACCAATAACTTATCTGCTTTCACTGCTTCAAATTCACTTTTTTCGCTTTCGCACATTGGGCAACAATAATCAGCTGGTAATTCGGAGAATTTTACTCCTGCCGCAATACCATTGACAGCATCACCAAAACGACTATCATAAATGGTAAAGCAAGTTTTACATTGATGTAATTCTACTTCGGTTTCTTCTTTATTTAAAGTTGCCTTTTTCACTACTGTTGTATCTACTTTCTTAACTGCATAGAAGCGTTTTGATAAACGTTGCAAAATTTCAGGAACGTGCGCTCTGTTTACTCCTTTCTCAAATAAAGTTAAAGTACGATTGTTCGGGTTAAAATCAACCGTATGATAAATATCAAATACATGAGAAATTCCAGCAAAAATCTTTCTTTTCTTAATAACTACCGAACCAAATACTTCCGACTTTGAACGTGTCTGAATTGCAAAACTTAAACCAAAAGTACGCACATCTTCATCATCAAATTCACGAATAATGGCTTTTTTCAATGATAAGCCTTCTGGTGATAAATCTTCTACTTGCCAGTTCAATTCGTTAGCTGCATGACGAACGTTGATGCCGTACTTACCTAATAGTTTGTCCCAAAGGTTTCTATGTTTATTTTCAATTCCTTTGATAATCAATGATTTCCAAGGCGTTGTACAAATTTGACCAACTTTGGTTTCAAGACATAATTCGCAAATTTCAGATAAAAATTCTATTGGGAAGGTTTCATTTCTTCTATAAATTCCTAACCAAGTTTTTTCTCCGTAACGGTTAAAGCCTTCGTAATAAGGTAATGAAAATTTAGGCAATACTAGCTCTTCAAGGATTACTTGTGAAATAATTTCTCCTTTAGCAATTACTTTTTCATAAACTTCATTTTCGTCCATCTCGCCAGCATTCAAAATTACTTCTTCTATGCGCTTACATACTTTGGGAATTTCTAAAGTATAAATCAAAATCGGAAAGCGAAAAACTTTGTTCGATTGCTTAAAACGCACATACAAATACCAGAAATTCTGAATGGTTGAGGCGATGAAATTCAAATTACCCGTAAAAAATGGTGTGAAAGATTGCTGAGAGTCTGAAATATTGACTTTTAACTGAGGTTCGTAATCAAAACCATCAAAAATATCTCTATAAATTCCTTCTGAAATCCACTGTCCTGTCGGAAAAACTTCTTCTGCACAATACGAAGAAATAATATTAGGTTTTTTATCTGTATCTTCTTCGAAAGAAATATTAGTTTCGTACAATTTTTTCTTAAATTCTAATATACTACTTCCTCGAACAATTTCTGATTTAACATACATCAACAATTGTTGCCTTGCTCCGAACCTTACTTCTCTAACTCCTGCTGATTTTGCTGCTAAAAGAATACTTTGTAAAGTGCCTGGCGAAACAATTCCACCAGTTAGATTTATTTTAAGTAGTGAGTAATCTTTCATGTTGAATATCATTTAAATAATTTATCAAATATATAAATAATTAGCGTAACATCATAGTGATTTATACTTAATATACTGAAAATCAAATGCGTATTATAGGTAAAATCTTCGTATAACTATTTTAATATTTTATATAAATGCGATTTATCAAATTGTATTATTCCTATAAATATGATTTTTTTTAGAGGAACTTTCTTGAAAAAGTGAAAATAATTGCTTCTTCATGATTGACATATCAAAATCCTTTTCTAAGTTTACATCGTCAAACGAATGACACGGATAAAATTCTAAGCGCTGAGTTGAAAATTAAAATCAATTTCCTTTTTCAAACGAAAGCATCTTTTATTAAGTGACGTCCAAATAGAAAATACTTTTAATACAGAAAAATAAATTCTTAGAAAAATACAAATTATCCTTTTAATAAATTTCATCATTAATAACAATTAAATAATAAAGTCATGAAAAAGAACACAGTTAAAGCATTTATCGTAGCAGTTACTATGGTTTGCTTATCAAACGTAAATACTTTCGCTTCAAACTTCGACGAATCAGCTAGCCTTGTAAAAAGCAAAATTGCTCAAGTAAATAACTCATTAAGCTTCAATGTTTGGGTTGACAACGTAGCAAGCAAAAAAGTTGTAGTTGTAGTTACAGATGCTGACAAAAACGAAATTCACCGTGAATATGTTGATACTAAAGGTGGTAAATTCGCTAAAACTTTCGATTTCTCTAGCTTAGCAGATGGAAAATATACTATCGAAGTTATCAGCCAAAATGTGAATGTTGTTGAATCAAAATCTTTTGAAATCAAAACAAATCTTATCACAAACCGTGACGTTGTTGTAGCTATCCGTTAATCTTTAAACATTAACGACTATGGCAAAACAGTTTTTTAACCTCTGTACAATGAATTTAGGGAAGTCTGTCTAACGATAACTTCCCTATTTTTATGTCAAATTTAAAATTAAGCTTCTACCAAAGCCTCTTTTAAAGCATTCTCTAAAATAGCTCTTACTTCTGGTCGGCAACTTCCGCAACCCATTCCAGCTCCCGTCTGTGAACACAAAGCTGTGAAATCTTTACAACCGCTTGCAATGGTAGTTTTCAAATTTCCTTCGCCTACATTATTACAAGAACAAACCAATTTTCCCATTACTGGGTCAGCTTTTTTACCACTTCTTAATAATTCTAAACGTTTGTCGGATAATTCTATGCCATTGGCAATTAAATCTTTAAACTCTAAGAATTCAGATTTATCGCCAATCAAAATCGCTCCAACCAATTTATCATTATGAATGATACATTTTTTATAATAGCGTTTTGCTTTATCAATGAAAATAATCTCCTCGTAATCAGGTGATTTAGGCGTATCAATCATTCCTAAAGAACATAATTGTACTCCTTGTATTTTCATGATGTTCATCGAAAGCGAGCCTTTGTAATAACTAGCAAAATCGCCTGCAATATATTTTGCAATGATATCTGCTTGTTGTTCGGCGGCAGCTGTAATTCCCCACATTTGTCCACGCCATTGAGCGATTTCCCCTGCGGCAAAAATACTTTCGTCGGATGTTTGAAGATAATCATTCACCACAACTCCACGATTTACTTCAATGCCTGCCGCACGAGCAATTTCAACATTTGGAGAAGTACCAATGGCAAAAACGGCTACTTGTGCATCAATTTTTCTACCTGACTTTAAGCGAACGCCTTCAAATTTATCTGTACCATAAAAAGCTGATACTTCATCATTGAAATAAACATCAATGCCTAAGTTTAATATTTCTTCGGTCAACAATTCAGAGCCAAGTGGGTCTAATTGTCTATCCATAAAACGGCTAATGCGTTGAACAATCGTTACTTTTACATTGATTTCACGCAAAGAAGCTGCCAATTCAAGCCCCAATAAACCTCCACCAACAATTAAAGCATGTGGATTATCTTGTTTTAAAAATGGCATTAAACTATCGGCATCAATACGAGAACGCATATTGAAAATTCCCGGAATTTTTGGAATAGAAGGTGGCATAAATGCTCTTGAACCCATTCCTAGAATCAATCTATCATAAGTATGCTCGTTTCCTTCTGAGTCAACAATGGTTTTATTTTTACGGTCGATATTTACGACTTCAATGCCTTTATGAACATGAATGTTAGATTCTGTGAATTGATCTTCACGTAATTTTACCAATTGCGACCAATCCTGAGCGCCAGAAATATAATCTGGCAACATTACTCTGTTGTAAAAAGGATGGATTTCTTTTGAGAAAACGTGAATCTCATCTGTTTGATTAAGCTCACGATAAGATTTAATGAAGCCTAAACCCGCAGAACCCGCACCGATAATGATAATTTTTTCGTGTGGTTTTACGTAAGCTCTTACTTCTACAGCCGTGAATTTAAAATCTGGTTCTTTTGAACGTGGGTCGTACAAACTATTGGTTAAATTGTTTGTTCTACCAAAATCGCTTCCTAAAATTCTACCGAAGTGCATCGGCATAAAGCAAACGCCTTTTTTAACATCCGTAGTAACTTTGGCTTTTACTTGTGCTTTTCCACGACGACCAACAATTTCAACAATTTGATTATCGGAAATTTGTCTTTCTTGGGCATCTTCTGGATGAATTTCCAGATAAGGTTGAGCAATGTGTTGATTGAGTTTATTGACTTTCCCAGTTTTGGTCATGGTATGCCATTGGTCACGGATACGACCAGTAGTCATTACTAAAGGGAAATCTTCATTCATGCTTTCAGAGTGGTTTTCGTCTGGCACAGCATGAATTTTTGCTTTTTGATTGAAGGTGTAGAACTTGCCGTCTGTAAACAAGCGTCTTGTTCCTGACTCCTTAAAAGATTTTTCCACAGATTCAGCATTGGCAGGATATGGCCATTGAATACTTCTATTCTCTTTTAAAATCTCATAATTAAGCCCTGAAATATCAATATTTGTTCCTTTAGTTGAACGACAATGTTCGTCGTAAACCTCAGAAAGGGAAGTGTAATTAAAGGCTTCGCCAAAGCCCATTTTGTTAGCGAAAAGGTTAATAATTTCAGTGTCTGATTTTGCTTCGCCAGGAGCGTCTAGCACTTTAGGTAAATGTGTAATTCTTCTTTCAGAATTAGTCATTGTTCCTTCTTTTTCTAGCCATGCAGCCGCAGGAAGTACAACATCAGCATATTTGATAGTATCTGAACGATTTGAAATATCTTGAACAACTACGAATTTGGCTTTTTCTAAGGCTTTTTCAACCAAAGTAACATCTGGCAGACTTACTAAAGGATTGGTGCAAACTACCCAAATCGCTTTCATACGTCCATCTGCCAAAGCTTCAAACATTTCTGTGGCAGAGAAACCCGGTTTATCCGAAATTTTTGTGCCTCCCCAAAAAGCTTGTACTTCATCACGATGTGCTGGATTCAATAAATCTCTGTGCGCTGGCAACATATTAGCCAAACCGCCTACTTCACGACCGCCCATTGCATTGGGCTGACCAGTCAATGAAAAAGGACCGTTTCCTTCACGACCAATTTTACCCGTAATTAAATGTAAATCAATCAAAGAAAGGTTTTTATTCACTCCGATAACAGACTGATTCAAGCCCATTGTCCACATCGATAAAAATCCCTTTGATTCGTGAATATATTGTGCCGCTAATGTTATTTCTTCAAGCGTAACCCCACAAATTAAAGCAGATTCTTCCAGCGATTTCTGCATTACTTGTGCTTGATATGCCTCAAACCCGTCAGTGTTGTTAGTGATAAAATCTTGGTCTATCCAATTTTTTTCGATTAATACTCTACCAATGGCATTAGTCAAAGTAATGTCTGTTCCGGGATGAATTTGTAAATGTAAATCTGCTTGACTAGCCGTTTGAGTACGTCTTGGGTCAACTACAATGATTTTTACATTCGGATTCGCTTGTTTGTGCGCTTCTACTCTTCGCCAGATAATAGGATGACACCACGCTGGATTAGCACCTGTTACAAAAAAACAATCTGCTAATTCAATGTCATCATAACAAACAGGAACAGAATCTTCCCCCAAAGTAAGCTTATAACCAACCACCGCCGATGACATACAAAGACGAGAGTTGGTATCAATATTATTAGAACCAATAAAGCCTTTAATAAGCTTATTGATTACGTAGTATTCTTCTGTAAGACATTGCCCAGAAACATAAAAACCGACAGAGTCGGGACCATATTTTTGAATAAATGTTTTGAAAATGGCAGCAGTACGGTCGAGGGCAGTATCCCACGATACTCGTTGTAATGGCATATTTCGGTTGAATCTCATTTCTGGGTACAGCAATCTATCTGATTGATCCATTACTGTATAATGCAGATTCATTCCCTTTGAACATAACATTCCTTTACTTGAAGGGTGATCTTTGTCTCCTTCAAGATGCAGCCTACCATTGCCTAAATCTGTTACTTCCACACCACAACCAACCCCACAATACGAGCAGGTAGATTTATACTTTTTAAGATTTGATTTACTGCTCATTTCTTTTGACGATTTATAATATTTATTTCAATTTCCAATTTTACTATTATCAGTATAAGCCTAAGGAAAGAATGCTTAACACGCTATTTATAAGCACTTTATCTTTAAAGGTATCGACATAGTCAAATTTTTAATTTTTATAATTATATTTTATTCCTTGTAAAAACATTCGGAAAACAAATTCTTCCGCACAACAAACATTTTTTCTTAATCAATCATCAATAAAAAGCTCTCATCGGTTTAAAAAATCAGTTTTATGAAAAAATCAGCGTTTTTTTAAATTTTTTCTTTGTAAAACTGGTCGATGTTACTTAGATTTGTTTAACGTTTATCTCAAAACGCTATACAATATAGCTTTGAAAAAGCTGTTTTGGAATTTGATTTAGCTATTTATAAAATACTTAACCATTCCAAAATCTCATTACCTAGATGCCTCCGCCAAGGTTTAGGGACAAATCCCGAAGTTCAACACTTCGGGATTTTTTATTTAGTCTTCAATAGAGAACTTATCAAACAACAAGCTCAATAATTCGTCATGAACTCTGATGTACTCAGGGTCATGAGTAATATCTTTTTTGTTTCTTGGTCTTGGTAAATTGATGTCAACAATTTTCTTGATAGTTGCAGCTGGACCATTGTTCATTACAACAACTTTATCTGCTAAGAAAATAGCTTCTTCAATATCGTGCGTAACCATTACAATTGTTTTGTTACGATTATCTAAATTCCAAAGTTTCAATAATTCAATGTGCATTGAACCTTTCGTAAGGGCATCTAAGGCTCCGAATGGTTCATCTAACAAAAGAATACTTGGGTTGATGGCAAAAGCACGAGCAATGGCTACACGCTGTTTCATTCCCCCCGATAATTGACCTGGCAACTTATCCTTGTGTGGTGTTAAATTCACCATTTGGATATAGTGATCTACAATCTCGTGCTTCTCTTTAGAATTTTTATCTTTGAAAACAGAATCAACTGCTTCATAGATGTTTTTGTAAACCGACATCCAAGGCAATAAAGAGTAGTTTTGAAAAACGATTCCTCTGTCTGGACCCGGTCCTTTTACGATATTCCCGTTGGCAATTACTTCACCAGACGATGGCGTTACCATTCCTGAAATGGTATTCATCAACGTTGATTTTCCACAACCAGAGTGACCAATCAAGGCTACGATTTCACCTTTTTTTACTTCTAAACTAATGTCTTTTACCGCAGTAAAAGTACCTTTTGAACCTTTGAATGCTACCGTAACGTCTTTAATATCGATAGCAGTTTCACGGTTATTTATTTTATGGAAGTCGTTAGCTGAATCAGCTAATTGACTTGGATTTACGATGTTAGTCATAGGAAATAATGATTTTGATGTTTGAATGAATATTCAAAATATGATTTCTTCGGCTTATTTTTTATCCCAAGAAAAAGCATTTTGTAATCCGTTGAATGCTTTATCGAACAATAAACCAACTGTTCCGATAATAAGAATTGCGACCAAAATTCTTTCCAAAGAAAGACCATTCCAACTATCCCAAACAAAAAAACCAATACCTACACCACCCGAAAGCATTTCGCCAGCTACAATTACTACCCAAGCAATACCGATTGATAAACGCAAACCAGTAATGATGTGTGGAATAGCAAAAGGCAACATAATTCTCGTTAAATACTTCCATTTCGAAAAGCCGAATGCTTTTCCTACATTTTTATGATCATCTGGAATACTTGATACTCCAAAAGCTGTATTAATCACTGTTGGCCATAAAGACGTAATAGCAATGATAAAAATCGTTGCTCCATCAGAAGCTTTGAATGCTAATAACCCTAAAGGAAACCAAGCCAAAGGCGATACTGGACGAAGGATTTGTACAATTGGGTTTAATAATTTCATCCCAATCTTTGTTGAACCCATTAGCAATCCCATTGGAATAGCAATTAAACTTCCTAAAGCAAAACCTGTTGATACTCTTCCTAATGAACTTAATAATTGAATTCCGATTCCTTTATCGTTTGGTCCATAATCATAAAATGGATCTGCAATAAGTTCTTTAAAGACAATCCAAGTTGAAGCTGGATTAGGAATTTCGGCTTTTGTGATGACTGAAATTAGATGCCAGATACCTAGCAGAATTATCATGCTTGCCACAAAATATATAAAGTTGATGGCTATATCTTTAATTGAAACTGATTTCATAATCTTGGTGCTTGTTATCAATTATCGGTTAACACTAAAAATATTAACCGATAATCGCTGACAAACTTTATTTTTTGGTTGCTTTTAAGTAATCGTCAATATTAGCTGGGTCGAAAACAACATCATAAGTAGTTTTGAAAGGCTTCATATCCACTTGAACTGGAACACTCATTTCTTTAGCTACTTCTGCAAACAAATCATCAAGAATCAATTTTTCAGCAATGGCTTTATAACTTGGTTCTGCTTTTAAATATCCAAAGCGAACATATTGTGCCAAAAACCACATAGCGTGAGATTTACGAGGAGTATTTACAACACCATTGTTATAGAAAGTCATGTAATCTCCTTTGTATTTCTGAACGCCTAAATCACAACCTAAATCACTTGAGCCTAATAAACGGGCCTCAATTACTTGTAATGGAGCATTTACATAATATGGTTTCGTTAACCAGCTTGCTGCTTTTTTACGATTTCCCATATTATCTAACCATTTACAAGCTTCGATAATCGCCTTCATTACTTTTTTCAAATCTTCTCTTTCTTCAGCTGCAAATTTCGAATTTACTACCAAAGCTTTCTCAGGATGATGTTGCCAAATATCTTGTGAAGCAATGTGTGTAAAACCAACATTTTGTGCTGCCGCAACACCATTCCAAGGTTCACCAACACTAAAACCTTCCATATTATCAACACGCATATTGGCAACCATTTGTGGCGGTGGGATAGTGATAATACCAACCGACTTTTGATTTACACCTGCTGCTGCTAACCAGTTTCTTAACCAAATATCATGTGTTCCACCCGGGAAAGTCATCGCAAATGTTACTTCTTTTTTAGTTTTAACATCTTTGATGGCTGCCGCTACTTTGTTCATTTCTTTATAACCAACCAAACCACAGAAATCTTTTGAAAGTGTAATGGCTTGACCATTGTTGTTCAAGACCATAGCGATTTTCATTTCTGAGCCTGCTTTTCCACCAATACCTGTATAAACTGAAAGTGGCATCGAAAATAAACAATGTGCACCGTCTAATTCACCATTCAATACTTTGTCACGGATATTTGCCCAAGAGGCTTCTTTTGAAAGTTCTACATCAACGCCATATTTTGCGAAAAGACCTAATTCTTTTGCAGCTACAAGTGGCGCACAGTCGGTAAGTGGAATAAATCCTAATTTAATTTTTCTAGCTGGTGGATTCATTCGTGATGCTGAAACTGCAATGGAAAATACCATCAAACAGATTACAGCAATTGAGTTTTTTAACAGAGTTTTCATATTTTTTTGTTTTTTTATTTAAGAATACTTCTCGTTTCGACCCCCATCGAATTGAGAAGCTATATTATATTATTGAGTGATTTAGCGATTGAGTGAATTAGTGATTACTAAAAAATATTCACACCTCACCATTCACAATTCACACTAGTACTCACTAAATTATTTAATCGCTACTGGTTTAGCGTAAAAGAAATCTGGACGAATGTTAATCATGGCATAAAACCAGGTTCCAGTTTTGTTAAAGTTATTAGCTGCAACATCGGTAGTGGCTTGTCCTTTTGCAAATGGCATATTG
This sequence comes from Arcicella lustrica, assembly GCF_034930985.1. NCBI lineage: Bacteria > Pseudomonadati > Bacteroidota > Cytophagia > Cytophagales > Flectobacillaceae > Arcicella > Arcicella lustrica. The sequence continues at coordinate 282,511 of NZ_JAYGIM010000007.1, forward strand.
GCGGTTGCCATCATAACAGAATAGCCCAATTCAAGGTTTGTGAATTTATTCATATTGTAATTCAATATGAAATCTATTTCATTCCCTAAATCTGTTCCTACCAATGTTCCATCACCTTTTGTTGTTGCTTTGTTCAATGCAAATGAATGATAATCAACACCAACTGTTACAGTGTTTGTTGTATATTTTGCTTTGAAATATCCGTTATTCAAACCTCCAGCAGGCGAGTTTGTGCCTACATAGAAGTAATCCATATATCCCCAGTGTTTGTGTGGCGTTCCGTAAAGTGGGTCGAAGCGATTATTTTTTCCAGTTGAAGCTTTGTAATTGTTCGTCGCACTTGTACCATCGTTTCCAGAAAGCACATCGTATCCTAAAGTAAATGCCCATCTACTTTTTTGATAAGTAGCAGCCAATGTGTAGTGATACGCATCCATGTCATTTCCTTCACGGTCTTTACCAGTTTGTCCGTAATAAGCTCCTTGTAAAGCGATTTTTCCAAAACCTGAAGCATTCCCAATCGTGTGATTAATCATCAAACCATACGTTGTACGACTACGTGACTGTCCGTAATCGAAAGCATCAGTAGCACCAGAAGCAACGAACCTTCTACCATAAACGTAACCTGTAGAAGCACTTCCAACTGAATCTAAACGATAAGCACTGAAATCATCTTGGAAAAATAAACCAGAGAATTTAGTTTGGTTAAACTTTCTACTGATATAAACACTTTTGAAAGACTTATAATCTTGAGAAGCGCCATTGGTTGATGGAGGGTTAATCCATGCCAAAGCACCACCTGTTTTTACTGAATTAGCTCCAATTCCTCCGCCTACAGTCAATGGAATAATGCCTGCAGGTGTTGGTACTAAAACGCCAGTTGAAGTTCTTGTTGTTGGGCTTAAATTGGCTGGTACATAACCTGTTCCAGTAATACCAAAAGCATCAGCATTTTGGTTGAAAGCCAAACCAACATCAAATTGCCATCCATGATGTACTCCTTTTAGTAAAACCATGTCATGACGGCGACCTTGCTGTAACCAATCAAGGTTACCAATTAAACGAACGTCATCATAAATCAATTCTTGACGACCAATTTTGATACTCAATAAATCAACTAATTTGAATTTAATCGTAGTATCAGCTTTGTTAGCTAAAGTTACTTCTGCCCAACCTTCATGAAGCATCAATTTTGCTCCATCAGCATTTGAAATAGAAGAAGCATCTTGTCCCCAAACACGAACATCTTGAACAGCAGCACCAAAAGTTACTCTGTCCCATTTATAACCAAAGTTTAATCTTGTTCTTTGAGAAGTAAAAGCAGCCGATTTAGCATCGTTTACTACTAAATTTCCCAAACCATTTCGTACTTCTGTACGAGTTCTCATTTGCCCTTGCAAAGTGAACTGAGCTTTTGCGATGAATTGGGTAGAAGTACCCAAAAATAAGACCAAAGCAAGTTTAAAAATGTAAGATTTTTTCATACTTTTGTGATTGATTGTGAAAAATTTTAACAGAGTTTACGCAATTTCGCCCGAACTGAGACCCCCATCTCGTTCGGGTTTTTCTTTATTTTTCAGTCGATAGCCCCCACTATCGTTTCAAAATTCTAATCATTTTAGAATGGTTAATAGCACAATATTTCAAATAACTTTTCCTCAAAAATTTGAGATGGATTTGCAAGCACTTCTGCTTGCAAAGTTTGGTCTAAAGAGGTGTTAAGCTACTTCTAACGTTTGTTCTGTTACTGGTAATGCTTTTCTGTCGAATTTAATGAGTGCTGTTAATCCCCCAATCACAGCTACACTTATTCCAATATACATGAATGCCTCAGCATAAGTAATCGTTTCTGATTTGAATAAAAATCCAGCAAGTACTCCACCTAAATTTCCTCCTGCACCAACAATTCCTGCTACTGAACCTACATTTTTTGAATCTATAAAAGGCACGATAGCATAAGTAGCACCGTTTGCCATTTTCAAGAACATTGCAAAACCTAACATCGCCATTACTGCAAAACCAATTGAACCTGTTTGTGCAAATAACATGATACCTAAGCCTTCCATCGCTAATAAACCAGCTAATAACCAGCCTTTTCCTTTCATACCATAGGTTTTACCTACTTTATCTGCAACAATTCCTCCGATTGCTCTAGCGAAAAGATTCATGAATCCGAATGCTCCAGCTAAAAGTCCTGCTGTTTTCAAATCGCAAGAGAAGTTTTCTGTAAAATATAATGCTGCTACATTATCAAATGTAATTTCAATTCCGAAACAAGCGCCATAAGCTAAAAACAATATCCAAGTACGATAATCAGATGCTGCTGAAAAGAAAGAACCTTTTTGTACGGCTTCTCTTTTAATATTAGCATAATTTCCAGCAGGAGTATCTTGTGTAAATCTGTAGTAAACAAATGACATGACTAATAAAATAGCACCCGGAATTACCATTGCATATCTCCAAGCATCATGATTTACATAACCAGCGCCCACGAAAGCTGCAAAAACCAAGGGCATTACCATGTTTGTGATTCCTCCGCCAAGATTCCCCCAACCTCCAGCTACTGCGTTGGCTGTACCTTTAATATTTGGAGCAAACATTGCAGAAGTATGATATTGCGTGATAACGAACGATGCGCCAATTACACTAATTGCTAGTCTGAAAAGTAAAAATGATTCGTAACTATTCGCTAAACCGATTGTCATTACTGGAATTGAACCAATTGCCAACAACCAAGTATAAGTAAGTCTTGGCCCTAAAGTATCGCATAAACGACCGATGATTAAACGGGCAAAAATCGTTGCAGAAACTGATGCGATGATGATGTTACCAATTTGTCCTTTTGTTAAGCCTAAATCGTCTTTTACGATTTTCATCAATGGCGCAATACCAAACCAACCAAAGAAACAGAAAAAGAATGTAATCCAAGTAATGTGAAAAGTTTGCATTTGAATTCCTTTGAATGAAAATACATTCAATGAATCAAGCGGCTTGTTTGTACTAATATTTTTCATAACCTTTTTGTAAAACAGAGAAATCATCTTCTGTGAATTTCTCCGATTTGTTAAAATCTATCGCCCCCACGATAGACTTTTTTCAACGGATGCTGAAGGGAAGAAAAAAACTGATTGTGTAAATTTTAATTATTAATAATAAAATTCGTTTACTTACTATAGCTTGTTGCTCAAAGCCAATTCATCACTAAACTTTTCAATAAATGAAGGATGCAAACTCACCACTTCACCGATAACAATCACAGCAGGATTTGAAATTTGCTGTTCTTTAACAATTGGAATAATAGTAGATACCGTACCGATTGCGAAATTCACATTATTACGAGTACCGTTTTGTATAATTGCGATGGGTGTTTCACTTTTTCCATTCATTGCGAACAATTCACAGATTTGAGTCAACTTACTCATTCCCATCAAAATAACCACCGTTGCTGTAGATTGCACTGCCAATGTTATATCTTTTGATAACTCCCCAGCTTTTGTTGTTCCTGTAATTACCCAAAAGCTTTCTGAAAAACCTCTCGTTGTTACTGGAATCCCGATAGATGCTGGTGCGGCAATCGCTGAAGTAACTCCTGACACTACTTCGCATTCTATATTAAAATTTCTTGCGTATTCTATCTCTTCAAAACCTCTTCCAAATACAAATGGATCACCACCTTTCAATCTCACAACGTGCCCATACTCTAAAGCCAAACTAACAATCTTTTGATTAATCTCGTCTTGTGTATAAACATATTTTCCTAAGCGTTTTCCGACATAAATACGAAGTGCCTTTGGATGAGCAAACTCTAATAACTCTTCATTTGCAAGCGCATCATACAATACTACATCCGCCGACTTAATTGCACGAATCCCTTTTACAGTGATGAGCTCTATGTCTCCCGGGCCGGCACCAATTAAAGTTAATCTTGGAATATTCATATTTTAGTATTTTATACTTGAACAATGATGATTATAAATACTCAGTTGTGATTTCGATACAAACATGGCACATAATTGTTAATAATCAAAATAAAAGATTCAAAAATTATTAATTTTCTCAAAAAATTTGCAAAATCACAAAAAATAGGTTTAAATTTGAACATGAAATAAGCATTTTTACGCATTTTTAAGAAAAAGTGGTTTATATTTAAAGTACAATTATTAAAATTTATATTTTTTCTAAAAATAGTTATAAATACTCATTTTCATACAAATACAAATACTGATTTAAGGTTTTCAAATAAATACTTAGTCATTAGAAAACATCAAGTCATTTTGTATAAGTATTAATCATTAAAAGTGTCAATCATAATCTTGTATCATTTATGAAAAAGAAAATTGTCGTAGTGGGGAACGGCATGGTCGGTTATAAGTTTTGTGAAAAACTTATTTCAAAAGATGTGTCTAAAAGTTTTGATCTGGTCGTTTTTGGCGAAGAGTCTCGCCCCGCTTACGACCGTGTACACTTGTCAGAATACTTTGCTGGTAAAACCGCAGACGATTTGACAATGGCACCAAGCAGCTGGTACAAAGAGAATGGTATTACACTTTATCTTTCAGACCCAGTTGTTGATATTGATAAAGATGCTAAAACGGTACGCTCTCATCATGGAATCGTTCTTAATTACGATTACTTGGTATTAGCAACAGGTTCTGCGGCATTTGTGCCACCGATTCCTGGTGTTGAAAAAGATGGCGTATTTGTATATAGAACTATTGAGGATTTAGATTTGATGCAGTCACACGCTAAAACTGCCAAAAAAGGGGCAGTAATTGGTGGTGGCTTATTAGGATTAGAAGCAGCAAAAGCTTTATTAGATTTAGGATTAGAAGAAACGCATGTAATTGAATTTGCACCAAGATTAATGCCAAGACAAATTGATGAAGCTGGTTCAAAAACACTTCAGACAAAGTTAGAAGCATTAGGTTTACAGATTCATCTGAATAAAAATACTCAGGAAATTGTTGGAGATGGCATCATCGAAGGAATGAGTTTCGCTGATGGCTCTAAGCTTGATGTAGATATGTTAGTAATTTCTGCTGGTATTAAACCACGTGACGAAGTTGCCAAGATTGCTGGATTAGAAGTAGGTTCTCGTGGGGGTATTATCGTAAATGATAAACTTCAAACATCAGATCCAAATATTTTTGCAATCGGTGAATGCGCATTGGCACATCACATGATTTATGGTTTAGTTGCGCCGGGTTACGAAATGGCCGACGTTGTAGCAACTTCAATCATTGGTGGCGAAAAAGAGTTTAAACCTTTTGATATGTCAACCAAATTAAAATTGATTGGTATCGACGTAGCAAGTTTTGGTGATGCTTTCATTCAAGAACCAAATGCACAAACTATCGTATTTGAAAATACTGCAAAAGGTATTTACAAAAGAATCAATATTTCAAACGATGGCAAGTACTTATTAGGTGGTATTTTGGTTGGTGATGCAGAACAATATAATATGTTGTTGCAAAACACTAAAAACAAAGTGCTTTTACCTGCCGACCCAGAAGATTTGATGTTGGGTTCAAGAGGTGGAGGTGAACATGCAAGTTCTGGCGTATTGTCTTTACCAGACGAAGCCTTGATTTGTTCTTGTGAAGCAGTAACCAAAGGTGGAATTTGTCATGAAATCATCGAAAATAAAGTAACAACACTTGATGGCATCAAAAAATGCACAAAGGCTGGTACTGGTTGTGGTGGTTGTGTGCCGATGGTGAAAGATTTGATTAATGAAACGATGAAATCGCAAGGTGTTTTTGTAAGAAACGTCCTTTGCGAACACTTCGACTATACTCGTCAGGAATTATTTGATTTAGTAAAAATCAAAGGCTACAAAACTTATGACGAAGCTTTAGATAATTTAGGAAAAGGAGATGGTTGCGAAGTTTGTAAACCTGCGGTGGCTTCAATCATTGCAAGTTTATGGAACGAAATGATTTTGGAAAAAGGTAACGCTACCGTTCAAGATTCTAACGACCGCTACTTAGCCAATATCCAAAAAAATGGTACTTATTCGGTAGTACCAAGAATTCCGGGTGGAGAAATTACTCCTGAGAAATTAATCGTTATCGGACAGGTTGCACAGAAATATAATCTATATACTAAAATCACGGGCGGACAAAGAATTGACTTATTCGGTGCACACGTAAGCGACTTGCCAGACATTTGGGAAGAATTAGTGAATGCAGGTTTCGAGTCTGGTCACGCTTACGGAAAATCTTTAAGAACTGTAAAATCTTGCGTAGGTTCTACTTGGTGCCGTTTTGGTGTACAAGATTCTGTATCGTTTTCTATTGAAGTTGAAGAGCGTTATCGTGGTTTACGTTCTCCGCACAAGTTAAAATCAGCGGTTTCAGGCTGTACTCGTGAATGTGCCGAAGCACAATCAAAAGATTTTGGTATCATCGCTACAGAAAAAGGTTGGAATTTATATGTGTGTGGAAATGGTGGTGTAAAACCTCGTCACGCAGAATTATTAGCTACTGATATTGACTCAGCCACTTGTTTGAAGTACATCGACCGTTTCTTGATGTTCTATATCAAAACGGCAGAGCCACTTACTCGTACTGCCCCTTGGTTAGATAAAATGGAAGGCGGCATCAATTATTTGAAATCAGTAATTATTGATGATGCTTTAGGAATGAACGAACAATTTGAAAAAGAAATGCAGTTTTTGGTAGAAGCTTACAAATGCGAATGGAAAGAAGTAGTAACCAATCCAGAACTTCGTAAGCGTTTCACACACTTTGTGAATGCTCCAAAAATGAAAGACCCTTATGCCAAATTTGAACCAATGCGTGATCAAATCAAGGCCGCAGAATGGAAGTAAAATAGTTTAATTGAATGAGCTTTTGGGTAATTAATCTTCAAAAGTTCATTCTCAATTCACTCAATCATAATTACAACAATGATAGCAGAACAAACAATCACTTGGCATGTAGCATGCAGTGTTGAAGATATTCCAGAAAACGGAGGCGCTTGCGCTTTGATTGAAGGCGAACAAATTGCCATTTATAATTTTACTCGTCGTGGCGAATGGTATGCTACGCAAAACCAATGCCCACACCGCCAACAAATGGCGTTATCGAGAGGAATGATTGGCTCGACTGGTGCGGACAATGAACCAAAAGTAGCTTGCCCTTTCCACAAAAAAACATTTTCATTACAAACTGGAGAATGTTTAAGCGGCGATGAATACACGATTAAGACTTACCCAGTCAAAGTAGAAGATGGGCAAGTATTTGTGGGTGTCTAGCAAGAAAGATTTTACAAATTGATATTCACAAAAACTTGCGAATTATCAGTTTGTAAAATCCCATTACATGATTTTTCAAAGAAAAATTTTCAACAATCTCACAATCAGCAAATTACTTGAAAACTATAAATGATTTTTTCCGAAAGTTTGGTATATTTCAAGTTATGAAGCCACTTGATAGTCAAATTTTCCACAGACTTACTCGCCTCTATGTGATAGCCCTCACGATGGTGGCGTTGCTTTCTATGTCTGGACAAATTATTATTCAAGTATTTCTGAATTCGTTGATTGATGATTCACATGTTGTCAATATTGCAGGGCGCCAAAGGATGTTGAGCCAAAGGCTTTCTAAAACAGCCATTTTGTTGTGTCGTCCAGATATTTTTCAAGCCGATGCCGAGCATTATTCGGAAGATATTAAAGAAATTATCACTTTGTGGGGACAAAGCCATGAAGGACTAAAAAACAAAGATTTAAAAACCGACGGTAAAACTTATACCGTAAGAAATAGCCCTAAAATTGATAGCATGTTTCGAGAAGTAGATCCTATTTTTCAAACCATTTTATCAAATGCTAAATTAATCAGTGAGCGCATCAATAAACCTGTGAGTAATCAGGACGAAACCATGCGTGCTGCATTACATCAAGTATTAGTAAACGAAAGGCTTTTTCTGAAAATGATGAACAAAATCGTTTTTCAGTACGATGTTGAATCAAGAGCAAGAGTTGATACGACGAAACGAATTGAATTGATTTTATTCATCATTTTGTTCAGTATTCTTATTTTAGAAGGTTTTGTCATTTTCCGTCCGATTGCCAATTATATTCGACTTGTCATCAAAAAATTGACAGATTCGGAAAGTGAATTGCGCCAAACCAATGAAACACTTCTCAAAACTCAGCAAGCTTTGGTACAAGCTACAGAAGAGAAGTTTAAACTACAATTAGCTGAAGAAAAAGTACGTTCTGCCTCCTTGATGGAAGGGCAAGAAATGGAACGTAAAAGATTAGCCAGAGAATTACACGATGGAATCGGACAAATGTTGACGGGTTTGCGATTACATGGAGAAAAAGTAAAAAGCTTTTCATTCATCAATCCAAAACAAGATAAATCATTTGATGAATTACAAAAACTGATACAAGAAACCATCGAAGCTACCAGAACTGTGGCATTTAATTTAGCGCCTTCTGTACTGAGTGATTTTGGCGTAACGCCAGCCATCAGAATCTTGACGGAACAAGTAGGCAAAATGTCGGGTATCAGTATTGAATTTCAAGAAAAGAAAATTCAACGATTGCCAGAAGGAGTAGAAGTATGTCTTTATAGAATCACACAAGAAGCGATTCATAATGCAGTAAAATATTCAAAGTCGGAAAAAATAAAAGTAGAAATAGCAGAGAATGAGGGTTCTATTCGATTAACTATTTCTGATAATGGAATTGGTTTCGACTTGCCAGCCATCCGAAAATCTTTGGGCGGTAGCGGTCTAAAAAATATGCAAACAAGAGCCGAATTATTAAATGGTACTTGTAAAATTCAATCAAAAACAGGAAAGGGGACTAGTATCTTAGTTAACATTCCGATTGCCACAAACAACAAACTAATTACTAAGCGGAGAAAAAATACTGAAAGAGTATCCTAGTACTTAAGTTGAATATCTTAAAAAAAATTAATAAATTCAACATTAAAAGCATTAGCAATTTCTGGTACATAAGTATTTTATAATTACTCTCTGTATATAATCAACAAAAATTATGAACCCAATTACAGTATTATTAGCAGATGATCACGACGTTGTCAGAAAAGGGATGAAGATGCTCTTGGAAGACGAAGAAAGCGTGAAAGTAATCGGAGAAGCTTCTGATGGCTTAGATGCCATCGAGAAAGTAAAAGCTTTGTCACCCAATGTTGTTATTTTGGATTTGACCATGCCTAAAATGACAGGCATTGAGGCTGCCAAAATTATTTCAGAAGAATACCCTGAAGTACGCATTCTTATTTTTTCAATGCACAACAACCGTGAATATATCATCAATTCTGTTGAAAATGGTGCTAGTGGTTACTTGTTAAAAGATACTGGTAAAGAAGAACTAATGCGTGCGATTAATGTTGTTTCGGAAGGAAGAAAGTATTTTCCACCTGAAATTTCAGAAGTAATTATCGACGAACTTCTTTCAAAAACAACGGGAAATCAACCTGATACGAGCAGACCGATTTTCCAAAAAATCACCCCGAAAGAAAAACAAATCTTAGAACATATCGTACAAGGCTACAATAGTCGAGAAATTGCGGATAAACTATTCCTAAGTATTCGTACTGTTGATAATCACCGTGCGAACATGATGAAGAAAACTAAAGCAAAAAATACAGCAGATTTAGTAAAAATGGCGATTGGATAATTATCGTTTCAAATAAGATAACCGTTTCTTTTCATCCATTTTTTCTATCGCATAACGAAGCATCGTTCTTGGCATTTTTGTGAGGTTTTCTTCTAAAAATTCCTCCAAAGCCAATTCATCTCTTTTCCCAATCTCACGTAACATCCATCCACAGGCCTTGTGCATCAAGTCGTGTGGATGAGTGAGGAAAAGTACAGAAAGCTTAAAACAATCTAAAAACTGACCTTTTCTGATAAAAGCCATTGTAGAAACTACGGCGATTCTCTCTGACCACAAATGTTTACTTTCTGCTAATTGATAAAGTACTTGTCGGTCTTTATTGAGTAAATATTCTCCTAAAATTTTATAGCATGAACAATCAACCAAATCCCAATTATTAATTTGGGGAAGGTTATTCAGATAAAATTCAACGATTGCTGTTCTTTTCTCTTCATCTGCTTTTTGAAATTGTTCTACCAAAATCATCAAGCCTGTAAATCTAAATTCATGTATTTTATCGTCTAATAAAATCTGAATATCAGCAAGTGTAATTACTTTCCAAAACTCTTTTACCAAAGTCCTTACTTCGGGATTGGTAATGCCGATAAAAATATCGCCTTCGCCGTATTGCCCTTCGCCTGTTTTGAAAAAACGAGCCGTTTGTATAGCTCTTTCTGGTTTAGCGAGGTTTAGGAGTGCTTGTTTGAGCTTTGCTAACATGACTTGAATCTACAATGACTATTTTACTAACACTATTGAAAGGGACGATTTCCGTCGTTTTTGTTTCGGGATGATACAAGAAAATAAAGTTGCTTGTTGTACCAACTAAAGTAGGAAAAGGTGGCTTAACACTTTTGTTGTCCGAATTATAATATACCTGTACTACTTGTCCTTTTCCTGTTTTTATTTCTTTGCTTTTATATCGTGCATAAAAATATGCAGACTCTGGAATATACACCAAAAGAACCATCATATAGCCCCAGAAGTAATAATTCCCAGTTTGTTTAAACCATTTATTCCACCTTTTTTTCTCTTGTTTGAGGAAATAGTTAGGAAATTTAGTCATTAACCATTTATTCAAATAGTAAATCAAAATGGTTAAAATGACCGTCAATACACTAAATAATAAGTAAAAAGGGTCTTTGAAGGCAATCAGAATAAAGTCACTGATTTGAGAGTAATCCAGAATATTAATATCAAACACAAGGAAATATGCTCCACTAAAAATCATTCCGATAGCCGTAAGAATTAAATAACTAACTGTAAAGAACAAGGTTTTATCATGTTCAAAAATCTTGAACATCTTTTTTACCTTCTCCTCAAATTCAGTATGTGCTATAAAGCTTTGCGACTGTGGTGTAAGCATTGCATTGAATTTTACTCCAAAATCTTTCTTATTATCTTCTTCCTCGTCTTGGGTCTTCACGTTTTGTTTTGCCAAATGTTTTTTTACGAGCGTCTTTTCCTGCTGTAATGTGCTGTTTTTTATTCTTTACTTCTTTTTCTTTAGCTTTTACTTTTCGGTCTTTTTTCTCGTGGAAAGCACCTTTAAAATCTGGGTCTTCACGCTTTTTCTGTTCATCAATTTCACGTAACATAATTTGTTTTTCAACAAATGGTGTTTGTAATACTTCTAATTCTACAGGAAGTGCCTCACGTGGAATTGGCATTTTGATAATTTTCTCAATTTTGCCGATGTGATATTCCTCCGCTTCGGTCATAAAGGTAATGGCTTCACCTTTGTTGTTAGCACGACCAGTACGCCCGATTCTGTGAACATAATCTTCGTAAATCAAAGGCACGTCAAAATTAATTACGTGACTTACCATTTGAATATCTATTCCACGAGCAGCCACATCAGTCGCTACTAATACTTGAATATTTCCTTCTTTGAAATCTTCCATCGAATTGATTCTGGTATTTTGCCCCTTATTCGCATGAATCACTCGAATCTTGTTTTCTCCAACGACTTTTCTTCCTAAGTATTTAAAAATATTGTCGGCAATTTCTTTACTTCTACAGAAAATAATGGTTCTGTTAAACGTTTCGTGGTCACGCATTAACATTCCCAAAAGGTTAATTTTGGTCATGAAATTGGGTACTTCGAACAAACGTTGTTTTACCATATCCGCTGTTGTGGCTTGCGGACTTACTTCTACTTTATGAGGAAACTCTAGGAATTCGTGCGAAAGGTTTTCTACTCTTGGAGGGAAAGTTGCCGAAAACAATAAGTTTTGTCTTTTCTTCGAAGGAATTACTTCTAAAATATTACGGATTTGAGGCATAAAACCCATATCCATCATTTTATCGGCTTCGTCCAACACTAAGGTTTTTAATTCTTTTACGCCAATTTCACCTTTAGAATATAAATCTAAAAACCTTCCCGGGGTGGCAATCACAATATCAACACCCGCTTGCAAGGCTTCAATTTGTGTTTTAGGCCCTAAACCACCAAATAAAGCGATATGACGAAGGTCTGTGTATTTTGCTAATTGTTTTACGGTTTCATCAATTTGCATCACCAATTCACGAGTAGGAGCAAGGATAAGTACACGCATCATTTTGCCTTGTGCGTACTTTACTTTCATCAAAATTGGTAATAAATAAGCGGCGGTTTTTCCTGTACCTGTTTGGGCTATTCCCAGTACGTCGTGTCCACCCATTACTAATGGAATGGCTTGCTCTTGAATTGGCGTAGGTGCTTGATAGCCAGCTTCTTCAATGGCATTATATAATTGGCGATTGAGTTGAAAATCTTCGAAAGTCATAATTTATAAATGTTATTTGTCATCGGATTGCGGTACATCGCTTTTCCTGAAAACATTTACAAAGGTACGAAAATAAAGTTTATCACTTATGAGATGTAAAATTGTAACCCAAAGATTTACTTTGAGTTACAATTTAGAGAAGGATTTTTTAATCTAATAAACCTTTATAAGAAGAGTCTTTTGAAGGATTTATTTCTTTTTTACCTGTATCTGAAGGACTATCTAAAGTAATCAAACTGAATTCGCCTTTGTTGTAAGCATCCAACATTGATTGACCTTTATCTGTCAATATGCCATTTTGAATATCTACTGAATTGATAAAATCCATTGAGTAATCCATCGCACGTTTCATTTCGCCCAATTTCTTACTCATATCATCTTGAATGTATTCCATGGATTCATCGAAGTAGAATTTCTTATCTGGATTTCCTTTGAAAATGCTGATTGCCGTTTTCAAGGCATTCGAACTACTTTTTACAATCTCGTATTCAGCCTCCTTCAATTTTACTTTGATTTCAGTTTCCTTGATGATATAATCTGCCGAAGACTGTACTTTTTCCATGAAACCTAAAATAGTTTTCATGTTACGTTGCAAAGGCAAAAGTTTCTCATTCATTTCTTGCAAACCTGCGGCTTCTATACTTGCCAAAGAAGCAGCTTCTTTCATGCCAGGTTTATCGGTCATACTGTTTGCTTTGTTCGCTTCGCCGAATTTAGCTTTAATATTTTCGTTGTTTTCGCCAATTTTCTTGTTCAATTTCACCAATTGACCAGCCAGAATATCTATTTGTTTCGACATTTGTTCACGTTTTTCACGTAAATCAGAAATGTAGATTTTCATAATGGCAATTGGGTCAAGCTGAACGACGATACCTGTAATGTTTCGCATCAACATTTTAAACAAAAAGAAAACTGCTGTACGAACGTCTTTACTGGTAATTAGAAAAATAAAGAAACCCAATATTGCTAAAAGCCCACCAAGGTAAAGCGTATTTGATGTTACTTTTATCAAGAATTCAAGAATGATATTAAAGTAATACAAGCCGAAAGCGCCAATTGCAGCCAAGAAGAATAATGAAGTAATGCCTTCTGGCTTACTCCAAAATGATTTTGTCGGTTGATTTCCTCCGATTTGTGATAAATCTGTCATTGTTTTGGTTGTTTAAATTTTAAATGTTTGATTTAGAATAGTGTTATTTCAAATAAGCGACAATCTTTGCGATATCTCCTTTTATTTGTTCAACGAAAGAACGATGAGTTGTTTCATAATTACTTTTATTGATTGTAATTTTTTCACTTTGTTCCTCAATATCTCCAGTCAACTTTTTTACTTTCGATTGATTTTCTTCCATTTTTCGTTGTAATTCAACGATTTGTTTGGCGATATTTTCGTTTTCGTCTTCTGTCTTTTTCAGTTCGCTTTTCAAACCGCCAACTTTTTGGCTGATTGCCACTTCTACATCTTTCAAAAAAGCTTGTCGGTCGGCATCCAATATTCCAATGTATTGATTTGCAGTATTTGTCAGTACTTGTACATCTGTCATACCGCCCATTGCTTTAAAACTTGCCCAAGCGGCTTGAAATTGTTTTTCTTCCGAAAGCCCCAAGCCCGACAAACCTTTCAAAGCTTGCATATATTCAAAATAATCTGGTCCTTTTAAATTGGAATTTTCAAGTAATTGCACAAAATGGTCGATAAATTTTTTATCCATTACGCCATTTTCAACGGATTTTGGTATTACAACAGCCTCCTCTTTTACTATTTGAGGAGCTGGAACGGTGTTACTTGTATTTGTTGGATGAGCAGTTTCTTCAGTAATAAAGAAACTCAATAATTTTCTTCCGATACTTTTTTCTTCTGCTGCCATTTGAATAATGTATTTTGAATTAAAATGTTTCTGAAATTTCTTGTTTGAGGCTATTACAATATTAATACGCTTTTATTGGGAATGTCTATGCAGAAGTAAGAGTGGTTGCGGAGCTTGATAATCATATAAAAATTTATGATAATTTTTTTTCTTACGTGCAACATTATAATTGTTGCCTGCATCTTATGTCTGAGATTCAGAAAAACAGTTCTTTTCTGAGTTAAAACACTCATCAATTTTAAAGCATCCGCTTAAACCAAAAATCTGTTGAATATCAGGAGCATTTACCATTCACAAAGATAAACGACCGATTATGGTATTTTGTATTGCAAGGTACTGGCTTTTACCCATAACTTTGACACATCAAAAACAAGGAAACAACAAAATGCTCTAAAAATTGAAAACGTACTAAACCGAACAACAACTGTAACAAAAACGAACACCTCTAAATCTTAATAACCTTTTTAACTAATTGAAAAACAAACACTTATTAATTATGGCATAAAAATCTTATGAGTATCAGTAAAAATCAAAGTGTGTAATTTCTAAACTTTTATTTCTTATAAAAATTATTTTAAAATCTAAACAACTTAAAAAAATGAAAACTTTCATTAAATCTTTCGCAATTGCAGTATTATCAGTAATGTCATTTGTAGCAAGCGCTACTAACACAAACGAGCCAGCAAACAGTAAAAAATCATTTGCTGTAGGAATGTACCAAACTATCAATACCATGAAAATGAACGTATTGATTGAGAAAACGACGAGCAAGAACTTATATATTTCATTGAAAAATGAAAAAGGGGATGTGTTACACAAAGAAAGAGTAGGTAAAAACAGCCAGAAATATCATGGTAAATTTGATTTGAGCGAGTTGGAAGATGGTGCTTATAGCTTTGAAATCACTGATGGCGAAAGCAAAATTGTGAAAAACGTAAACATTGGTACTAAAAATCCTGAACCTGTTAATCAAGACCGTTTTATTTCATTAAACTAATTTCGTTTAACCTCAAATCTGTTTAAATCTCTTTAATATCTAAATCTTAAATTTAAATTTATCTTTCAAGCCGTGATGCGAACAAATATCGCATCACGGCTTTTTTGTATTTAAGAGCGAAAAAACATTAACATATCATTAACACGTTGCCCTAAAATAGCGATTCGAATAATTGCGTTTTATCAATATATCATCAAAATGGTAAAAAGAGTATTTCTAAAACTAAGCTGGTGTAATCACATAAAACCGTAAAGAACATGACTATCAAATTATTTAGCTTGCTAATTTTCACAGTTGGATTGGCAAATACTGCAATGGCTCAAGATCGTAACTATTCTAACAGAGATAGAGATTTCCAAAACCGTGACAGGGATTATAATCAACAACAAAATTATCCTGACCGAGACCGTGATAACAGAGATAATAGAGACGATGATAGATACGATAATCGTAACAATAATAATTACGATGTTTATGCAAGATGTGATAACAATCGTTATGGAAATTATGATTTTGACAGACGTAATCCATTCGATACTCGTAGCCCTAATTATGACCCTCGTAATCCGTTTGACCCACGCCCTGTCTATGACCCATACCGCCATAGCCGTTGGAACGAAATTGATTTCCGCAGTAATGCTGACCCTTTTGATTTTTGTGACAGCAGAAGAGCTTGGGCAAGTAGATATTATCCTTTAGACCCTCGCAATCCTTATGATATCCGTAACCGCTATCAAGAACGAGTGGTTTATAGAGGAGTAAGAAGACCTTCTCGTCCAGTAATTGTGGTAACTGTTCCGATTTTTGGACGTGGACACGGACATCACCGTGGAAGAGATTGGTAATCAAGACAAATAACATTCTAGCTAAAACCCCAAGGATAAGGTAATCAACTACTTATCCTTGGGGTTTTTAATTTTTATAATATTTTAAAATATAATGTTAATTAAACAGTATAAATCCAAAAAGTTCGACTCTTTGTGTTTACATAATATTCAACATTACATCAATTCTATTTTTTTCATGAAAATCTATCAAGCAATTAGTGAAAAAGAGGCTCAGACCTTTACCACAACGCAATTAAGAGAGAACTTCTTAATTGAAAGTATTTTTAAATCGAATGAGATACATTTTGTATATACTCATTACGACAGAGTAGTACTAGGCGGAGCAATGCCAACTACAGATGAACTTACTTTGCAGACTTATGACAATTTGAAATCGGATTATTTCTTAGAAAGACGAGAAATCGGTATCATTAATGTGGGCGGAAATGGTTCGATTGAAGCAGATGGTGTAAGCTATGAATTATCCAAACTAGATGCTCTTTATATCGGTAAAGGCGTGAAATCGGTCATTTTCAAAAGTAATGATGCTGATAGTCCTGCGCAGTTTTTCTTGTTATCAGCTCCTGCCCATCAAAAATTTCCTACTCAAAAAATGGGAAAAGAAGAGGCTTCTCCCGTTTCCCTAGGTACAGTAGAAACTGCCAACGAAAGAACCATCTATAAGTATATTCATTTAGGGGGAATTCAGAGTTGTCAAGTAGTAATGGGACTAACCGTTTTGAAAAATGGTAGCGTTTGGAATACAATGCCTGCACACGTTCATGATAGAAGAATGGAAGCTTACTTGTATTTTGATTTGAACCCTGAACACAGAGTATTCCATTTAATGGGTCAACCACAGGAAACTCGTCATTTAGTTGTTGCAAATCATCAAGCTATTTTATCGCCACCTTGGTCTATTCACTCTGGTGCTGGTACTTCTAATTACTCTTTTATTTGGGCAATGGCTGGCGAAAATTTAGATTTTACTGATATGGATTTTGTTCAAATTTCTGAATTACGATAATATTTTATCTCAATTAATACTCTCAACTATGAAAAAAACTCTTTTGTTATTACTCTCTTGCTGTGTATTTGGAGCTTCGGCTCAATCAAAAATTGATGTCAAAAAAGAATTTGCTTTTGCAGCCAAACAATATGAAGGCATGCTAAAAGCACATCCAGATTACAGCAAAACGCCACAATCAACCAATAAAGATGGTAGTCCAAGAGATATGCCTACAGAATGGTGGTGTAGCGGTTTCTTTGGCGGTTCACTTTGGTATATTTTTGAAGAAACAAAAAGTCCTTTTTGGAAAGAAGTTGCTCACAATTGGTCGATGGCTGTAAAAAAGGAACAGTTCAATACTGGTACGCACGATTTGGGTTTTATGTTGTATTGTCCATTTGGAAATGGCTATCGTCTTACCAAAAATGCTGAATACAAAGACATCATGTTAGTAGGAGCGAAGTCTTTAGCAACTCGTTTCGACCCTAATGTTGGTTTAATTAAATCATGGAATAAATTAAAACAGTATAACTATCCTGTTATTATTGACAACATGATGAACCTTGAATTTTTGTTTTGGGCAGCTAAAACTTCTGGAAATAAAGAGATGTACAATTTATGCCTTTCACATGCAGACAGTACTTTAAAAAATCATTTCCGACCAGATGGCAGTAGTTTCCATGTAATTTGTTACGATGAAAAAGGGCAACCTTTGGCAAAAATAACACACCAAGGTTATTCAGATGCTTCGGCATGGGCAAGAGGACAAGCTTGGGCAATGTATGGTTATACCGTAATGTACCGTGAAACCAAACAAAAGAAGTACTTAGATATGGCTGAAAAAATTGCCAATTTCTATTTGAACAATCCGAACTTGCCTGCTGATAAAATTCCATATTGGGATTTCAACGCACCAAATATTCCAAATGAAGAACGTGATGCTTCGGCTGGTGCCGTTACGGCTTCAGCTTTGTTAGAATTATCGACTTATACAGGTAAAAAAGGCAAAGAGTACTTCAAAGCTGCTGAAACGATGTTGACGAGTCTTTCAAGCCCTGAGTATAAAGCTAATTTAGGAGAAAACAATCATTTTATTTTGAAGCACAGTGTAGGAGCGAAGCCTCTAAAATCAGAAATTGATGTGCCTTTGGTTTATGCTGATTATTATTATTTAGAAGCGCTTTTAAGATACCAATCACTTTCAAAAAAGAAAAAGTAAATATCAGTCATTAAACATAAGCCTTTCCAAAAAGCAATGATTCCAAGAACGATATAGATTATTCTTTAAGAAAATAATCTATATCGTTTATTATTTCCCTTAACTGTTCTATACTTGTCTATGTTTATCCTCACAGGGTGTGATAATAAAATTCCAACAAAAACTTATCTTTATCAATTATTATCAATACATAAGCGTATTCTCTACGCTGATTCAAGCTCAATTTTATTTAATTCATCCAGTCCTAATTTATTTTACTTATGAAACTTAAATTTCAGGCATTTATACTGTTTTTGTGCTTCTGTACAAGTGCTTTATTTGCCCAAAATACCAATTCTCTAAAAGGGAAAAAGGTACTTATTTTCTCCAAAACAGCAGGTTTCCGCCATTCCTCTATTCCTTTCTGTACGAAAGCGATTCAAAAAATGGGTGTTGATAATGGCTTTTCTGTAGATACCACTGAAAATGCTGACAATTTCAACGAAGCCAATCTAAAAAAATACAGCGTTGTTGTATTTAACAGTACAACTGGCAATGTATTAACAGAACCACAACAAATTGCTTTCGAACGTTATATTCAAGCAGGTGGTGCTTTTTTGGGTATTCATGCGGCTTCGGATACTGAATACGACTGGCCTTGGTATGGTAAATTGGTTGGCGGATATTTTAATGGTCATCCGGGTAAAAATGTATCAAATGTGCAAAATGGCAAATTCATCATCAAAGACCGCACTCACATTTCTACCAATTTTATGCCTGAAAGTTTAGAGCGTAAAGACGAATTTTATAGCTTCAAGAATTTCAATACAGACGTTCATGTTTTATATACTGTTGATGAAAATTCTTTCAAAGAAGGTAAAATGGGAGATTTTCACCCAATGGCTTGGTACCATGAATTTGATGGCGGAAGAGCATTTTATACTAACTGGGGACATACTCATGAGACTTTTTCAGAAGAAATTCCTTTGAAACACATTCTAGGTGCTTTGCAATGGGCTGCTGATGGTCCAGCTTTAGATTACTCTAAAGTAAAAAGTGTTTTGCCTCCAGATGAAAACCGTTTTGTAAAAACTGTTTTAGATGAAAAATTAGACGAACCTACTGAATTGGTTGTTTTAGACAACGGTAAAGTAATTTTTGGTGAAAGAAAAGGGTTACTAAAAGTTTATGACCCAAAGAAAAATGCGACAAAAGTAGTGGCAGATTTAAGTGTTTATTCAAAATTTGAATATGGCTTAATGGGTGTAAATATCGACCCCGATTTCAATAAAAATAAATGGATTTACTTATTCTATTCTCCATCAGTAGGAGTAGTAGGCACTGATACTGCCAATCGTTTATCTCGTTTTGTGTATGATGATGTAAAAGATTCCCTTTTACTTAGCACCGAAATAGTAGTATTGCGTGTCCCTGTAAAACGTACTGAATGTTGCCATACTGGTGGCTCAGTTGCTTGGGATAGCAAAGGAAATTTATTCCTTTCTACTGGTGACGACACCAATCCTTTTGCTTCACAAGGTTATGCGCCGATTGATAATAAAGTTGGTCGTTCAGGTTGGGATGCTCGTTATACTTCCTCTAATACAAATGATTTAAGAGGTAAAATTTTAAGAATTAAGCCTACTGCTAATGGTTCATATACTATTCCTGATGGCAATTTATTTCCAGTTGGTACCGATAAAACTCGTCCTGAAATATATGTAATGGGCAATAGAAATCCATACAGAATATCTGTTGACCAAAGAACTGGATTTTTATACTGGGGCGAAGTAGGACCAGATGCTGGTGAAAATTCAACAAAATATGGTCCTCGTGGACACGATGAAGTAAACCAAGCTCGTAAAGCTGGTTACTTTGGCTGGCCACTTTTTGTAGCCGATAACCGTGCTTATAATCAAAGAGATTTCAATAAAGACAGTACTTGGACAAAGTTTGACGCAGCGCATCCAATCAATGATTCTCCTCACAATACTGGTTTACGTGAATTACCAGCAGCCCAAAAAGCATTTATTTATTATCCTTATGCTGATTCTCCAGAATTTGGTGCAATTGTTGGCAAAGGTGGACGTAATGCGATGGGTGGACCAGTATATTACTTCGATGATTTTGATGCAAACTCTAAAGTGAAATTTCCGAAATATTTAGATGGAAAATTCTTTGCTTATGACTGGATGCGTGATTGGATTAACTTAGTAAGTATGAAACCAAACGGAGATTTTATTTCGATGGAACGTTTTATGCCAAACACTAAATTCAGTCATCCAATGGACATGCAATTTGCGAAAGATGGTTCTTTGTATTTATTGGAATATGGACAAAACTGGTTTGCTCAAAACGACGACGCTCGTCTTTCACACATTACTTTCAATGCCGGAAATCGTAGTCCAGTAGTAATTGCTAATGCTGATAAAAAAGCGGGTGCACTGCCATTAAAAGTAAGTTTTTCTTCAGCAGGAACAATGGATTATGAAAATGATGTACTGAAATATGAATGGACTTTCGCTAAAGGTGCTAAAAGTAACTTAGCGAACCCTAGCTTCACTTTCACAAAAGCAGGCGTTTATAAGCCAATTTTGAAAGTAACAGATTCGGCAGGAAATGTAACAAGTACGACTCTTGAAGTAAAAGTTGGAAACGATATTCCGAAAGTAGTATTAGCAGTTAAAGGCAACAAAACTTTCTACTGGAACGACGAAAAAATTGCTTATGAAGTAAATGTTTCAGACAAAGAAGATGGTTCTTTAGCAAACAAAAAAATCAAAGAAGACGAAGTACAAGTAAACATTGATTACCTAGAAGGGTTTGACAAAACAGTTATTGCTCAAGGACATCAAGCTAATTTAAGCGTTTCAACGGGCAAACGTTTAATCGAATTATCTGATTGCAAATCTTGCCATTCAATCGACAAGAAATCTATCGGACCAAGCTATAAAGAAGTTGCTAAAAAGTATAAAGGCAATAGCAGAGCTTTAGGTGAATTAGTGGAAAAAATCATCAAAGGTGGTGGTGGCGTTTGGGGAGAACAAGTAATGGCCGCTCACCCACAATTGACGAAAGATGACACGAAAGAAATGGTAAAATACATTCTTTCATTGGCTGATGATAAAAAAGCAAGCAAGCCCGTAAAAGGTGAATACCTCACAAAAGACAATGGTAAAGCGGGTACTTATATCTTCTCGGCAAGTTATACTGACAAAGGTGGCAATAACTTAGGCTCTTTAACAGGTGCGACTAGTCTAACCTTGAGAAGTGCAAAGTTCAAAGCGAATTCTTTTGATACGCAAAAAGAAACAATGAAATATACGATTGATGGACTCGGTGAAGCAGTTATTGCTACGACAGACAATTCATATATTTCTTTTAATAATATTGATTTTACAGGAATTAAAGCATTCAGTTTAGCCGCTTTTGCAAGCGACGAACGTACTGTCGGTGGTATTATTGAAATTCGTTTAGACAGCCCAACTGGACAATTAATAGGTAGCGGAGAAGTAAGTAAATCTTCACCATCTGCTATTAATATTTCCTTAAAAACTCCATTATTGGGTTCGCATAATCTTTACTTAGTCTTCAAAAATCCAGAAGCGAAAGGAAAACCATTATTTGCTTTAACTGATATTACAGCAAATAAGTAATTACGGATTAAGTAAATCCCTGTACAAACAAAAAAGAGGCTACCAATTGGTAGCCTCTTTTTGTATATAAACAAACCTCAAATCGTCTCTGAAAAATTTATGTTAAACTCCTTTCCATTTAACAGCACAGCCAACCGTTTTGGTGAAATTTCCAACGACTGGTCTTCCAGCTAAAAGATTATTAACAGCATCTTCAACATAACGTTTTGTAACTGCATTGGCATCTTGCGTATTATCATCAATTCCACCAATGTATTGTAAAATAAATTTATCGCCTTCTTTTTTTACTACATAAACAGAAGGTGTTCTTGATACACCAAAAGCCTTTGAAGTAAACTGACTTTCGTCTTGCAAATAAGGAAAAGTATATCCTTTGGCTTTAGCAACTACTTGCATATTCTCGAAAGAATCTTCCTCATAAGCACTTGGGTCATTTGGATTAATGGCTATTACTGGATAACCCTGTGACGCAAATTTTTTATCTAAAGCCATAATTCTACTTTCATAAGCTTTAGAAAAAGGGCAGTGATTACAAGTAAAAACAATAATATAACCTTTCACTGAACGATTATCTGCCATTGAAACATAACTGCCAGAAGTATTTTTTAGTTTAAAATCAGTAACAACATCGCCAATTGCATATCCTTTATCTGCTTTCTGTCTGTTTTCTTCCCCACTTTGTGTAAATCCCAACAAACTCGTTAAGATGATTCCTAGTAAAAAAATCGTCTTTATATTCTTTATGTGTGTTTTCATCTTCTGATATATTTTAAGTATCTAATCATTTAGAAGTTAACGCTTTCTCCGTTTTAATATTTAAATATAATTTTTGTTAATTATTATAGTATTCAGTTTTGTATGGTAACAGGACACATTTTTTTTAGTTCATCACTAAATGTTGAAATATTTACTTTCCCTTCATAAAACTTTCTTTTCCTCAAATTTGAGTTGAGAACCAACGTTGCAGGAATCGTTCCAGACCATTCTTTATCAATCAAATCTATCCAAGAATTATAGTCTGGTTCATCCAATAATACTACTTTAGATTTAATTTTATTTCGTTCTAATACATTTTTCAGGCTTGTTTCGGCATCTTTCACAAAATCCATACTCACTAAGATAAACTTTATTTTTTGCGGATTATATACTGTATTAAGTTGCTCAAAAAAAGGTAATTCTTCCATACAAGGTTTGCACCAAGTTGCCCAAAAATGCAAAACAACAGTTGTATCTGATACTTGATTCAATACTTTTTGGAGATGCTCAAACTTTACAATCTCCACTTTTCTGTTTTGGCTATAAGCCTTAAAACATGAGCTATAAATTAAACAGACAAAAATTATTCCAATTCGTATTACTAAATTTCTACTTCGCATTTTATTATCTTATACAAATGAGATTGATGCTAATTAACTAACGTATAATTTTATAAATTATGTACCTCTAGCGCATTATTGTTGAAAACGAATACTTCCACATTTTAGCTTTATCCATAACTATCTTACTATTAGATTATTACGAAATAGATTATCCTTGCTCATTTGTTAAATAATTTATAATAAATATAGAAAAATCCTTTCTCTTTTCAAAACAAAATACGTATCTTTGCGACCCAATAAAATTATAACTAATAATAAAATGTACGCAATCGTAGAAATCGCTGGTCAGCAATTTAAAGTTGAGAAAGACCTTTTCCTCTACACCCACCGTTTGGCGGGCGAGGAAGGCGCTGCACTGGTTTTCGATAAGGTTCTTCTTGTCGATAATGACGGAGACATCAAAATTGGTCTTCCAACTGTAGCAGGTGCTACTGTAACAGGTAAAATTTTAGCTCACGTTCGTGGAGAAAAAGTAATTGTTTTCAAAAAGAAACGTCGTAAAGGATACCAAAAACAGAACGGTCACCGTCAGAATTTAACTAAAGTTTTAATTGAAGGAATTTCATTTTAGTATTTAATGATTAATTTTATTCGTTAAGAGTTTCTTCAAAACGAAAATTAAAACGTTAAATCGATAAACTAACAAAACAATGGCACACAAAAAAGGTGCGGGTAGTTCGAAAAACGGTCGTGAGTCGCATAGTAAGCGTCTTGGAATCAAAATTTTTGGAGGTCAGCCTGCAATTTCAGGGAACATTATTGTTCGTCAAAGAGGTACAGCCCACAATCCTGGTCAAAATGTAGGTCTTGGTAAAGATCATACTTTATTTGCTTTAATTGATGGTACTGTTCACTTTAAAAAAGGATTTAAAGGACGTTCTTTTGTAGAAGTTCTTCCTGCTTAATAGTGGCAAATAACTAAGGTTATTCCATTATAATTCTTTAGAAGAGATTAACGATTGAATTTATTCAAAGTTAATCTCTTCTTCTTTTTAGAGGTTTTGTAGAAAGGTAAAATTTAATATTACTTTCTTAGTAAAGTCTTTTACATTTGCGGCGAAACAATCTATCAATCCATTGACCTGTAAACATTTAGCTGTTTATAAGCAATGGTTTTTTTGTTTGTCATAGCGAGACTTTTAAAAAATTCACCAATATGAATCCAAACCTTTAAATTATTTGGAATTTAGCATTAAACGCCATTCTTTATAAGAATGGCGTTTTTTTGTACTATTCTTTGAACCCATTCAATGAGCAAACTTGTTAACAATCATATAATCAATCGTTTAATATTTATTTTAAACATTGATTATACTTTTGTATAGTAATATTTCAATATTTTAAACAAACAATAACATGAGGCAAAGCTTAGCCATTTTCCAACGTAACGATTGGAGAGATTTTCAGACAAGACGAAACGTCAATCGAAAAAATGTAAATAACAAAAAAACTCCAGAAGTTGCACATCCTGAACACGA
Source organism: Arcicella lustrica (assembly GCF_034930985.1). NCBI lineage: Bacteria > Pseudomonadati > Bacteroidota > Cytophagia > Cytophagales > Flectobacillaceae > Arcicella > Arcicella lustrica. Next base: position 307,328 of record NZ_JAYGIM010000007.1, read on the forward strand.
TAGAGTATCGTTCGACTGGATAAACTAAAAAAGCCGTCCCAAAGAAAATTGGAACGGCTTTTTTGTGTATTTCAATTGCTTATTCTACAGGGAAAGGGTATTCTTCCACATAAACATCTGTAAAAATCTCTGCTGGATCTGGCCAAGGAGATTCTTCAGCAAATTTAACTGAAGCTTCTACTCTTACTTTAATCGCTGCATCAATCGCTGCTAAATCTTCTTCTGTAGCAATTTCATTCTCTAAAATCGCTTGTTTTACTTGTTCGATTGGGTCACGCATTTTGTATGCTTCAACCTCCTCTTTAGTACGATATTTTTGAGGGTCAGACATTGAGTGACCTCTATAACGATACGTTTTAAATTCTAAGAAAGTTGGTCCTTCACCTGCTCTAGCACGGTCAGCCGCACGAGAAACCGCTTCGTGAACAGCTTCAACGCTCATTGCATCAACTGCTTCTGAAGGCATATCATAAGCTTCACCAATTGTATAAAGGTCAGTTACGTTAGAAGTTCGAGAAACCGAAGTACCCATTGCATAACCATTGTTTTCTACCACAAAAATTGCAGGAAGTTTCCAAGTCATTGCCATGTTGAAAGCTTCGTGTAAAGCTCCTTGACGAACAGCACCGTCACCAAAATAACAAATAGCAAGGTTTCCTGTTTTGTTATATTTTTCAGCAAAAGCTAAACCTGCTCCTAATGGAATTTGAGCACCCACAATTCCGTGTCCACCTACAAAACCTACAGATTTATCAAAAATGTGCATCGAACCACCTTTACCTTTAGAGATACCAGTAGCTTTTCCGAACAACTCAGCCATAACCGTATTAGGGTCTGAACCTAAAGCTAAAGGAATACCGTGGTCACGATATGCAGTGATGTACTTGTCGCCGTCTTTCAATGCAGATCTTGCTCCTGACGAACAAGCTTCTTGTCCGATGTAAAGGTGACAAAAACCTTTAATTTTTTGTTGTCCATACAACTGACCAGCACGCTCTTCAAATTTGCGTTGAAGTACCATCGACTCGTACCAGTACATATAGGTCTCCTTCGAGTATTTTACTTTGTTTTCAGCTTTCTTTGCCATTTTCTACAATTATGAATGAGTGATTTGTGAATAAGTGAATTGTAAGCTTCACTTTAACACTGCTTATTCGGAGATAAATCCGATGCTAAACTGCCTGTGATTTGCAATCCCATCAAACAGTCTTTAATTTGCACTACGAAATTAGTACAAAACAAAGAACACACAAAGTATTTTGTATTATTCATTGATACTTAAATACAGGTTTTGCTCATTTTTACGCTCAAATTTTCAATTCAATACGTTTTTATTTTCTTTTCATGTATTTACAAAAACTTAGTTTGACCAATTTCAAGAGCTACGATTACGATTCTTTCGAGTTTTCACCTCGGATAAATTGTATTGTTGGCGAAAATGGAAGTGGAAAAACTAATTTGTTAGATGCTATTTACTTTTTGGCTTTAACCAAAAGTGCTATTTCTAATCAAGATAACTTGAGCATTAATCATGACGCTGATTTTATGATGATTGAAGGAGATTTTGAAAATATAAAATCTACTTTAATTACGATTGCCTTACAAAAAGGACAAAAAAAGGCTGTTTTGCACGATAAAAAAGCCTACGAAAGATTATCAGAACACATCGGTAAATTTCCTGTCGTATTACTTTCGCCAAATGATACAGATGTGATTCGTGATGGGAGTGAAGAAAGAAGAAAATTCTTCGACGGAGTGATGTCTCAATTAGACTCTGAGTACTTAGAAAACCTCTTGCAGTACAATCGCTTGTTACTTCAAAGAAACTCTTTACTGAAGCAGTTTGCTGAACGCAATTATGTGGATGATTTATTACTTGATATTTATACCGACCCTTTGGTAGAAATAGCCATAAAGATATATGATGCTCGCTTGGCTTTTGCCAATACGTTTCTACCCATTTTCAAAAAGCATTATGAAGTATTATCTGATGCTAGAGAAAGCGTTGACATGATTTATGAATCGGAAGTAGGAAGTGACGATTTCACTACTGTTTTTCGTAGAAATAGACAGCGAGATTTAGCAGCACAGCGCACAACGATGGGAAGCCATAAAGATGATTTTATTTTTGAAATTAATGGCTTTACACTTCGAAAATTTGGCTCGCAAGGTCAACAAAAATCTTTTGTAATTGCCCTTAAATTGGCTCAATTTGAAATGTTAAGTCTTTCAAAAGGTTTTGCTCCGATTTTACTTTTAGATGACATTTTCGATAAGCTTGACGATAGAAGAATTCAACAATTAATCAATATGATGACTGACGGAACATTCAATCAAGTATTTATTACCGATGCTCGCCCTGAAAGGACACGACAATTGCTGGATAACTTAACCGTTGATATTCAATATTTTGACATTAAAAAAGCCTAACGTTTTCATTTCGTTAGGCTTTTCTATTTATTTTTCAGTGAATTTTACACCAGCATAATTCGTTTTAATCGTAATTTTTGTAGCAGAGCCTTTTCCAATTTTACCTTTATAAACTTTGGTTGATTGTATGCCCATTCTACGTTCTTCGTCTTCTTTATTATCAGGGTTCACCGTCAAAGTACATTTATTTTCTGGATACCTAAAATTGGCATAAGTTGTCGTCACTTCAAAATCTGCGTTGCAATCGCCCGTTACAGGTAATTTTACGGCTGTGTAATTAGAACGAATATCTAAGGTTTTCAATGTCTTTGATAATTCTGCCAATTGAACTCCATCTGAATAACTGATTGACAATTTTCCTGTCTGATTAATCTTACCGATTTTTCCACTAGAGTACTGAATTATTCCATCTAAATGATTGATGTCGTCCAGAATCATCGACCCATAATTATTGGTAAGTTTTAAATTATCTGCTTTTTCAATATTTAGTTTTGAATAAGCAATGTGCAAATCACCATCGTCCATTTGTTTGATATTACCAGAACCATATTGTACGAAGATGTCTTTTCCTCCACCCGTCAATCTATCAGAAACAAAGCTACCATAATTAGAAGTAATCTTTAACGGCGCTGAAAACTGGGGAATGATTGTTTTCCCATATTTATTTGCCACCGTCAAGGAATTAGATTTTGGCATAAAAATCATGTAGTTAATTTCTACACCACGTTTTTCCATCGTTTTTTTACTGCTACTCCAGTTAAAACTATTGGTTAAACTATTCGCCCAGCTCCAATTACCATTTCCATTGCTTTTCTCATCGGTATCAATCATTGTTTTAAAAGCTATTTTATCGCCTTCTTTTCTTTCAATGATTTCTACATTATCAATCAACATTTGTGCTTCAGCGTCAGATTTACCGTAACCAATGATGGTAATATCTACTTTGATTTCGTTTTTATTCCAAAGTTCTACTTTTACTTCACCGTGTTGATTATTGATGTTTAAAAAGTTTTTGGCATCTACTGAGAAAGATTTACTGATTACTTTTTTCTTTTCTACCGTAGCTGTTTCTTGAATGATGGCTTCACCATAAGCATAATTTTGGACGTCTGGTGCTGCTTGTGGCAAAGGTTGACATTCGATATTTCTTAGCGTTGCGGTTACACCATTAATTGTTCGAACAGCAATATTCCTCGTTGTGGCAATACTTGCTCTTAAATGATTCTCGAATGTTTTACTTTCTGTTGAATCACTTATGTGTACTCTTACTTCTTGTGCAAAGGTGCCATTAATGACTAAAACACTTAATGCTAATATATTCAATAACTTTTTCATGACATGCTTCGATTAAACTGTTTACCTCAAATGCTTCTTGTCGGATTGCTCTGATAATCTTTAATTTTCTGAATAATCGACAATTGCCTATTTAAAATATCTAACTGTACTTGTAAATTCTGAATCATGGCTTTAACTAATTCTTCCTGATTGGGCGTTTGGGGCAATTCTGCTTTCAGGTTTTGATAGTCTTTGTTCAGATTCTCGATTTCTGCGGCAAATTCTTTATATAATACTGGATCTTCTGTTTCAATTTGCCTGATTTCTTCACGCTTTGTTTCAATCAAACTTGCATACTGAACCATTTTATCACCATATTCGGGGCTTACTGTAGCAATAATTTTATCCGTATTTTGTGATTTGAAACCAAGATTATACACAAAGAAACAACCTATGAGCAAAGCAAGACTTGCTGCCATCGCCCAATATTTTTGTTTGAAAACGATAATATTTTTCTTTTCTACAAAGGATGTTTCTCCCGGAAAGGTATCTAAATTCCCTAAGCCTTTATCTATTTTATCCCACAAACCAGCAGGCACTTCAAATTGATCAAAGTTTTCTCGGTTGTCACGAATGAATCTTTCTGTTTTTGTCTTTTTCATAACGCTTTAAGCCTCCTCTCAATAAAAAAGAGAATAGGTCTTTATTGTTTTAAAATTTCCAACAATCGCTTTTTGGCTCTGATGTATTGTGTTCGAGAAGTAGATTCTGCCACACCCAAAATCTCAGCGATTTCCTCGTGGTCATAACCTTCTAATAAATACAAACAAAGTACTGTTCTAAAACCATCTGGTAACTGTTGAATGGCATTTTGTACTCTCTGAATATTAAGTTCTATTCCTTCCTCATCATAGGCTGCTTCGTCTGGAACTTCGCCTGCTTCTTCAATATCAATTAATTGTACTTTCCTATTGCGTAAATGATTTAACGCTCGATTGATGACAATCTGTTTCAACCAAGCACCAAAAGTACTTGTTTGTCTAAAATCATGAATTTTCTGAAAAGCATCCAAAAAAGCATCTTGCAGGACGTCCTCTGCTTCGCCAACATGATTTACAATTCGGACAGCAACATTGAACATAGCCTTTGCATAAAGCCTATAAATCTCGTATTGAGCCTTGCGTTCGCCCCTACGGCAAGCCTCTACGAGTGGTAAATGTTTGTCTATGTAATGTGTTTGTTCCAGTGCTAAAGGTTGAGGATTCATAGTGTTCAAACTTCTTAACCTTCAAGTTAAAAAGTTTTCATCTATTAGACAACCAATAACTTAAATTCAAACTAATGACACAGGCTCATTTACGAATGTTGCATTTTGTTAAAAATTCTTAAAATATTTTAAAAAAATTATCGTTTGGAATACTTCTCTAAAATATCATTCCATTGTTATTTTGCAATTGCGACAATTGTCGTTATATTTACGACATATTTACAAGATAAGGTTTAGATGAAAACACAAAATATATTACCCATTCCAACTTTAATTGTATTGTTGGGTGGACAAGCAATCATCAACCGAGAAATCAGACATGATTTTGACCTGATAGAAATTGCCAAAGAAGGCTTACCTAAACAAGCTTTAGATAGTTTAGCAAAGCAAATTGCGTTTTCTAACAAAGAAATGGCAGAAGTATTGAATATTTCAGAAAGAACGATTCAACGCTATCGAGACGACCAACGTTTAGACAAAGATGCTTCTGCAAAATTGATTCGCTTGGCAAAACTATATGAATTAGGGCAGGAAACATTTGGAAGCCTTGAACGCTTCAACGGCTGGATGCACTCTCGTGTACCTGCTTTGGGCGGAAAACGTCCTACGGAACTACTAGATACTTCTTTGGGCTATGAAATCATTGAAAGAGAATTAATTTATATTGAACACGGATTATTCTCTTAAAATGGACGTTTTTAGAATCAGTAAATTTAAAAGAGCTAGAGATTTATCGGGCTTTGGAGCAAGTTTAAAAGGTCAGCGTTGGAATAGGAGAGGTACTTCATTACTTTACACGGCTTCGCATCGGTCTTTGGCTTTATTAGAAGTATTAGTGCATATCGGAGAATACTACCCAGAAGACGATTACGCCATTATCACTTTAGATATTCCAGAGAATCAAATTGTTTCTTTGGATGCTTCCATTTTACCTAAAGACTGGGCTAAAATATTTGATGCTGGCGTGTTAGCTTCTTTTACAGACCATTGGCTGAAAACAGAGCAATCTATCGCTTTAGGAGTACCTTCTGCGATTGTTCCTCAAGAAACTAATTATTTGATTAATCCCTTACACCCAGATTTTCAGGATGTGAAGATTAAAAATATTGAAAAATTCACTTTTGACGAAAGATTTTTTAAAGATGTCATCGACTAAAACTGCCCAATTTTGGATTGAAAATTATCAAATGAATACTCATCCTGAAGGTGGATACTTTATAGAAACCTACCGTGCGAGTGAAAGTATTGCCCAAACGGCATTACCAGCACGTTTTAAAGGAGAAAGAGTATTTTCAACAGGCATTTATTTTTTGTTGGAAAGCCATCATATTTCAGCATTACATCGCATTGCCTCTGATGAAATGTGGCATTTCTATGCGGGTACGGCTTTAAATATTTATGTTTTAGATGAAGATGGTACTTTAGAAATTATTCGTCTCGGTAATAATCCTGACCGTGGAGAAGTATTCCAAGCAGTGGTTGCTGCAGGAAAATGGTTTGGGTCAAAACCTGCCGAAGAAAATACTTATTCCTTAGTAGGTTGTACTGTTGCTCCTGGTTTTGACTTTGAAGATTTTGAAATGAAAGACAGAAAAGCATTGCTACAAATGTTTCCTCAACATGAGGACATTGTAACAATGCTTACTTATTAAGAATATTGCTTGTCTATCCATTATTTCAATGCGATTGTTTGCGCAGAAACAGGTTTTCCAGCAATGTAGTCTTTGGCAAAAATTCTGTAATTATCAAAAATTTGACGAGTCGCTATTCTCAATGCTTTCTCATCAATATTATGTGTTTCTGGCGCAGCAATTCCCGCAGCATAACCCATCCAAATAGGGCGATTACTATCGTTTTCAACAAATTGTAAAAGAAGTGTGCCTTTTCTGAGTTTTACTCTTCTTAGTTCCTCATTCATATTTTCTTTGCCTAGTCCTCTGAAAGAACGTTGTAGCACAGAAAGATTTACATCTGTAGGAAAAAGAGCATAAAAGACAATTAAGTTGGGGCGTTCTTTTGAATCTTCATAGCCTCTTAATTTCATTTGATTGCCGATTTCATCAATCACAGCCTGAAATTTGTAGGTGGTATCAATCATCGTAAACTGTTTTTCTACGGTTGTGAACGATTGATAATTGGGTTTAAATACTTCATCTTCGATTTCTCGATGACAAGCAGAACCAATTTGAAAACTGTTACGATTACAAGACGCTAAAGCAAGGAGTGCAACCACTGCAAAAAGATAGATTTTTTTCATAACGTAAAAATTAATTTAAAACTTGAAACTTATAACTATTTGATTTTTAGTTGATTTACTTAATCTAAAATCGAAATTGAATTTTCAATCGCAAAAAGCGGTTCTAATAATGAATACGTAAAAATTTGAGAATAGTCTCTTTAGTGGTGTGTTAATCTGTGTATATAATAGATTTTAAAGCTAATTGTTTAACTATCTGATAATATGACTGATAGCTTTCTGTTTATTACTCAGTGCTACTTTCGTAAGGAATTATAATTTTAAAAAAATGAATACAAAACCAATTATTCGTGTAGATGTTGTTTCGGACATTGTTTGTCCTTGGTGTTATATCGGTAAACGCAGGTTAGAAAAAGCTATTCAAGATACACAAAGTTCTTGTACTCTGCAAGTTATCTATCATCCTTTTCAACTAGACCCAACTGTTCCAAAAGAAGGAATTCCCTTCAGTGAACACATGGAAGGACGTTTTGGCGTTAATTACGCTCAAAAGTTTCGTCAAGTTGAGCAAGCCGCTGAAACGGAAGACTTAGATTTTGATTTTGAAAACCTTCCTAAAGCTATTAATACTTTTGCTTTCCACAGAATACTTACGATTGCTTTGCAAGAAGGGATTCAAGTTGAAGTAAAAGAAGCTTTGATGAAAGCTTATTTTATTGACAGAGTTGATTTAACAGACGAAAACATTGTGGCAGAAGTAATGAATCAATTTGGTTGGTCTGCCGAAAAAACAATTGGCATTCTACAGTCAGATGAAGCTTCTGACGAAGTAAAAGAAGAAATGCACTATTTTCGTCAACAAGGAATTTCAGGAGTACCTTTCTTTATTTTCGATAAAAAATATGCTGTTTCTGGCGCACAACCTTCGGAAGTATTTAAAGAAATCTTTGAAAAATTAGCGCAAGAAAAACAAGTACAGGCAATTTCGGGAGAGGTTTGTGATGTAGATGGGGAAAATTGTTAATAGATTTATTTAATTTCTGGAGGAACTTGAATAGTCTCTCCAGAAATTAAATTTTTTCAATCCACGAGTTGGAAACTCGTGTTACAGAAATTACATTTTTACTAAAGTATTCCCACGCATTACAGGTAAAACATCGTACAAATCTTGTTGTAAACAATAAGCGATGTCTTTTTGTATTCCTAAACGCTGCAATCTTTTTACGTGAGAAGAAGATGCTACAAACGATAATAAATCATTTTTAGCTAATTCATATTGACGTAATGCCATCAAAGCAGAATCATCTTCTACCATAAATTCTTCTTGCAAACGCTCTACTAAAGCTCCTGCAAAAAGCGTATCTTCTAAATTCGGTTTGCCTTTCCAGCCCGCACATAATACCAAAATATCGTATTGTTGTTCTTTTAAATAATTCGTTAAAGCCCCCAAGTTCAAGAAAGAGCCTACCATTACTTTTACCGCCGATTTCGATTTGTTTATTGCCAAAGTACCATTGGTTGTAGTAACACAAACCGTTGCACCATTCACTTTTTCAGTCATGTAACTGAAAGGAGAATTGTCGAAATCAAAACCTTCTGGTGTTTTTCCATCACGTTCTGCCGCTGCTAAGTAACCTTTTTGTTGATAACTTACACATTCTTCAATCGTTGATACTGGAATGATTGCTTCTACACCATTGGCGAAAGCGGTTGTCATACAAGAAGTAGCTCTAAAAATATCTACAACGACAACAATCGAATTTTCGATATTATATAAATGTAATAACTCGGGACTGATACAAACGTCTATTTTTTGCATAATTTCAAAAAAATCTAATTCACATTTTACTTCAAAAAGGGCATTTTGGTCACTACTGCCTTCAAATATTTGTTACGGATATTGATATATACTTCCGAACCTACTTTGGTGTATTCTTTGGTGATATAACCCATTCCAATTCCTTTACTAAGCGTAGGCGACTGTGTTCCAGAAGTTACTTCGCCAATGATATTACCAGCAGCATCCATAATTTCATAATGTTGACGAGGGATACCTCTATCAATCATTTCAAAACCTACTAATTTACGAGTTGGCCCGTTTTCTTTAATTTTTTTATGGAATTCAGAATTGATAAATTCTTTGTTGAATTTGGTAATCCATCCTAAACCTGCTTCAATTGGAGAAGTACTATCGTCAATATCGTTTCCGTATAAACAATAGCCCATTTCTGTACGCAAAGTATCTCTTGCACCTAAACCTACAGGCATGATATTAAACTCTGCACCTGCTTCGAAAATCGCTTTCCACATCGCTTCGGCATCTTTGTTCCAAACATATACTTCAAAACCGCCAGCGCCAGTATAACCTGTTGAAGAAATCAAGACATCGTCTATTCCTGCTACTGTTCCTGATTTGAAAGAATAATATTCCATCGAATCTAAATCTAAATCCGTTAGTTTTTTCAGCGTATCAATCGCTTTTGGACCTTGAACAGCAAAGAGACTCAATCTGTCTGAAATGTTTTCCATTTCTACACCGAATGTATTATTTTGCTGTAGCCAGTTCCAATCTTTTTCAATGTTTGACGCATTTACTACTAAATAATATTCGTTTTCGTCCCAACGATATACCAAGAGGTCATCTACAATTCCGCCTTTATCGTTTGGTAAACATGAGTACTGTACTTTTCCATCAACCAAAACCGAAACATCATTAGAAGTAACATATTGTAAAAATTCAGTGGCACGTTCTCCTTTAACTACAAACTCGCCCATGTGCGATACATCAAAAACACCTACCGAAGTACGAACACCAATATGTTCTTGAATAAGGTTTGAATATAAAACTGGCATTGAATATCCTGCAAAAGGTACCATTTTTGCCCCAAGCGACACATGAACATCATTTAGATGAACGTATTTTAAAACTTCTGTTTGTTCCATTGGATGTTGATTGAAATTGAAAGATTAACCAAAAAATATGTGGTTAGTAAGTATATACTTGTCATATATTTCACAAAAGTAACAAAGTATCTTGAGAACTCTAAAAAGCTGAGAGCTATGAGCTATCAGCTTTGAGCTTTTGTTTTAGACTTTACAGTGCTGTAATTCAATGAGCTGATAGCTCATAGCTCAAAGCTTACAGCTATTCTTGATACAAAACAGTTAAAACAGTTTGTCCCACAGCTTTTAAAGTATTTTTATCAATCACCGACATGTTATCTTGATGTGTATGATGATATGCCCCAAAAGTTTTTGGGTCGTTTGGTCTTAATTCAATAATATCAATCATTTGAATTTTCGCTACATCATTTACAGGTACGTGGTCATCAACCAAACCTCCGCCATCTGCATCAATAAATAAATTAGAATAACCTAATCTGCTTGCTATGTCCCAAACGTTACGGACAATCATAGGTGCGTATTGCATTGAAGTACCTTCGTGTGGGAAAACCGCTCCTTTTGCCCCAACCATGTCTAAATTGATACCATAATAAGCTGTATAATTTTCTTTGTGTTTATGACTTGCCCAATATTGCGAACCTAAACACCAAGAATTTTGTCCATGCTCACCTTTAAAATCTTCTGGTTCGCCCACGTCTTCCACATCAAAAAAGATAATATCAACACCAACATTAGGTTTTGTTTTCGCTTGCTGAATACTTCTGGCTAATTCTAACAATACTCCAACACCACTTCCTCCATCATTTGCAGCGTCAATTGCTTTGTTTTTATCCACAGAATCTTTGTCTGCTACCGAGCGTGCATCCCAATGAGCCGTCAATAAAATTCTTTTCGTAGCCGTTGGATTGATTGAACCAATGATATTTGTTGCATTCAATTTCTTTCCATCAAAAGTAGTTGCTACAAAATCTTGTGTACTTACTTCACAGCCTAATTGTTTTAGTTTTGTAACCAACCAAGTTGCACATTCTTTGTGTGCTTTGGTATTGGGAACTCTTGGTCCCAAACTTACTTGTTTTTCAACAAAGCTATACGCTGAATCGGCATTGAAATCTGGCGTGGGATTGAGTGTGATTTCTTCTTGAGGAACACTTTCTTGTGAGCTAGTCGTTTGGCAAGATTTAAAGTAAACTGCCACACCTGAAAAAACAAAAATTGCTAACAGGAGTAGCGCTATTCGATTCGTTTTCATTATTGATTTTTATAATACTCTTTTAATATTGTTGATTATCGCAAGAATAAACTTGCCATATCTGATAAAGAAACAATCTTCATCGTTATTTCGCCACTTGGCGTATAGCTTGGGTTTGAAGAAGCGAAAAGCTGTTCTACCAAAGTATTCATTTCTAAAACAGTTAAAGCATGATTGCCATAGCGCCCAGCCGAACGTTTTGCCATAGCACGAGCTAGATTTTCAGCTTTATCCAAATGTAATTCTGATTCATTTTGTTTGAATTGCTCCAGAATTCCTTCTAGCATTTGTTGCTCATTTTCTTCTGGAGAATCGGCAGGAATGCCATTTACCATGAAAGAATCATGTTCTACAACGCTCAAGACAAAACCAAGATTCCTAATTTCATCTTGAATTTCTAGCAATAAATGAAAATCTGCCGTCGTAAGTTTTACTTTTGTCGGGAATAATAATTGTTGAGACGCACCACCATTTTTACGTAAATTCTGAGAGAATTTTTCATATAAAATTCTTTCATAAGCCGCACACTGGTCAATCAAAAGCATTCCAGATTTTACCTGAGAAATAATATAGCGATTATGAATCTGAAAAGTTGAAGCCTCAGAATCTTGCGAAGCTCTTTGCGGACGATTACTCCCAATATCATTCGCTTTACTTTTCAATAAGAACGAAGTACTTTCTGTGGTATCGCCAAAATCTACTTTCGTTTGTTCTATTTCAGGTTCTTTTCTTTCAAAATCATCAAGCTGACGATTCAACCCTTCATATAATTTGTTCCAATTTGTCAGATTCGTTTTTTCTCTAAAGGTTGCTTCTGTCGTTCTTGCGAAAGAACTTACGCCAGCCGTTTCTTTTGTTTTTTCAAAAGGAGAACCGTTGAACTGAAAAATATTATTGGCAAAATTTACATCTGTTTCAAAATCCAAAGAAGGCATTAAATTATGCTGACTCATAGACTTTCGAACAGCTGCTTGCACAATGGCATAAACCGTTCGTTCATCATCAAACTTAATTTCTGTTTTGGTCGGATGAACGTTTATATCAATGTGAATTGGGTCGATTTCAATAAAAAGTACGTAAAACGGATGCGAACCTTCTGGAATTAATCCTTCAAAAGAACTCATCACAGCGTGATTCAAATAGCTGTTTTTGATAAAACGATTATTGGCAAAAAAGAACTGTTCGCCACGAGTTTTTTTGGCGTACTCTGGTTTACCAACGTATCCACGAACACTTACGAAAGAGGTTTCTTCTTCGCAAGAAGCTAATTGTTCACGATAGCCTTTTCCGAATAAATCTACAATTCTTCTGCTCAATTTACCCGCAGGCAAATTATATACTTCGGTGTCGTTATGATGTAAAGAGAATGAAATTTCAGGATTGGATAAAGCTACTCTTTGAAATTCGTCGATGATATGACGCATTTCAACTGGATTCGACTTTAGGAAATTTCTACGGGCTGGCACATTAAAAAACAGGTTTTTCACCTGAGTACTTGTGCCTTCTGGCGTAGCAATGGCTTCTTGTGCTTTTAACTCCGAAGCTTCTATTTTTATTAAAACACCTAATTCGTCGGTTGTTCTGCGAGTACGCATTTCTACTTGTGCTACTGCGGCAATGGATGCCATCGCTTCGCCCCGAAAACCCATCGTTCTGATTTTGAAGAGGTCGTCGGAAGTACGAATTTTGGAAGTAGCATGACGTTCAAAACACATTCTTGCATCGGTTTCAGACATACCTAATCCATTATCAATGACTTGAATTAAGGTTTTTCCTGCTTCTCTGACGATTAATTGAATGTTTGTTGACTGGGCGTCGATGGAATTTTCCAAAAGCTCTTTCACCACAGAAGCTGGTCGTTGTACGACTTCGCCGGCGGCAATCTGGTTCGCAATGGAATCAGGGAGCAGTTGGATGATATCTAACATTTTCTGAAAACGTATTTTAGGTTAGCTTTTTTGACAGTGGAGTTCTCCGAATTGTCCCTCTAAGTTCGTGATAAAAGCAGGGAATGCCAACAAAAAATCTACTTTTGGTGTGGATAAATCGCTAAACGACTTATTTTCAGCTCATAAAGCATCGTGCCAATTACGACTGAATATTCGATAGCAATCAGATAAAGTGACTCATTAACAGGAACTTGTCGATAAGCAAAGTAGGAAAGCATCGCCATTCCAGACCATACAATTCCGAAACGATAAGGAGTAAGTAAGGATAAAGTAAAAACCGTAACGATGTACCAAGGATGTACTGTTGTAGCGAAAAAATAATACGTCATTACAATCAATAATGCCGTTACATAGAAAGTTTCAAGCATTTTTTCTGTCATTTCTTCCCCTTCATTTTTTAGTAAATTGCTGAAATTGTCTTGCTTCCACCAAAATTTTCCCCAAGATAAATTCAGGATAATAGACAAAGCCGACAGTCCTAAGATTCCACCAACCCACCAAACGACATCGAAACCGAGTATCAAGAAACCGATTTCTCGGATGATATAATACACACAAGCATTGAACTGAAAACTTTGAAAGTAGAGGTCGATGCTTGAAAAGAAATTACTGATTATTTCTCTGTCGAAAAATGGAAGCCAAAGTAGTACAAATAAAAAACCTGAAAGAAAGGATAACCAGAGTCCGTTTTTAAAGCCAATCTTTTTTATCATTAAAGGCAAAAAAATCAATGGGATTAATTTGGTAGCAACCGACAATGTAAAACATATCATTGCCCAAAATTTATCCCGTTCTGAAACTTGTTTCTTGCCACGAACAAAAAAATAAATGGCAAACAGAAACCAGAAAATCATCAATCCTTCAAAATGTAAATTGCCCGTCAGTTCGATGATAATTAAGGGATTAAAAGCATAAACTAATACCTTTTCTTTTTTGAGTTGATAAAGTAAAACTATTACTCCAACATCAGCCAATACAATGATGATTCTTAGCAAAACGATATTTCCAAGCAAGTTTTCAGGAAAAAACCATGAAGCAAGACCAAAAATAAATTGATTGAAAGGGGGATAAACTGTGTAATAATTCGGAGAATTTAAATAAGCAAAAAGAGGATTTTCGGGAAATTCGTTGGGTAAATATAAATATGGATTTTTGCCTTCAACAATTAATCGTCCGTCCCAAACAAATCTGTAAAAATCATCCGATAAATTCGGGATTGCAGATAATAACAGCAACCTTAAAACAACAGCAATACCCAATAAGTACTTTATATTGAAATACTTCGGCGAACTTTTTACGATTAAAAAATACAAGCCGAAAAGTAAAGAGATAATACTGATAAAAACATTGAAATTGGTTCTTGGCAAGTAATATAATATCCAAACATAACCAATTGCAGACAGAACAATTGATATTGGAAGTAGCCAAACACTATTTTTTTGAAGGTATTCTGACATTTATACGTTTCTGAAAACTAATTTTGTGTTTTAAATGTTTCCTGATTGCTTGCTAATTTTATAGTCAATTCAGCGCATTTTTAAAATACGACCAAATCCAGATACAAATTAAATAGAACTCATGTTAAAACAGCAGATATTAATTTACACAGAATCAACGCCAAACCCAAACTCAATGAAGTTTGTCTTGAACTTTGTGTTAGCTCCTGAAGGTCTATCGTTCGACTACGCTACACCATCAGATGCAGTAGTAGAAGGCAAAAATTCACCTTTGGCAGTTGCTTTATTCGGCTTTGATTTTGTCAAACGAGTATTCATTTCATCAAATTTTGTAACCGTTACAAAAGACGAAGACACAAAATGGGAAGATGAACTATTTGGTTTGAAACAATTTTTGAAAGGTTTCTTTGAAGAGAAAAAAGAAGTATTTACAAAAGCAACCATTGCTGCCAACGATGTAATAGGAGGTGAGCAAGATTCTGAAACAGTAGTAAAAATCAAAGCAGTTTTAGAACAGTACGTTCGTCCAGCCGTAGAATCAGACGGAGGAGCAATCAATTTTCACTCTTTCAATGAAGGTACAGTGAAAGTATTACTTCAAGGTTCATGTTCAGGTTGTCCGTCTTCTACGATGACCTTGAAACAAGGGATTGAAAATCTTTTAACTCGTATGGTTCCAGAAGTAAAAGAAGTAGTAGCAGAAGGTGTTTAATCCGCTGTTAATACTTAATTTTTCTTAAATTATATAGATTAGACCTGCAAGGCTTCCTAAACCTTGCAGGTCTTTGTATTTTTGCCTTATGACAGAAAAACGTTGGATTTATAAACCCATTCCTTCCACAGAAAAAATAAAACAAGTCGCTGAAGCAATCAATGTTTCAACTGAAATTGCTACGCTTTTAGCACAGCGTGATATTAATACTTTTGACGAAGCCAAAGCTTTTTTTCGCCCAGATTTAGCTCATCTGTACGACCCATTCTTGATGAAAGATATGGACAAAGCGGTAGAAAGATTGACGAAAGCCATTTCTTCTGGCGAAAAAATCATGATTTATGGTGACTACGATGTTGATGGAACTACTTCTGTTGCAACTTTTTATGGTTTCTTGAAAAATGTTGTTTATCTAAATTCAGCAAGCTGTCCTTTAGAATTTTATATTCCCGACCGCTATGCCGAAGGTTATGGGGTTTCGCAAGCTGGTGTAGAGAAAGCAGCCAATGAGGGTTTTGGATTGATTGTGAGTTTAGACTGCGGGATTAAATCTAAAGAAAAAATTACTTGGGCAAAAGAGCATGGCGTTGACTTTATCGTGTGCGACCATCACCGTCCTGATGATAATGACCTTCCGCCTGCCTTTGCGATACTCGACCCTAAAAGGTCTGATTGTGAATATCCTTACAAAGAATTAACAGGCTGTGGCGTTGGTTTTAAATTATTACAAGCTTATTGCCAAACACATGGCATTTCTCAGGAATTATTACTTCCTTACTTGGATTTAGTCGTTACTTCTATTTCTTGCGATATTGTTCCGATTACTGGCGAAAATAGAGTTATGGCTTTTTACGGTTTGCAACAATTGAACTCCAATCCAAGAACGGGATTGAAAGCTTTGATGCAATCGGCTAGTTTAGCGGGTAAAATGGATATTACTAAAGTAGTTTTTGGGTTAGGACCAAGAATTAATGCGGCAGGAAGAATTAAACACGCATACGATGCCGTCAATTTATTATTGACCGACAACGAAGAAGAAGCTACAGACTTTGCCAACATCATTGCCAAACATAATACTGATAGAAAAGGATTTGACACAAACATTACTGCCGAGGCTTTAGCCATTATTGAAGAAGACGATTTCCTGAAATCTGCCAAAAGTACCGTACTTTTTAAAAATGATTGGCACAAAGGAGTCATTGGGATTGTGGCGAGTAGATGTATCGAAAAATATCATCGCCCAACGATTATTCTGACAGAATCGCATGGACACGCTGCAGGTTCGGCTCGTTCTGTACCTGGTTTTGATGTGTATGATGCCATTGAGGAATGTTCAGAACATTTGATACAATTTGGCGGACATACTTTTGCTGCAGGTTTAACGTTGGAAATCTCTGAGATAGAAAATTTCAGGCGTAAATTTGAAGAGGTTGTTAATCGGAAAATATTGCCCGAACAATTATCACCCATGATTGACATTGACCTGAAATTACCTTTAGTAGAAATTTCAGATAAATTTCATAGAATCATGTCGCAGATGTCGCCATTTGGTCCACAAAATATGACGCCTGTTTTTGTTTCCGAAAATGTTTACTTGCATGGCAAGCCATTGAAGATGAAAGAAAAGCATTTAAAAATCAATGTTTTTCAAGAAGGTTCTCCTGCTTATACTTGTGTGGGTTTTGGAATGGTAGAAGATTTTTTTGAGGACTTACAAGAAGGCAAGCCTTTTTCAATTTGTTATACTATTGAAATCAACGAATGGCAAGGACGAAAATCATTTCAGTTGATGTTGAAGGATATTAAGGTTTAGTAATTGGTAAATAGTGATTAGTTGTGCTTTGTGCTTGCCTAAAATATTAAAGTTAAAAGGAGGGTTTTCCTTCTGATTCAAACCATGATTTTAAGAACAGAAAATTTAGTTAAAAAGTACGGACAGCGTGTCGTAAATGATAATGTTAGTTACCAAGTAGCTCAAGGTGAAATTGTGGGACTTCTTGGCCCAAATGGTGCGGGAAAAACTACTTCCTTTTACATGGCTACGGGTTTGGTAAAACCGAATGCTGGAAAAGTATTTTTGGATGATTTAGAAGTAACGAATCTTCCAATGTACAAACGTGCCAGATTGGGAATTGGCTACTTGGCACAAGAAGCTTCTGTTTTTAGAAGTCTTTCGGTAGAAGAGAATATTTTAGCTGTACTCGAAATGACTAAGCTTTCTAAACAAGAACAACGTGAAAAAACGGAATCGCTTTTAGAAGAGTTTTCGTTAACCCATGTTCGTAAAAACTTAGGACAAGTACTTTCTGGTGGTGAGCGTCGTCGTACAGAAATTGCTCGTGCTTTAGCAGTTGACCCTAAATTTATTTTGTTGGATGAGCCTTTTGCCGGAGTTGACCCTATTGCAGTGGAAGAAATTCAAGGAATTGTGGCTAAATTGAAGTACAGAAATATCGGGATTTTGATTACCGACCACAATGTGGACGAAACACTTTCTATCACCGACCGTGCGTATTTACTCTTTGAAGGAAAAATCTTAAAAGCAGGTACTCCTCAAGAATTAGCTGACGATGAACAAGTAAGACGTTTGTATTTGGGTAAACATTTTGAATTGAAGCGGAAGATTTAATGTGTAAAATTATTATATTTGATTAAAAATCAACAATATGACAAGGATAGTTTTAGATATTCCTAATGATAAAGATTTGGAACTACTTCTTCCCTTACTAAGAAGGCTTGGGGTTATTATTTCTAACCATGCTGATGAATTAAGTGAAACAGAAATTGCTCATCATCAGCATGTTGTTGAAAAGGGAGGTAAAACTATTGAGAATTTTAAAAGCTTTATGGAAAGTTTTGAATTAAGTCGACAAGATAGAAAAATGCCATTTAGAGATTAACACTCATGAAAATTTTCGATAGTAATATTATTATCTACTCCTCTCAGATAGAATTTCAATTTTTGAGATCTATTATTAATAGACCAGAAAGTTATATTTCTGAAATTTCAAGGTTAGAAGTCTTGGGCTACCATCAAATTAACATCATTGATAAAAGCTATTTTGAGAGTCTATTCTCACTATTGAGCATAATTCCTATCGATAAAAGTGTAGTGGATTTAGCCATAGATTTACGACAAAAAAAGAAAATGTCTGTTGGTGACAGTATCATAGCCTCTACAGCTTTACTGTACAATTGTGAGCTTTATACTAGAAATGTTAATGATTTTAGCTGGATTGAAAATCTGACAGTCATTAATCCATTTATTAACTGATAAATCATCACATTCCTATCTCATCACTTCCTTCAAAACCGTTAAAGACTTTATTTCCCCCAAAGTATCTACATGAAGTCTGTAAAATAAGATAATAGATTCTAATAACTGATTGCGTGAATGGCGGTCAATTTTAGGCGATTGATGATATGGCGTATTTAACAAAACGTCTAATTGATTTTCTAATGCCAAACTGAGTACTGGCAAATTATGAATCCTTAATTCATTAGAAATTTCATGTGCATTTTCGGGAGAAAAACCCAAATAAGTACCCAATTGCAATAAGAATTGTAAATGGAAATTCTCAAAATGTTCTTCTACTTCATCCAACCAAATGATTGAATTGTGTAAGAACTCAAATAAGAAATGATTCCCCGTTTCTTCTTTGAGTGATTTCCCTAAAATTTCAGTGATAAAAAGTGCAATCGAAGATTTATAAATATCATAAGGTAAAGTATGAAAAGGAGTATTGCATTTGATTTCGGCAATTCGATGAATCTGTTTATTCGCTCCAGCATTTTTGCTTTTCTGGTAAATCACTAAATCCAATAAAGTAAGTGGCTGAAACAAGGCTATTTTATTTTTCGATTTAGCACTTCTTACACCATTTTCAATATAAGTCTGTATTCCAAACTCTTCGGTATAAATATTCACAATTACCGACGTTTCTCGGTAACGAATGTAATTGATTACTATGCCTCTTGTTTTGTTTAACATAGTTTTACTCTTTATCTCTTAGCCAAACCAGTTTTTGAACGGGTATTTTCTGTTCTATTTTATCTCTTAAAATATCCATTATTTCTTCGGTCGGCATATCCTTATCAAAACGAATAGGTTCTTTGAAAGTAACAGAAAGCGTCGTATTTCTCTTCTTAAACCTTAGTCCTTTTTTATCAAAAGCTCTTCTAAAACCATTGATTACCACTGGAACAACTATCGGGTTATGCGTTTTAATTAAATGTGCTGTTCCTTTGCGAAGTGGGGCGTAAGGGGTCGTGGTTCCTTGCGGAAAACTGACTACCCAACCATAAGATAAGCCTTTACCAACTTTGCTTTCGGCGGCTGTATCTACTTCTTTCTTAACATCTTTGCCTTTTTCTCGCCAAGAGCGATTCACCAAAATAGCACCTGCTTGCGAAAATACTCTTGGTAATAATCCTCCTTCTGTCATTGTTTCGGAGGCTGCCACGTAAAATACTTTTGAACGGGGTGCTAACAAGTAAATCGGGAAGTTGACAGAGTTACGAAAACCCCATTTTACGCTAAAGAAAATATGGTAAAGGCAAATCACATCCATAAAATAGGTTTGGTGATTCGATAAGAATAGTACGCCTTCATTTGGTAAGCCTTCTAAATGCTCTGTTCCGCTGATTCTTGTTTTATTGATGCCTCTTAAACGAGAGTAGGTTATCCAACCTAACACAATCATGATAATTCTTTTTACTAACATTGAATTGCCAAATGGATCTCTTTCAAAGATTCCAAAGACATCCATCATTGGTAAAAGTTTTTTTAAGTGTTGATTCATCGTTTCGGGTTATTATTACGCTACTATCATCCAGTTTTTAGAGCAATTTGCTAGTATTTGCAAAATCGAAGATAGATAATTTTTGGTATATTGTTTAAAAAATTGTTCTTCCTCAAGCTTTCTAAACTCTTACTTGGCATTTTGAGTTATCCTTACAAACAGCTAAAAACACTGTTTTTTCAAACAATAGCGATTTATGAATGTACTCATCACAGGTGGTTCGGGCTTAGTTGGTACTCGCCTTACACAAATACTGATTGCCAATGGTTTTACGGTTTCACATCTTAGCAGAAAAGCCACCAATACTACTGGAAAAGTAAAAATTTATCATTGGGACATCCAACATGGCATCATCGACGAGAAAGCTTTGCTTGAAGCCGATTTCTTGGTGCATTTGGCAGGAGCGGGAATTGCAGATGAAAAATGGACGGATGCCAGAAAGAAGGAAATCATCGAGAGTAGAACAAAATCTCTTCATTTAATTACGGAAAGTTTAAAAACACTTCCTCATAAAATTCAAGCTTTTACTTCAGCTTCTGGAATTGGTTTTTACGGGGCTGATACTGGCGACGAAATCATTATGGAGCAACATTCTTCTGGGAATGATTTTGTGGCTGACTGCTGCATTCAGTGGGAAGCGGTGGCTGATGAAGTAGAAAAATTAGGCATTAGAACCGTAAAATTACGTACTGGTATCGTCCTGAGTACCAAAGGTGGTGCTTTGCCTAAAATATTGTTGCCCGTGCGTTTTGGTGTAGGTGCTGCTTTGGGAACTGGAAAGCAGTATCAATCTTGGATTCATATTGATGATTTGTGTGAATTATTTATTCAATCGCTTACTGATGATTCGATGACAGGCGTTTATAATGCCGTCGCTCCCAATCCTGTCAGCAATTATGAATTGACAAAAACCTCAGCTGAGATTCTTAAAAAACCTTTCTTTATGCCCAATGTACCTGCTTGGGTGTTGAAATTGGTATTCGGAGAAATGGCGAATATCGTTTTGGGAGGCAATTATGTTTTGAATCAAAGAATTGCTTCGGAAACATCTTTCCAATATCAATATACTTCTGTGAAAAAAGCTTTGGAGGCTTTATTGTAGTTTAGCTGTGAGCGATGAGTTTTGAGCTGTGAGCTTTTCAACTTGTTTTTTGTCGCTCCAACACGCAGGAAGGAATTATCATCCGATGTTTTGCTCCTGCAACATGCAGGAAGGAATTATCACCTGATGTTTTGCTCCTGCATCATGCAGGAAGAAATTTCAACACATCTTTTTGCTCCTGCAACGTGCGGGAAGAAATTTCAACACATCTTTTTGCTCCTGCAACGTGCAGGAAGGAATCACCCACATTTGATTACTTGTATTTAGCCATATTGGCTAGTGAATATTGTTAAAGTTTAATTATATTCACTTAAAATACAAATTATCAATCCATGAGAACCTTCTGCTTTTTGACTGCCTTTACTTTTTTATCAATGTTTTCTTTTGCGCAAAATGAAAAGTATCCATTTCCACCAAAGGATAGTTTACTAAAAGCCTTGCAAACAGAAAAGATAGATAGTAACAGAGTAAATATTCTGATTTTCTTGTCTCGTGCTTATCATTTCGAAAATGCTGAAAAGGCTTATTCCTACGGACAAGAAGGGCTTCGTTTGGCTCAAAAAATCAATTATACCAAAGGGCAAATCTCTTGTGGGGTAAGTTTAAGTTCGCTTCTGATTGAAATGAACCAACATGGAAAAGCGATAGAATTACTTCTCAAAACCAATGAAATCAGCGAAACCTTCGGCAACCCAGTTTTACAAGCTAGGGTTTTTATGGCTTTGGGCTTGGCTTATGGCAAATTAGATTATAGTAAGGGCTTAGAATATATGCTTAAAAGTCGTGATTTAATTCACCAATATCATATTCCAGAAAACACCATTCCTATCAATTTGATGATTGGTTTTATGTATAAAGATTTAGGCGAATTAGATTCTGCACTGGCTTATCTTCATAAGAATTATCAATCTTCTTTACGATATTCTATCAGAAGTGTGGCAGCTACAGCTTTGGCGATGGGACAAGTCTATGATAAAATGGGTAATATTCCATTAGCAAAAAGCTACTTCCAATCGGTGCTTTCTTTCAATAATAATCATCGCTTACCGATTTCAGGTGAAATTTACCTTGAAATGGGCAAGAATTACTGGAAAAGTAACCAAAGAGATTCTGCCATTTACTTCGCAGAGAAAGCTTTAGCTGAAACCCAAAAACATAAATCTTATACTCTGATTCATCAGACAGCTCAATTATTGTTTCAGGCTTATGAAAAAACGGATGCAAGGCTTGCCTTGAAATACCATATCATGGCGAGTGCAGCAAAAGATAGTTTGTATAATTTGGATAAATTTAAGGAGATAGGAAAATATACTTTCTTAGAAATTATCAGACAAGAACATCTCAGAGAAACACAATCACAACAAGCTTTAGAGCGTTCACAACATGTTCAATACGTTGGTATTACCATCTTTATCCTAACCATCATTATGGTGAGCGTAGTGTTGTACAAACGTCAGGTCAATCCTACCATTTTAGAATGGATAGGAGTAGTCTCCCTTCTTTTATTATTTGAATTTCTGAATATCATCCTTGAACCTTCCATTACCAAACTGTCGAATCGTTCGCCAATCATTACACTTCTTTGTTTGGTTACTTTGGCTTCAATTGTTTCCCCAATTCATCATTTTGCCGAA
The DNA here is from genome assembly GCF_034930985.1 of Arcicella lustrica. NCBI lineage: Bacteria > Pseudomonadati > Bacteroidota > Cytophagia > Cytophagales > Flectobacillaceae > Arcicella > Arcicella lustrica. The sequence continues at coordinate 330,309 of NZ_JAYGIM010000007.1, forward strand.
ACTAGGGTAAAAACATGGGTGAAAGGAATTAGAATTAAACACCACCTCAATCCAAATCTTGATGATGGAGTTAATGCTTCGGAGGAATGATTTATTTGCTCATTTGTAATCGAATTTGAGAACGTAACATTTTTTTGTTTCGACCAATCCATCTATTGGTTCGCCAAAACTGAAACAGGCTGTATTCTATTTTGTAAAAAATATATTTTCGCAATAACTCAATGCTTGCTCCAATTAAGAAAATAATAATAACGATGATGCAGATATTGATAATGAGTAGAAAAATGGAATCTTTTCCTTGACCTTGATTCAAAAAATAAACAATGATTTTTCTGATAAATGGGTGGTCATGAATGAGGTAAATTCCGAATACCGAACTAGAAACTAAATTGATAGCATTACTTTGTATTTTTCTTTCTTTGAATGAATAGAAAAGCATTATTGCCGATAATATCAACAGTGGATTATTATATGCAAATAACCTCCAGACAAATTGTGGTTTATCAATGGCTAATAAAATCAAAGTACTTCCAAATAATAGCAATGCCAAGCCTATAAAGTATCGTATTGGTGTTTTGATTTTCAGGTCAAATTTATGGAGTAATCTGGCAAGAAGATAAATGGTTATAAAATGAAAAACCGTAAAACCATCACCAGATACTGTCCTGAAGATAAATCCTGAAAAACTATCCAAATACAACAAACCTGCTAATAAAAAAACGAGTTGGCGATTATCAATAAACTCAACCCCTTTGTTGAGAAAAGGAGAAATAAAGTATAAACCTAAATATACCCCCAAATACCACCAAACATTTCCTGAGATTGGAAGAATGGATTTGACAAAGTCCACTAAAGCAATTTTAGAACTACTCGTCAAAATAAATACCAATGAAATACAAATAGAATAGAAAAAAGCTTGAAAAATGATGGAAATCAAATTCCTTAGTTTGAACTTTATACCAAAATAGCCCGAAATAAAAATAAAGGTGTTTACTCCAACGATGACGAAGCTATTGATAAAGAGTTCAGGATAGACTGTCCTATTGGCATGAGAAAAGTCTTTGATGTTTTTTTCTAAGGCGTATCCATGAACAATAACATGGTGAACAATAATCATAATCATCAAAACTATACGCAATAGTTCGATGTTTGATTCTCGATTTTTCATTGAAATAGGTTATTAAAAATGTAGTTTATTAATAAATAAGGTTTTATGAATTTTGTAATAGATGGTATAAAATTAGTAAATTGTTTAGTCTTACTTTATTTTATCATAGTTTATTGAATATATATTTTACAAACGCAAAACATTTTTGATTAAAGACAAAAATCAAGTAGGATTTTTAGCAATATCAATCATTCATCCTCAACGCATAAATATTATTACTTCATGAAAAACGTTTTAGTGTACTGTGGCTCATCTTTCGGGCGAAATGAAATTTATAAATCTACTGCCAAAAATCTTGGCGAAGTCCTTGCAAAACAGTCGCTTAGATTAATTTATGGTGGCGGAAGTGGCGGATTAATGGGCGTTGTGGCGGATGCTGTTTTGGAAAATGGCGGTGAAGTAACGGGAATCATTCCATCATTTATGGAAAAATGGGAAGTACAACACAAAGGCTTAACTGAATGTATCGTCGTAGATTCTATGCACGTTCGTAAACAATTAATGGCTGAAAAGGCTGATGCTGTTATTGCTTTACCGGGCGGTTGGGGTACTTTAGATGAATTATTTGAAATTCTAACTTGGCGACAAATTGGCTTACACAAAATGCCAATTGGTTTATTAAATACCAATGGTTTTTACGATGATTTAATTGTAATGCTTAATAAAATGGTCACAGAAGGATTTGTCAGAGAAGCTAACGCTAAATTCTTAATTATCGACGATAACATTGATTCCTTAATAGAAAAGCTTAGAAATGATTCTTACGAAGGCGAACTCATTGGGAAAATGATTAATAAAGCTTAAAACAATGTTTTTGTGTAATTTTCGTTCCAAACCTAATCTTGATAGTGTTATTCTTTGTATGAAAAACCTCATTTTTTTCTTTTTTGCTTCCTTTTCATTTCTGTGTTTATCAGATACGATGGCCCAAAATAAGCCTGAAAGCTTAGGTGCTGCGGTCAATTCTGAATATTCTGAATTAAACCCTGTCATTGCTCCTGATGGAAGAATATTATACTTCGGAAGAAAAAGCCACCCACAAAATAAATATGGCGTAGCTGGAACAGACCAAATTTCGGGTTCGCAAGATATTTGGTTTGCCGAAAATGTGATGGGTGCGTGGTCTGCTGCTAGAAGAATGCCTGAAAGTTTGAATCGTGATCAATATAATTCCATTCTCAGTATTTCTCCTGATGGACAAACAATCTTATTGAAAGGAGCTTATGTAAACGGACAATACGAAACTCGTGGTTTTTCGATTGCTAAAAAATCTGCAAATGGCTGGGACATTCCTAAAAAGGTAATTATTCCTAAGTATGAACGACTCAGCAAAGGGAAAAACGAATATGGTTTTCTGTCAAACGATGGCAAAGTACTTTTAATGGCTTTTTCTGAAAAGAAGAATTCAGACGAAGATGATATTTATGCTTCTTTTCTCGAAAATGACGGAACGTGGTCGGAAGTAATGAATTTAGGGGATGAAATTAATACCAATTTTACCGAAACTACGCCTTTTTTAGCTCCAGACGGTAAAACACTTTATTTTTCGAGCAATAGAGAAGGCGGAAAAGGCAGTAATGATATTTGGGTAAGTAAAAGAAAAGACGACACTTGGATTCATTGGACTGAACCCATCAATATTGGCGAACCCATCAATACCGACCAGTATGATGCTTATTATACCATTTCTGCGGCTGGTGATTATGCGTATTTTGTTTCTAGTAATAATTCTTTGGGCAAAAAAGACATTTTTAGGTTAAAGTTAGACGCTCCAAAACCTATCGAAGCTGATACCAAACCAATCGTAAGCACAACGCCAATTGGTGGCGGAACGAGAAAATCTGATGATAGGAAACCAATTCAACCCACAAAATCAGATGCTGTTGTATTAGTTTCTGGAAAAGTAATTGATGGCAAAACGGGGAAAGTACCACAAAATGCACAAGTTATTTATGAAGATTTAAGTACTGGAAAAGAGTTGGGCATCGCCACGCCAGACCCAAATACTGGAATCTACAAAATTGTGTTGCCTTATGGTACCAATTATGGTATCAGCACTAAAATCAACGGTTATATAGGTACTTCACAAAACATAGATTTGAGTAAAATCTCAGGAAGATATTTGGAAGTAGAAGGAAAAGACATGACGGTTAAACCTATCGAAGCAGGTACAAAGGTGGAGATGAATAATATTTTCTTTGAATTTGGGAAAGCCGCTTTACAGCCAGAATCATATCCAGAGCTGAATAGAATTGCCAATTTCTTTAAGACAAACACAAAACTAGTTTCAGAAGTAAGCGGACATACTGATAATGTTGGTACGGATGAAGTAAACAACAAATTATCGCAAGAACGTGCTGATGTTGTTCGTAATTATTTGCTTACTCAGGGTGTGCCAGCAGAGAGAATTAAAGCTAAAGGTTATGGAAAAACCAGACCAAAAGTAGCTAATGACACGCCTGAAAACCAAGCGATTAACCGAAGAGTAGAATTTGAAGTTTTGAAGAATTGATTTTAAGCTTTAGGCACAAAATTATATTTATCCATATTTTAACATTGAAATTTATCTTTGAAAATCTTCGAGAAAAAATTAAAAGAATGTTAAGCATAAGATTATCGTTGGTTTTAAACTAACTTGTAACTAACTAAAAAAAACATAAAATGGCAAAGGATAAAGGCTCAATCAAAGAGGTTAAAAAAGAACCAACAAAAACCCTCAAGGAAAAAAGAGCGGCAAAACAGGAAAAGAAGAGTAGTAAAAGAGATTAAATACAAAAAACCTCAGTAGATAATCACTGAGGTTTTTTTGTATCTTATTTTTCAAAAAACTATCATTTTGGTCAACATTTGATATTTATTATCCCTCTTTATTCTCTCTGTTTTGTTTTTGTAAATAGGCTATTGGTCGAAGAAAAACTATCATAAAAATCATAGGAATATACATAAGTAGCCAAAAAATTAATAATGGGACTAGCCCACTGCCAACCATTACAACTTTATAATAAATGAAAAGCGTTAGATTATTTAATGGTAAAAAAACAAATAAGAGAATTTGGTTTTTAGACTTCTTCTGTATTTCCCAGAACTGTGTTATAAGCTTTTTCATATTGATATATTTAATTACATGCCATTCTAGCTTGTGAATTCTCTTTGATTATTTCTCAAGTCAGGCTAATTCCCTAAAATATTAAATATTTTCTTTACTCTAACAAGTTTTTCTTCAATTACTCAAATACACATCTTTTTGGTCAAGGTTTTTAAATTTAAAATCACTTTACACAAAATAATTTTCATTTAAACCAAATACTTCTTTTTAAGGTTAAATTTGTATCGAATTTTTCGCCACGAATTGCTCGGATTTTTAGGAATCTGGCGATTCGTGGCTATTGTTGTTATTGATCATAAGATTATGCTCGTAAAAGATTTCCTTACTCTGTATCGTGAAGACGGCTTTGTACAGATGATTGCCGAACAAATTAAAACGCCGAAAGACTATCCACATATCCAAATCAAAGGGTTTATTGGTAGTTTGGATGCCGTTGTTGCTTCTGCTTTACATTTACTTGACGAAAAACAATCGCACCTTTTTGTCCTTTCCGACCGTGAAGAAGCGGCTTACTTTATCAACGATTTGCAAAATTTAGTAGGCGAGGAGCGTGTACTTTCCTTCCCGATGTCTTACAAAAGAGCTTATCAGTACGAAGAAGTTGATAACGCCAATGTACTGATGCGAGCTGAAGTACTCAACAAACTCAATAACAGTACTGAAGGATTCTTGATTGTTACTTATCCCGAAGCCCTTTCCGAAAAGGTAATCAACAAGCGTTCGCTTTCTAAAAATACTTTTACCATTAATGTTTCTGAGAAATTAGATACCGCTTTTCTGGGTGAAGTATTATCAAGCTATGATTTCGAGAAAACTGATTTTGTTTACGAAGCTGGGCAATATTCTATTCGTGGCGGAATTGTGGATGTGTTTAGTTATGCCAATGATTTGCCTTACCGAATTGACCTTTTTGGTGATGAAGTAGAAAGTATCAGAACATTCGACCCAGAATCTCAACTTTCGGTAGAATCCATTTCCAGAATCAATATCATTCCCGACGTTCAAAGTCGATTGATTCAGGAAACTCGTGAACCTTTCTTTAACTTTTTACCAGAAAATACTCGTCTTTGGTTCAAGGATGTAGAATTGACTTTGGAAATTATTGAAAAATCGTTCGAAAAAGTAGAAGCAAATTTTCAAGAAATCATTGCCAAAAGTGGCGGTATCAAAGTGATTTCTGAACCTAATCAATTATTTGAAACTCGCAGAAGTTTTCTGAATTTGATTAAAGAATTTGGGACGGTGGAATTTGGCAAAAGATTTTACTTCAAATCTGTCCACGAAAAGATTCAATACCAAGTAAAAGTACAGCCGACTTTCAATAAGGATTTCAAACGATTGGCGGATAATCTTCGTGAAAATCAAGGCTTTCATTATACCAATATTATTTCTGCCGATTCGCCCAAACAGCTTGAACGCTTGGCAACTATTTTCGATGAAATTGATAGAAATGTTCGCTTTCAAGCAATGAATATTTCTTTGAGAGAAGGTTTTATCGACCAGCAAGCCAAAATTGTTTGTTATACCGACCATCAGATTTTCGACCGTTTTCATCGTTTCAGAGAAAAAAGTAAGTATTCCAAATCAAAAGCGCTGACTTTAAAAGAATTGCGTTCACTCCAAGTAGGCGATTTTGTTACGCACGTTGATTATGGAATTGGTCGCTTTGCAGGTTTAGACAGAGTAATTGTCGGCGATGCCGAACAAGAAGCCATTCGTTTGATTTATAAAGACAATGATGTGTTGATGGTTTCCATACATTCATTACATAAAATTGCGAAGTACTCAGGCAAAGAAGGCGGACCGCCAGTTATGTCTAAATTAGGTTCGCCAGAATGGGAAAACCGAAAATCGAAAGTAAAGAAACAAGTAAAAGACATTGCCAAAGAATTGATTTCACTCTATGCAAAACGTAGAATGGCGCCGGGTTTTGCTTTTTCAAAAGATACTTTTATGCAGGCAGAACTGGAATCTTCTTTCTTGTATGAAGATACACCAGACCAAGCAAAATCTACTGCTGACGTAAAAGCTGACATGGAAAAACCACATCCGATGGACAGATTAGTTTGTGGTGATGTGGGTTTTGGAAAAACAGAAGTAGCGATTCGGGCGGCTTTCAAAGCTGTGGCAGATTCAAAACAAGTAGCGATTTTAGTACCAACTACGGTTTTAGCAATGCAACATTTTAGAACTTTCCGTGATCGTCTGGAGAAATTTCCTTGTCGTGTAGAATACATCAATCGTTTTAAATCTGATAAACAAATCAAAGAAACACTCAAAAGAGTAGCTTCAGGCGAAACTGATATTCTGATTGGTACACACAGAATTGTGAACAAAGATGTAATTTTCAAGAATTTAGGCTTGATGATTATTGACGAAGAACAGAAATTTGGCGTAAAAGTAAAAGACAGGTTGAAGGAAATGCGTGTAAATATTGATGCACTGACGCTTACGGCTACGCCAATTCCAAGAACACTTCATTTTTCTTTGATGGGAGCAAGAGATTTATCTATCATCGCAACGCCTCCGCCAAATCGTCAGCCAGTTACGACTGAATTACAGATTTTCAGTGAAACACTCATTCGTGATGCAGTAAGCTATGAACTCAAAAGAGGCGGACAAGTATATTTTGTGCATAACCGAGTGGGAGAGTTGGAATCTATCGCTAATCTAATTTTACGCATGGTGCCAGATGCCAAAGTAGGTGTGGCTCATGGACAAATGGATGGCGATAAGTTGGAAAAAGCAATGATGAATTTCATTGAAGGACATTTTGATGTATTGGTTTCTACCAATATTATCGAAGCTGGTTTGGACATTCCGAATGCGAATACCATTTTGATTAATCACGCCAATCATTTTGGCTTGTCAGATTTACACCAAATGCGTGGAAGAGTAGGACGTTCCAACAAAAAGGCATTCTGTTATTTACTCACTCCAGCACTTTCATTATTGACTTCCGAAGCCAGAAAAAGGCTAAGTGCTTTAGAAGAATTCTCTGATTTGGGCGATGGTTTCAAAGTAGCGATGCGAGATTTGGATATTCGTGGAGCAGGAAATTTATTGGGTGCTGAACAAAGTGGGTTCGTCAATGATTTAGGTTATGAATTGTATCATAAAATTTTGGATGAAGCCGTTCAGGAATTAAAAGAAAATGAATTCAGAGCGTTATTTGAAAAAGATTTAGCAGAAACGGCCGAAAAACTCAAAATTGATTGTCAGATTGAAACCGATTTAAGAGTATTGATTCCTGAAAAATACATCAGCAGTATTTCTGAAAGACTTTCGCTTTACACCCAATTAGATGATATGAAAACAGAAGAAGAATTGGTAAAATTTGAAAGTATGATTATTGACAGATTCGGACCAATTCCACCAGAAATGTCTGATATGATTGAAATTGTGCGGGTTCGTTGGATTGCAGAATCGTTAGGAATGGAAAAAATATTGCTGAAAAATAATAATCTGAAGTGTTTCTTCGTTCCCTCAGAGAATGAAAAGTATTATAAATCAGCAGTTTTCGGCAAGGTTATTGAATATGTAAAACAAAATTCACGAAAATGTTCGTTGAAAGAAGTAAAAGGAAAATTGATGTTGTATTTCGATAAAATTACTTCTATTGAAGAATTGAAGTGGATTTTGAAAGAAATAACAAAATTATAAAGCTTCCACAGTTCAGATTTTTACTTATTTATTCGTAATATTCCATTGATAATGATGAAGATGAAGAATCTTCTATCAGAAAGCCAGCAGAATTTACACTCTTTAGCATAAATTTGTAGTCTTTTCTGTAAATTGCACTCTTCCTAATAAAGGAAAAAACAAGATTTTAAAATTATTCTTATTCACGACAATCAAATTAATTAACAGATGAAGTTGTCTCTCAAATCAATGGCTATTCTTTTAGCAGGTCTTGCAATGGTAAGTTCTTGTAAATCGAAAAAGTCAACTAGTGTAAAAATCGGCAAAACAAGTACTGCTACTGGTATTGCTTATAATAAAAAAGGAGGTTTTCAGATTGATAAATCCTTCAAAGGTCAACCAACAGGTCCGAACTTAGTTTTTGTAGAAGGCGGACGTTTTACGATGGGAGCTTTGGAAGAAGACGTTGTCAATTCTAGAGATAACTTAGAAAGAACAGTTTCTGTACAGTCATTTTACATGGATGAAACAGAAATTGGAAACGTTCATTACCTTGAATATTTGAATTCTGTAATGAAAGATTCTTCTCAAGAATTTTATGAATCTGCTTTGCCAGATACTTTAGTTTGGAAAGATGAATTAGCTTTTAACGATTCTTATGTAGAACAATATTTACGTTATCCTGGCTTTAGAATGTATCCAGTTGTGGGTGTTTCTTGGGTACAAGCTTCTGATTACTGTACTTGGAGAACCGCTGCCGTTAACAACGATATCGCTATGAAAAGTCAGAAGAAAAAGAAAAAAGGCAAAAAAGGAGCTGAAAGTAGAACAGCACCAGTTTATTCTGCTGGTCAACGTTTAGCAATTGAATCCGGAAAAGTATTGCCTGCATATCGTCTTCCAACTGAGGCAGAATGGGAATATGCAGCAAAAGCCATGATTGGTACTCAGTATGAAGATGAAAATCAAACCAATCAAAGAATCTATCCTTGGGACGGACCAAATATGCGTGCTTCACAAGGCAAGAAAAAAGGCTCAATGTTAGCCAATTTCAAACGTGGTCGTGGTGACTATGCGGGTATTGCAGGTAAATCAAATGATGGTGCAATTATCACCACTGAAGTTTATACTTATCCGCCAAATGATTTTGGATTATACCAAATGGCTGGTAACGTAAATGAGTGGGTTTATGACTTGTACCGTCCATTATCTTATGAAGATTTCAATGATTTAAACCCAATTCGTAGAAACGATTATTTAGATAACGCTAAAAACTACGATAGAAAAAATAATAACTCTTTAGTAGATAACAAAGCAAGAGTTTACAAAGGTGGTTCTTGGGCAGATGTTGCTTATTGGTTAGCACCAGGAACACGTAGATTTATTGACCAAGATTCTGCTACTTCAACCATTGGTTTTAGATGTGCGATGATTAGAGCAGGTGCGAATAAATAATATTTTTACCCATTATTAAGGCGGCAGAATTTGATTCTGTCGCCTTTTTTTATGCCATTGCTAGGGTGAGTATAGAAATGTCTTTTATCTCAAATGCTTGCAAGCTTAAAACGCAAGATTCAAGCGTTGCGCCTGTCGTTAGCGTATCGTCAACAACTACAATTTTCTTATTTCTTAAAAGTTCTGGATTCTTCACGGTGAAAACCTTGTCCATATTTTGATAACGCTCTAACCTTGATTTGTTAACCTGCGAACTTGTTTCTGTTTCCCTGATTAAAATATCATTTCGCCATTCAATATTTAGGCTTTCGGATAAACCTTTTGCAAAACAATCTGATTGATTGTAACCTCTTAGCAATAATCTTTTTTGATGAAGTGGTACAGGAATTATCAAATCAAAGGCATCAGCAAAACCACTTTCTCTTAATTCGGCTCCGTACCAACGACCAAGCATTTCACCAACTTCTTGATTGCCTTTGTATTTTAATTCGTGCATTAATCGTTGTACTTTTCCTCCTTTTACAAACTTCAAATAGCTCAAAGTATGTTTTAATTGTACTTCTCCAAAAAATTTATGCGCTAAAGTATTTTCGGTTTCAAGATGCAGATTAGTTTTTGGTAAATCGAATCTACAATCCGTACAAATTATTTCTTCATTGCGTTGAAGTGGCTCCAAACAAGCTGTACAAATTCTTGGAAAAATGAGGTCGATAAATGCGCTGAACATGATTTCGGGAATGTTGTTAAGGTTAGAAACTGATTACAATTTTTTCTTTGTATTTTGCATACAATTTAACATCAATCAAACAATAATCATGAGTTTAGTCGCAGAATTTAATGAGTATAGAAGCAAAATGAACGATAAAATTTTGTCTTCTGATAATAAAGTAATTAAAAGAATTTTCAATCTCGATACCAATACTTACGCTGAAGGAGCTTTATCTGAAAAGACTAAAGAAATGATGGGTTTATCTTGTTCAATGGTTTTGCGTTGTGATGATTGTATCAAATATCACCTCGGAAAATGTTTTGAATTAGGAGTAACCGATGCCGAAATGCAAGAGATTTTTTCTGTCGCTACTTTAATTGGTGGAACAATTGTTATTCCACATTTGCGCAGAGCTGTTGAATATTGGGAAGAACTTCGCAGTGAGGAGTAGGGAGTTGTGAATGAAGAGTTGTGAATGCTGAATATTTTATGGATTATAAAAATAAGTCTTTACTAAAAATCACTCATTCACAACTCAAAACTCACAATTATAAATGCCAAGAATCAATATTTTTGGTCAACATCTAAATTTTCAAAAACACTCATTACTCATAGCTGAAAGCTTACAGCTAATAAAAAAAATATGGAAATAGAGAATCTCGCCCAGCAATGGGACATTTTATTAGATAAATTAGAACAAGTTCTTGGGAAAAAGCCTGCTGATTTGAATGCAGTACTCTTCCTGATTGGTGTTCAAGAATTAGGAAAAGGACATCAGTTTTTTACCAAAGAACAAAAGCAAGATTTAATGCACATTGCCATTTGTAAAGTACTTAGTTATAGCGGTATTTATGAATTGGAAGGCACTGATCAAGACGGTTGGCCACATTGGAAATTGATTCAACCTTTGCCTTTCGTAAATGTAATTGAACAAGAAAAATTATTGAAAGCTCAAGTTATAGAATATTTTGAAAGGGAAGTATTTGTATGAAAATCATCACTTATAATGTAAATGGCATCCGTGCTGCCATCAACAAAGGTTTTATCGATTGGCTCAAAGCGAGCAATCCAGACATGATTTGTCTGCAAGAAATTAAAGCTGAAGAACACCAAATCGACAAAGCTGTTTTTGAGGATATGGGTTACCATGTTTATTGGTTTCCTGCCGAAAAAAAAGGTTATAGCGGTGTTGCCATTCTCACGAAAGTAAAACCCAACAACATTGATTTCGGCTGTGGTTTACCAGACTACGACCGTGAGGGAAGAGTACTCCGTACTGATTTTGATACTTTCTCTTTGATGTCGGTTTATATGCCTTCTGGCTCTAGTGGCGATGAACGTCAAGGTTTTAAAATGCAATGGTTGGATGATTTTTATGGCTATTCAGACGAACTGAAAAAGTCAATTCCAAACCTGATTATTTCAGGAGATTATAATATTTGTCATCAACCAATTGATATTCATAATCCAAAATCGAATGCCAATAGTTCTGGTTTTTTACCTGAAGAAAGAGCATGGGTTACGAAGTTTCTTGCGAATGGCTTTGTAGATACTTTCAGGCATTTTAATGCTGAGCCACATCAATATACTTGGTGGAGTTATAGAGCAGGAGCAAGGGGAAAGAATTTGGGTTGGCGTATTGATTATCATTGCGCAACCGAAAGTATGACTGATAGACTTGTTCGTTCTGCTATTTTGCCAGAAGCTAAACATTCAGATCATTGCCCTGTTTTACTTGAAATTTCTGTGTAAAACTAATGAGCGAATCATAAATTTTTGAATTTGAAAGATTTATGGTTCGTTTTTTTTAATAATTCTTTTCAATATATCTTTCAAAATTCTACATTTACAAGCTTCTTTTTCGTTAATAATTTGTTTCATCAATACTTGAAAATCTTCGGGAATAAACCTTAACAATATGACTACTTCACCCATCGCAACATTACTCATGCGGATTGAAGAATACAAACGAAAGTATTATCTCAATCGACTTATCAAAGGCAGTATTTTTTCAGCGGCAGTTATCTTGTCCGCTTTTTTGGTTTTTAATGTCCTTGAATATTTCGGTCATTTTGGTACAACTTTTCGCACCATTTTGTTCTTTTCTTTCCTGTTGGCATTTATCATCTCATCAATTCTTTGGGTGATAAAACCGCTGATTTTTCTCTATGGAAAACAAAAGCCTTTATCAAATGAATTAGCTGCTGAACAAATTGGCAAGTACTTTCCAGAAGTGGGCGATAAGCTTATCAATACCCTTCAACTGACTAGAAATATCGACAAAGAGCAAAATGAATTACTTATTGCTTCTATCAAACAGAAATCTCAGCAATTAGGAATTGTCAAATTTGCTGATGCCATCAAGATAAACGACAATCGAAAATATTTAAAATTCGCCATTTTTCCAGCGATTTTGATAGTTGGTATTTTAATGATTTATCCTGCTTTCTTTTCAAAAAGTACAGAACGAATTGTCAATTTTAAAAACGAATATCAAGAAGAAGCTCCTTTCAATTTTCTTCTTGAAAACAAAAGTTTACAGGCTTTCAAAAACGAAGATTTTACCCTTAATCTAAGTCTTCAAGGCAATACTATTCCTGATGCTGTTTATGTGATTTATAATGATAGAAAGCTAAAAATGGAAACGAATGACAAACGTCATTATACTTATACTTTCTCTAAAGTTCAAAATGGCTTCGATTTTCAATTTGAAGCTGCTGGCTTCAAATCTGGTCAATATGAAGTAGAATTGGTCAACAAACCGAGTTTGGCATTTTTTGATGTTAACGTAAACTATCCTTCATATCTTAATAAACCTGATGAATCTTTAAAAAATGTTGGCAATTTAACTGTTCCAGAAGGTACTTCTATTGAATGGGATTTTAACGTAAGTAATACAGATTCTATCACAATGGTTTTTGAGGGTGATAAAAATACTTATCATGCTGATAAAAAATTGTTGAGAGGTGGCTTCGATTTCACTAAAAAAGTAAAAGCTTCTGGTACTTATAAAGTATTTCTGAAAAATAAATATGCTTCAAATTCAGATGGAATCAGTTTCTATTTAAACGTTATTCCTGATAAATATCCGCAATTAAGTTTAGAGCAATATAAAGATTCAACACTATATAATTTCATGGTTTTAGGCGGAAATATCGCCGATGATTATGGCATTAGTCGCCTTGCGGTTTTTTATAAAGTACTTAGAAACGGGCAAAATAATCAGCAAAGTTATGCGAGTTTTGGCTTGCCAATTCAAGGAAATCAAACTATTCAAAGCTTTTATAAGCAATGGAATTTGGATAGTTTAAAACTCAATCCTTCTGATAGAATTGAATACTTTGTGCAAGTTTGGGATAATGATGGCGTGAATGGTGCAAAATCTACTCGTTCACAAATTATGAATTATGCCATTCCTGACAAGCAAGCGATTGATAATGAAATTGAAAATTCTGTTGATAAAACCCAAGCTCAATTAGAAAAGACTTTCGAGAAAGCACAAAAACTTCGTAAGGAAATTGCTGCTTTGGAAAATCGTCTGAAAAACAAAAAAGAGCTGGATTATCAGGACAAGAAATTGGCAGAAGAACTCATCAAAAAGAAGGCTGAATTGATGAATGAAATCAAAAATCTACAAGAAGCCAATAAAGATTTGAACGATAAACAACAAAGATTCAATGAACAGAAACCTGAAAATCAACAGAAAATGGAAGCACTCCAAAAAATGATGAATGATTTGATGGATCCTGAAACTCAGAAATTATATGAAGAATTGAAAAAAATGCTTGAACAAAATCCTGATGATAATAAAATGCTTGAACAAATGGATAAGCTCAAAAACAAAGAGCGTAACATGGAAAAGGAATTGGAGCGCATGCAGGAGCTTTTCAAAAAATTACAATTAGAACAGAAATTAGATAAGAGTATCAAAGATTTGGAAGACCAAGCCGATAAACAAGATAAACTTGCTGAGAAAAATGAAGCTTTAGATAAAGCCAATAAAAGCGATGCTGAGAAACAAAAAGAAGCTGATGCCAATAAAAAGGAACAAGAAAAACTCAGCAAGGCTTTTGAAGAAGTAAAGAAAGATTTGAAAGAAGCTGAAAAGATTAACAAAGAAATGAAAAATGCTGAACAGATGGATATGGGTAAAGAACAGCAAGAAGACATTTCTCAAGATCAAAAAGAAGCTGAAGAGAAATCTGAAAAAGGTGATAATAAAGGTGCTTCGCAAAAACAAAAGCAAGCTGCGAAACAAATGAAGAATTTGGCGCAACAATTAGCGAAAGAAAAACAAGAACAAGAAATGAAACAGAACGAAGAAAATATGGACGACCTTCGTGACATTCTTGAAAATCTTGTGAAGATTTCGTTGAACCAAGAAAAGCTAATGAAAGACTTTAGAGGCATGAATCCATCAGACCCTCGCTTTATTAAACTTTCGCAAGAACAATTAAAAATTCAAGATGATGCCAAAGTGATTGAAGATAGTTTATATGCTTTGTCGAAAAGGGTTTTACAAATTGAAAGTTTCGTGACTCGTGAAATGAGTAATATGAAAGGTTTTATGGGAGAAGCCACAAAGTTGATTAAAGAACGAAAATTACCGATGACAACTTCAAAGCAACAATTTGCGATGACTTCGATAAATAATTTGGCTTTGTTACTTTCTGATGTCTTGAAACAAATGCAGCAAAATCAACAAATGATGATGCAGAGTTCTGGAAAAGGAAAAACCAAAAGTAAAGGGAAAGGAAAAAGTATCAGCGAAAGTCAAAAAGATTTGAATCAACAAATGCAGCAGTCGATGCAAAAAGGAGCAAAGGGACAAGGTGGTATTTCTGAGCAATTGGCAAAGATGGCGAGAGAGCAAGCACAAATCAGAAAAATGCTTCAAGAGTTTTTGGATAATAATAAAGGAACTGACAAAGGAAAAAGTTTAGGCAATGAAGTAAAAGAGCTGATGAAGAAAATGGAAGAAAGCGAAACTGATTTAGTGAATAAAAGGCTGAATCCAAATTTGATGAAACGTCAGCAAGAATTATTGACTCGTTTGTTGGAATCTGAAAAAGCGATGCAAGAACAGGAAGAAGAGCAAAAACGCAAAGCCGAATCTGCTCGACAAGATTTAGCAAGGAAAGTCCCGCCACAATTTCAGCAATATGTGAAAGACAAACAAAAGCAAACTGAATTACTTCGTACTGTTCCTCCTAACTTGAATCAATATTACAAACGTCAAGTGGATAGTTACTTCAAACAAATCAATTAATCGAAATGGACTCAGGTTTAAATCTGAGTCCATTTTATTTTTATTGGTACAGTAGATTGGTTTGAAGGTATTTCCGTATTCTAGTCTAAGTCGTTGATATTCACAAGCTGAATTTTATATTGTATCTTTGTAAACGAATTATTTCAAACTTAACAATGTTATTACACAATGATTGTTTTTTTCAACGAGGATATTGATTTCAAATTTGGTCAGAAGAACCAGTTAAAAGCTTGGCTTAAAAAAGTAGCTGAATCAGAGGGCTTTAAGATGAGAAACCTCAACTATATATTTTGTTCTGACGAGTACCTTCATAAAATCAATCTTGAGTACCTAGATCACGACACTTATACAGACATTATTACTTTCGACAATTCAGAGGAAGAAGAAGATATTGAAGGTGATATTTTTGTAAGTATTGAAAGAGTAAAAGATAACTCACAAGAATTAAAAACCGAGTTTCTTGATGAATTTAAGCGTGTTTTAGTTCACGGCTTATTACATCTTTGCGGTTACGACGACCATTCTGACGAAGATGAAGCACAGATGAGAGAGCTTGAAAGTAAATACATTTCAATTTTCAATAATTAACACCTTGTTATTTTTATCAAACACTCCACGTGGAACACTTGTTAAAAATGTGACTTTTGGAGTATTCTTTCAAAGTGATTCAAATATTGAATATCTAATTTTAAATAACCATTTAAACACCTAAAGTAATACTTCATAGATAAAAATATACTAGGCACAAGTAATACTTGATGACTCAGTATCTATCTTAAAAGATATTAGCTCACATTAAATCATACTTATAAATTGAGTGTTAAAATTAACTTTTTGAAAATATTAGATAAAATAGAATCAATAACTAGCACTTTTGAGGCTAAACAATATTATTCTATATATTTATAGACAAGTGTGAAACATAAAATTAAACTCATGGAATGTTAATTAGATTATTGTATTTCGAGCATAAATTTAATTACCCTTAAATGTATCAAAAGCATCTTCTAAAGAGAAAAACAAACAAGATTATAAAACAACAGAGAATAAGATTTAATTACCAATTAAAAATATGTACAAAGAATATGATGTTATCGTAGTAGGAGCTGGTCATGCAGGATGTGAAGCCGCTCACGCTGCAGCAACGATGGGTTCTAAAGTATTACTCATTACGATGAATATGAATACAATCGCACAAATGTCTTGCAATCCAGCGATGGGTGGCGTTGCCAAAGGACAAATTGTGCGTGAAGTAGATGCTTTGGGCGGTATGTCAGGGATTATTTCTGATAAAACCATGATTCAGTTTAGGATGCTAAATCGTTCAAAAGGACCTGCTATGTGGTCGCCAAGATGCCAATCGGATAGAATGCGTTTTGCAGAGGAATGGCGTTTAGCTTTGGAAAGAAACTTGAATGTGGATTTTTGGCAAGAAATGGTTTCTGGATTGATTGTTGAAGATAATAAAGTAGTAGGCGTAAAAACTCAATTAGGAATTGAATTCAAAGCAAAGTCAGTTGTTTTAACGAATGGCACTTTTCTAAATGGTTTAATTCATATTGGTGAGAAAAACTTTGGAGGCGGTAGAACTGCCGAAGGAAAAGCTACAGGTATTACAGAACAATTGGTGCAATTGGGTTTTGAAGCTGGCAGGATGAAAACGGGTACTCCACCAAGAGTTGATGGAAGAAGCTTAGATTACACTAAAATGGAAGAACAAAAAGGGGATGAAAATCCGAGTAAGTTCTCTTATTTAGATACGCCTTCATTAACAGAACAAAGAAGCTGTTGGATTACTTATACAAACCATGAAGTACATGATGTTTTAAAAACTGGTTTTGAAAAATCCCCTATGTTTGCGGGTAGAATCAAAGGATTAGGGCCAAGGTATTGTCCATCGGTTGAAGATAAAATCAATCGTTTTGCTGATAAAGACCGTCACCAAATCTTTGTAGAGCCAGAAGGATGGAATACAGTAGAAGTTTATGTAAATGGTTTTTCTACTTCTTTACCAGAAGATGTTCAATACGCTGCTTTGAAAAAGATTCCTGGTTTTGAAAACGTAAGAATGTTCCGTCCAGGTTATGCGATTGAATACGATTTCTTCCCGCCAACACAGTTAAAACAGACTTTGGAAACTAAACTGATTCAGAATTTATTCTTTGCTGGTCAGATTAATGGCACTACTGGTTATGAAGAAGCGGCTTGTCAAGGTTTAATGGCGGGCATTAATGCACACCAAAGAGCGCAAGATTTACCAGACTTTACTTTATCTCGTTCAGAAGCTTATATTGGTGTTTTAATCGACGATTTAATCAATAAAGGTACAGAAGAGCCTTATAGAATGTTTACTTCAAGGGCGGAATACAGAACGCTTTTAAGACAAGACAATGCAGATATTCGTTTAACAGAAAGAGGGCATTCTATTGGTTTGGCTTCGGAAGAAAGATTGAATAATGTGAATAATAAGAAAGCTAAAACGGTTGAATTAATTGCTGGCTTGAAATCTTTGAAAATTAAACCCGAAGAAGTAAATGCTAAACTAGAAGCAATTGGGACATCTGCTTTAAGAGAAGGTACTTTGGTAATCAATTTATTGAAAAGACCAGACATTGATATGGTTAAATTGAAAACCTTGACACCTGAAGTAGAAGCATATCTTTGTAAATATTCTGACGAAATTCTTGAACAAGCAGAAATCAATGTGAAATATGAAAGCTACATTGAAAAGGAGCAAGTAATGGTTAATAAACTATTGAAATTTGAAAACTTGAAGATTCCAGTGAATTTCGATTATGCGAATCTAAAAGCTATTTCAAATGAAGGTCGTCAAAAACTATCAAGGATAAGACCTGCCACTATTGGTCAAGCTTCGAGAATTAGTGGCGTTTCACCTTCTGATGTTTCTGTTTTAATGCTTTATATGGACAGATAGAATCTGGATAATGCGCAATCAAAAAGACTTGTAAGTAATGGTAATTCCAAACCAAAGGCTTACAAGTCTTTTTTTATATCTTTGTGAAAATTAACAACCATGGAAAAAATTAGCACTTGCCCAATCTGTCAACAGAATTCATTTAGTACTTTTCTTAATGTTCAAGATTATACCGTAAGCCAAAAAACATTTGATATTGTCAATTGTAATTCGTGTGGCTTTAAATTCACCAATCCTCGTCCTCCAATAGATAAAATAGGAGCATATTACAAAGCTGAATCTTACATTTCACATACTAATACTTCTAAAGGATTAATCGCAAAAATTTATCATTCTGTTCGGAAATACACTTTAAAAGGTAAATTAGAATTAGTTAATAATCTATTCCCTTCAAAAGGTAAATTATTGGATGTTGGATGTGGAACAGGAATGTTCTTGAATGTCTGTAAAGAAAATGGTTGGAAAGTATTTGGCATTGAACCAGACGATGATGCAAGGGCAATTGCAGAACAAATTAATCAGTCAACTATCAAAAATGATGTGCTTAGTTCTTTCCCAAATGAGCAATTTAACATCATTTCACTTTGGCATGTTTTAGAACATGTTCATCAATTAAATGAAACAATTGATTGGCTCTATGAAAGACTTTCAAATGATGGTTGGTTGATTATTGCTGTGCCTAATCATGAATCTGAAGATGCAGCTATTTATGGCAACAAATGGGCAGCCTATGATGTTCCAAGACATTTATATCATTTTTCGCAAAAGACAATAAAGCAACTTTTTGAACAACATAACTTCCGTTTAGAAAAAACACTGCCAATGAAGTTTGATTCATTCTATGTTTCGATGTTGAGTACTAAATATCAAACAGGGAAAATCAATTATCTTAAAGCTTTTGTAGATGGTTTGAAGTCGAACTTTAAAGCTGAAAGTAATCAACAGAATTATTCTAGCTTAATTTACATATTTAAGAAGAATTAACATTATTCACACACTTTTCCACAACCCTCAGAGTTTATCAAACGCTGAGGGTTTCTTTTTGCAAAATGGTCAACATTTCGATAAACCGATTTTTTTAAGCAATTTTGGGATAAGTAAGTCCTTATTTTAGTTATTCAAACATTAGCATTCATTTTATCCACAAAGTTTTCAACATATTAACATGAAAGTGAAGAATTTAGTCTTGATAAGTTTTTTAAGTTTTATACTCATTGAAATGCTGTTTAGTTGTGCACAAATCGTAGCACCTACTGGCGGTAAAAAAGATACGCTTGCACCAGTTATCGTAAAAACACTTCCGAATAATCAAGCCATTAATTTTTCAGGCAGATTAGTACAAATTGAATTCAACGAGTATGTAAGTGTCGATAATATTCAACAGCAATTATTAATCACACCAAATATTGAAGGTACTTATGAAAGCAAAGCATTACCTAAAGGTGTGCGTCTTGTTTTCGATAAACCATTTAAACCAAACACTACTTATAGTTTAAATTTTAGAAATGCTATTAAAGATATTACTGAAAGAAATGTCGCTAAAAATATCAGATTGGTTTTCAGTACTGGTAATATCATAGATTCTTTGAGTGTGAGTGGAAAAGTTTTCAATCCACAAACCAATAAGCCAGTCTTAGATATTAATGTGGGTTTATATAATTATACCGATACTTTGAATCCTAGAAAAGTAAAACCTTATTATTTCACGAAAACGGATAGTTCTGGAGTTTTCAAAATTGAAAATGTGGCTGCTGGCAAGTATAGAATTTTCGCAATTTCTGATGCAAACAGTAATCTTTTATACGAAGAAGCTAAAGAGCTAGTGGGTTTTGTGAGAGATACAATTGATTTAAAAACCAATTTATCAAACTTAGAAATCAATATGGCTAAAATGGATAAAACTCCAAACAAAGTATTTAAGACAAGAAATACTTCTGGCTATTATTATATAGAATACAATCGTGGAATAAAAAATGCCAAAATTGATTTTCTTGGCAGAAAAGATACACTCGCTTATCAACAAGTTGATGCAAAAAATCTTAGAATTTATAATACTATTAACAATTCTACTGATACCGTAAAAGTAAAAATTTCTGTGACGGATTCATTAGATAGAGTTTTTACCCACGAACAAAAAATAAAATTCAGAGTAAAAGGTAAAAAGGATGAAAGTGTCAAAGAGGAATTCGGTATTAAAATCAGTCCAAGTAATAATGAAGACATCGATTTGAAAGAAGTTGGCTATACTATCAATTTTACAAAATCTGTAATTCAATATGATTTGAATAAAATTGAAATCATGAATGATACTTTGATTAAAGTACCAATTACTGAAAAAGATATTAAATGGAATCAAGATAAAACGAAACTTATCATCCAGAAAAATGATAAGAAACCGAAGGAATTTGTAAGAGTGCGATTCCAAAAAGAAGCTTTTATTTCTCTTGAAAATGACACTACTTCAAAGTACGAAGCCAATCATCCAATTCGTGATCCTGAAAATTATGGCATCATTGAAGGCGAAGTAAAAAATCCAAACAAAAAACATTTCTTTATCGAATTGATGAACGATAAAAATGAAGTAATCCAAAAAGTGGACAACCTTTTGAAATACGAATTTGCCTTTCTAAAAGCGGGTATTTATTATCTAAGATTAATTGTGGATGAAAATCAAAATGCTCGCTGGGATGAAGGCGATATTCAAACCAATACGCTTCCCGAAAAAATTATCTACAATCCGAACAAGATAAAGCTAAAACAGAACTTTGTTCTTTCAGGAAATGATTTCACAATTGACTAAAATCAGAAAACTGGTCAACCTTCTGTGGATAAGTACCAAAACAGGGCAAATAGCCGTTCAAAAAAGTGGAAAAGTAGGTGTTTTTCACCCTTCATTTTTGTGGAAAGAAAAAGCCTCATTGTGGAAAGTAAAAATGGGCTTTTTGAAAAGTGGAAAACTATCGATTTAATCCCTATTTTTAAGACATGTTAACCACATAAATTTTGAATGTTGACAATGTTGAGAAAATGAATAAAGTTATACACATAAATGTTGATTAAATTTATATGTTCTGTAAATCAAATAGTTATGTGTTGATAAGTAATCATAAAATGTTGATAATAAAACTGATATTAACAATTGTACGTGAAAATAATGTTTCACAATACTCTTCCACATATCCACAGTATAATAGAAGTAATAGTTTTCTTTTTTAAAAAAATTAAATAAAAATTATTATGATTAAATATAAGATGTTGTTGAAAACTTTTTGGAAGGCTCTTTGCTTATGTTTTGTCTTGATGAGTTCTTTTGATGTTTTCAGTCAGGATGCTCAGTTGGGCGTTGAATACTTGAAAGCTGGGGAGTATGAAAAAGCAAGAACCATTTTTCAGAAGTTGGCGAAGAACAAAGAAACTGCAAAAGATATTTACAAACCTTATTTGGAAACTTTGATTAAGTTGAAAAATTGGGATGAGGCTGAAAAGTTTGTTAAAAGACAAATCAAAAATTCAGAAAGCAATCAAGCTAAATATTTAGTTGACTTAGGAAGACTTTATCAAGCAACAGAAAAGAAAGAAGAAGCCAAAAAAAATTATGATTTAGCAATAGATAAAGTAAAAGCCAACGACGATGAAATGATTGATTTGGTGAATTACTTTGTTCAACAACAACAAACTGAATTAGCTATACAAACAATTGAGGTATCAAGGGTTTTTGGAAAGTCGGAAGATAAATATGCTGTACAGTTAGCCAATTTGTTTCGTATGCAAGGCAAAGTGCCTGAAATGATAGAAGAGTACTTGAAGTTTGGTTTAGCGACTGAAAATCAAGAAATGGTGCAGTCAATCCTTCAGGATGAGTTGAAGGAAGACAAAGAAATAGAAGAATTAGAAAAAATACTTTACGCAAAAGTTCAGAAGTATCCACAGACTTCTTATTACACTGATATTTTAATCTGGCATTTGGTTCAGAAAAAAGACTTTTATAAAGCTTTTGTTCAGGCAAGAGCATTGGATAAACGCTATAGAAAAGAAGGAGCTCAGGTTACAGAATTGGGCTTTATGGCGCATCAAAATAAAGACTTTGTTAACTCGGGTAAAATCTTTGAATACTTGATTAAAGAATATCCAAGGCATCAGAATTATCCATTGTGGAGAAGAATGTTGATTAGTGCCAAAGAAGAAGTAATCAAAACTACCTATCCAATCAATCAATCAGATATTCGTTTACTCATCGCTGAATACACCAAAATGCTGGAAGAACTTGGAACGAACCAAAGAACTTTGGAAGCATTGAGAAGTAAAGGTCTTTTGTATGCGTTTTACTTGAACGAAAAAGATACTGCCATTGCTGTTTTAGAAAAAGCCATCAAACTTGCCAACACTGATCAAATCTTTGTGGATAAATGTAAACTAGATTTAGGTGATATTTTCTTATTGAAATCTGAACCTTGGGAAGCTACTTTACTTTATTCACAAGTAGAAAAATCACAAAAGGATAGCCCGATGGGCTATGAAGCAAAATTGCGCAATGCAAAATTGGCTTATTTCAGAGGTGATTTTGAATTATCGAAAGAAGTACTGGATATTTTAAAACAAGCCACTACTCGTGAAATTGCAAACGATGCGATGGAATTGAGTTTACTGATTCAAGAAAACACAGGCTTTGATAGTACTGAAGCTGCTTTGAAAGATTACTCAGCCGTTGAGCTTTTACTTTTTCAACACAGAAACAATGAAGCAATTGCTAAATTGGTCGAAATGGAAAAAGTATATCGTGGAAATCCTATCATGGATGATTTAATTTTTCTCAGAGCCAATATTTACTTAAAACAAGGTGATGTGGAAAAAGGAGTAAAGGATTTAGAATTTGTCATCCAGAATTTTCCACATGATATTAAAGGTGATGATGCACTTTATCTTTTAGCGAAGACCTATCAAGAAGTATTGAATCAATCGACGAAAGCCATGAAATTGTATCAAGAATTGTTGATAAAGTATCCTGGAAGTATTTATAGTGCAGAAGCTAGAAAAAGATTTAGAAATCTAAGAGGTGATACAATAAATTAATTAGCTAAACGTATTATTATCAGGCCTGTAAGCTTATCCACTTACAGGCCTTTTTTGTGGATAAATGCTAAATCTTAACACATGATTTAACTTTACTTGATTGCTTTAAATAAAATTTGTTAAGACCATTGTTGAAATGGACTGGTTTTATTTTGCTTTCCATCCTCTGATTTATTCACTATCAAGTAAAATAACCATGAAAAAGCTCTTCTCTCTATTTATTATTGTTTCTCTTTTTTCTGTTTATGAGCTTCATGCTCAGCAAAAGCAAATTGTTTTTGCTTGTAATTATTTTGGTAAACAAGTAATCCCACAAGATATTTGTCCACAAACTTTAGGCTATGCTTCTGAAAGTCATGCTGCGGAAGTAATCGGAAAATTTGCCAAAAAGATGGGACAGTTTCATAGTAAGTTTAAAGTAATGCAATGTTCCAACACAGATAATTGTTTTGCTACGATTATTGAAGGACAGCCATACATCATTTATGACCGAGACTTTTTAAATAGAGTAGAACGCACTGCCCAAACTGACTGGGCGGCAATTTCTATTTTGGCACATGAAATCGGACATCATGCCAATTTTCATACCATTGATAAAGAAGGTAGCCGACCCGAAAAAGAATTAGAAGCTGATTATTTTTCGGGTTTTTGGTTACATCAAATGGGCGCTACTTTAGCACAAGCCCAACAAGCTATTATTTATTTTCAGGAAGAAAACGTTACTTCAACACATCCTCCAAAATCTCAAAGATTATTAGCCATCAAAAAAGGTTGGGAAGAAGCTGATACCGAAAAACAAATAGAAGTATCAAGAGAACCTAAAAATAATCAACCTAAAGTTCAATCAGATGCTGAAGAACCTTTTAAAAGTATTTCATTAATTGAAAGTAAACCAATTTCACCAATCGAATCTTCTTTGAAAAAAACAGGATGTATCTCCGGAGATTGTACAGATGGTGAAGGACTTTTTGTACATAAAACACAAGGAAGTTATCAAGGAATGTGGAAAAATGGGAAAAGAGATGGTTACGGAATTCAGTATTATCCCGATGGTACAAAAATGTTTGAAGGCGAATACAAAGCTGGAAAAAGAGAAGGAAATGGAATTTACTATTTTCAACATGGAGAAAGGTTTGAAGGGAAATTTGTAAATGATGGTACAACCGAAGAAGGTTACTATATCTTGATTAATAATGATGAAAGTGATGTTGAATTAACTTATTTTTTCTCTGATGGTAGAAAAGAAATCATTCAGATTATAAATGAGTAAGCAAATAGCAGAATTAATATAGAGACAATTACTTTTTGAAAATTATGATAAAAAGCATAAAAAATAGTAAAAATATTATGCGTGCATACTATTTTGATTTAGTTAATCTTGTTATCTTTGCTTAAATCCTATTGTAAAATATAGGGTTTAAATTGTATTTTATATTGAAGATATATCGATTAAACGAAGATAGTCATGAAGAGCAATCCTAACATTACCAGAGTATTCGACTTACTGCCCAATTGTGTTTTAGCTGTTAATAAAGAAGATACTTTCGCAAGTAAAGTAAAAGGCGAATGGAAAAAATACAGTGCTACAGAAGTAATTGAAATCGTCAATAAAGTAAGTATTGGATTAATAAAATTGGGAGTTAAAAAGGATGACAAGATTGCTTTGATTTCCAATAACAGACCAGAATGGAATTTTATCGAATTGGGCGTTCAACAATTAGGAGCTGTTTTGGTGCCAATGTACCCAACCATTACGATTGAAGATTACCGTTATATTTTTACCGATGCAGAAGTAAGACTGGTCTTTGTTTCTGATAAAGCTTTATTGGCAAAAGTATTAGAAGCTACCAGTGTATTAACTGGCATAGAAGGAATTTATACTTTTGATAAAACAAAAGAAGCCAAACATTGGACAGAATTATTGGATTTATCAAAAAATGAAGACTTCGCTCAAATTGAATCATACAAAGCTGCCGTTCATCCTGACGATTTATTGACGTTAATTTACACTTCTGGAACAACTGGAAAACCAAAAGGAGTAATGCTCACGCACGATAACATCATTTCAAATATTGATGGTTTAGTGATTGGAAAGCATTTGGAGTTGTGTTCGGATGATAAAGCTTTGAGTTTTCTTCCGCTTTGTCATATTTACGAACGTACCGATGTTTATGTTTATATGTATTATGGTGTTTCGGTATATTATGCCGAAAGTATGGATACCATTGCAGATAATTTAAAGGATATAAAGCCACAAGTATTTGCTACTGTTCCTCGGTTGTTAGAGAAAGTTTATGATAAAATTGTGGCAAAAGGCTATGAACTTTCTGGAATCAAAAAGCAACTTTTTTTCTGGGCATTAAATTTAGGTTTGAAATACGACCCAATGAAAGACATGGGTTGGTTTTATGATACTCAATTAAAAATTGCCCGAAAATTGATTTTCAGTAAATGGAAAGAAGCTTTGGGTGGCAATATCAAAATAATTGCTTCGGGTTCTGCGGCTTTGCAGGCACGTTTGTCAAGAGTATTTTGGGCGGCTGAAATTCCCATTGCTGAAGGTTATGGACTTACTGAAACTTCACCAGTTGTTTCTTCAAGTATTTTATCTGATTTCAGAGTCGGTTGTGTTGGAACGGTTTTGCCAAACTTACAAGTAAAAATTGCAGACGACGGAGAAATCTGTGTAAAAGGACCATCAGTGATGAAAGGTTATTACAAAAGACCAGACGCTACTGCCGAAGCCATTGATACAGATGGTTGGTTTCATACTGGTGATATTGGTGAATTTTTTGAAGGTCGTTATCTGAAAATTACAGACCGCAAGAAAGAAATTTTCAAAACTTCTGGTGGAAAATACGTTGCACCACAAGTAATCGAAAATAAATTAAAAGAAGCCGTTTTGATTGAACAAGCGATTGTAGTAGGTGAGGGGCAAAAATTTCCTTCTGCTTTAATTGTTCCAGAGTTTAATGCTTTGAAAGAATGGTGTTCAAGAAATGAAATTTCATATACCAATCCAGAACAAATTATCAAAAATCAAAAAGTAAAAGATAAATTGGATGAGGTAGTGAAAGATTTAATGAAGAACATTGCTCAATACGAACAAGTAAAAAAGGTAGAATTATTACCTAAATTGTTCACTATTGAATCAGGTGAATTAACACCAACACTTAAACTAAAAAGAAAAATCATTCATAATAATTATAAGAATTTGATAGAGGGAATGTATAATTAATCTTAAGCTGTTATCTGAAAACTGTTAATAGTTATCAGTATTTCCAATAAATAAAAATGCCATTCGGATTTTAGTCGAATGGCATTTTTATTTATTGGAAATTTTAAAGTTGTAGTTTAATCACTAAATCACAACTCACTAATTCACTCAATTTTATAAAGAAAGAAGATATTCCTTAAAATCACTAAACTCTTTCGTCATCGGAATCGCTACTTTTTCTTTAGAAAGTAAAGCTGAAAGTCTTTCAGGAATGGCTACTGATGTTCCTAAAGTTTCTTCAACTACATCTAAAAATTTAGCATAATGAGCTGTTGAAAGTAATACGCCTGCTACTTCTTCCGATAAAGTATCTGTATAAGATTTCAAACCTAAGTATGCCACTGCTGTATGTGGACACATTACATAATTGGTTCTTTCATAAACATCTTTCATAGCTGCTCTGGTAGTCTTATCATCACTGAAATCTCCAGCAATATGTTTTACTACTTCTTCATGAGCATCGCCAGCCAACAAACGCATTCTGATAAAATTAGAAGGATTTCCCACATCCATCGCATTTGAAATAGTTTCTTGCGAAGGCTTCGGCTCATAATTGCCAGAAGACAAATACTTCGGAACGATATTATTCACATTTGTTGCCGCCACAAACATTTTCACAGGTAGGCCCATTTTCTGAGCAATCAATCCTGCTGATAAATTTCCAAAGTTTCCACTTGGCACACAGAAAACGACTGGTTTGGTATTGCCAGCTTTTTTTAATTGTGCATAAGCATTGAAATAATAGAAAGATTGTGGAATCAATCGACTAATGTTGATTGAATTGGCAGAAGCTAAATTGATTTTTGAAGATAATTCTTTATCCAAAAAGGCAGCTTTTACCAAAGCCTGACAATCATCAAAAGTACCATCTACTTCTAAAGCTGTTACATTTTCGCCCAAAGTAGTTAATTGCTTTTCTTGAATATCCGATACTTTTCCTGTCGGATACAAAATCGTTACTTTGATGCCAGGCGTTTTATAAAAACCTTGTGCCACTGCTCCGCCAGTATCTCCAGAGGTTGCTACAAGGATGTGAATATCTTTTTGTGATTTTTGTAAAAAGTAAGACATCAACGATGCCATGAATCTTGCACCAAAATCTTTGAAAGCCATTGATGGTCCATGAAACAATTCTAAAACATAAGTGTCTTTTTCAAGAGCAACCAAAGGAGCATCAAAATCAATAGCTCTTTCTACAATCGTTTTAATATCTGCTTCAGGAATATCATCGCCCAATAAAGCCTTAGTTACTTCAAAAGCAATTTCTGAAATGGAGAGTGTTTCAATTTTTTCAAAAAATGAAGCGGGTAAAGTCGGAATAACATGTGGCATGTACAAGCCATTGTCTGGAGGAAGTCCTCTAAAAACTGCTTCTTCTAAAGAAACATCATCACTTTGATGATTTGTGCTATAAAGTATCATAAACGTTTTTGGAACAGATAAAAGCTTCAATTTCAAAACCTTCGTGGCAAGAAATCTTGTAAATTAGTATTATCAAAAATTTAATAATTGTCGAGAACATTTTTGATAATAACAATTTAAAAATAGCTTACAGCTTACAGCCAAAAGCCTACAGCAGTAAACGAAGCACAAAATTAGTTCAAAAGCCCGAATTACAGAATAAACATTTGATTTTCTGTGAGTGGACATCTTATCATTTTAATATAAACACCATGTACAAGAAATTACAAACCTATCTTCGTGATTTTTTCGCTTTTAATCAAACAGAAATTAAAGGCTTTATTTATCTCATTTTTTTAATGTTTTTACTGATTGTTATTACTTTAATTTTTGATTATCTTCCTGAAAAACAATTAGTTAATTATTCTGTGAATCCAAAAAGGATTGAAGAATTGATAGCAAAAATAGAAATTAAAGAAGCTTCAGAACGCCGTAGAGCGAATAAAAATAATTTTTCGGATAAATATCCGAAGGAAAATGCCTTTACGGAGACTTCAAAAACAGTAAATTTATTCACCTTTGATCCTAACTTGGCTAGTACTGACGAATTAACAAAATTGGGCATACCAACTTGGTTATCTGAACGCATTATAAAGTATAGAAGCAAAGGAGGAGTTTTTCGTAAAAAAGAAGATTTGTTGAAAATTTATAGTTTTCCAAATACACTTTTCCAAAAATTAGCACCTTATATTGTTTTATCGAATACTCAATCGATAATAAAAAATTCGGTAGCGGAAGAATTAGCAGTAATTCCTGAAAAAAAATCTACTGCTCCAAATGCTGTGAAAGAGTCTTTCAAAATACAAATTTTTGATTTGAACCATGCCGATACCAACGACTTAAAGAAATTGAAAGGCATTGCTTCAAAACGAGCGATGAGGATTATTCAAGAAAGAGAAAAGTTGGGAGGCTTTTATTCAGTAGAGCAAGTAAAATCTATTTGGGGATTAGATTCTGTTTCGGTTGAAGAACTGTTGAAGTATGGAAGAGTGAACAATCCACAACTCAAAAAAATTAAAATCAATGAAGTGACTCTGGAAGAATTCAAACATCCTTATTTACGACCGTATATTGCCAAAGCGATTATTGCCTATCGACAACAGCATGGAAATTTTTCGAGTAAAAAGGATTTAGAAAATATTAAACTCTTGGATACTCAGACACTTGAAAAACTTTTACCATATTTATCATTCTAAACTGTACCACGGGATTCTATCCCGTGACATTTTAAAACTCTAATAACAACACGAGATGGAATCTCGTGCTACATAACAATATATTTATGATTCCTTACTCAGACTTACTCATCTTCATCTTCGCCGCTTTTGGTTTGGTCATCACACCTGGTCCGAACATGATTTATTTAATTTCTCGTTCTATTTCACAAGGGAAACAAGCTGGGATGATTTCTCTGGCAGGAGTGATAGTCGGTTTTCTATTTCATGTTATCATGGTCTCATTCGGACTAACTGCTATTTTAATGGCAGTACCTTTTGCCTATACTTTTCTGAAATGGTTGGGAGTTGGCTATCTTTTATACTTGGCTTGGAACGCCATCAAACCGGGAAGTAAATCAGTTTTTGAAACAACATCTTTGAAAGACGACAGTAATTTCAAATTGTTTCAGATGGGATTTTTAACCAATGTACTTAATCCTAAAATTGCGGTATTCTACATGTCTTTCTTTCCACAGTTTATCAAACCAGAATATGGCAATGTTTTACTTCAGAATTTTCAATTAGGATTTACCCAAATGACAGTCAGTTTTTCGGTGAATCTAATGATCGTTTTGTTTGCTTCCAGTATTTCAACATGGTTCAGCGAAAGACCAACATGGATTAAAATTCAAAAATGGTTTATGGCTGGAATTTTGGGAAGTCTTGCCATAAAATTAGCTTTAGATAAAGCCAAATGAATATTTATTCTACAATTCAAATGTATAAGAGTACTAGCTTTATATGCTTTTGACAATATGTAATCAATGATTTAAGCGTATGATTTTTAGTATTCTATAAATAAATGACCGTATAATAAGTATTGTAATTTCATTTTTGAATTTATTTATCAATTTTAATTATGTTTGATTAAATAACCCTAAGGAAATGAAAAATACATCTTATGATAACGAAACGATTCTTTTTACAAAACATTGAGTTGGCTGAAAGCTTGCAGATAGTTTATCATTATGAAAGAATAAATTTTGATAAGTTTGAACACTTCCATAAAGGAGTTTTCAAAAATACACTTACTTCAGAAGGCAGAATTAGAAGAGCTGAATTCACTTTATCTCTTTTGATTTTTTCAATCTTTCAAGGAATAATTTTTGAGGTTGCACTAATTGGCGATTACACACACTTTTTTATTATACTATTGTTTCCTTTGCTATACTTTTTGCTAATGCAGGGCTCAAAGAGATGTCATGATATAGGAAGAACAGGCTGGTTTCAATTAATTCCTTTCTATATTTTTTGGATGCTTTTTGCTGATAGTCAATATGGTGTGAATAAGTATGGACTAAATCCTAAAGGAATAGGTAATCCTAAGTATTAAAAGTATTGCTCATTTTCCAGTCCAAATACGCCAATCTCATACAATGCCCACAAGGACGAAAACCCAAATCTATGGCTTCTTGCTTATTTTGAAAGAAGACACGGTTTTTGGTTTTCATTCTTTTGCCAGATTTACAATTGAGTTTTCCATAGATTTTTAATTTACAATTTCCAGCCCAAAGGATTTTTCTATTTTTAATAAAAGAAAGTAATACATGATTCGTCCCTTTTTCGTCCAAAAATGATTGATGTGTTTTCATTTTGCATCATGAAAAATAATGCCTACCGTATAACGATTACCACTGTGTAATTTACTTACTCCATGTTTCATCGGTGAACGAAAATATCCTCTTGTTCCTTTAGCTGCTCTGAAATTCGTGGTAAAAATTACCATATCGCCACGCTTGGGTTGTAACACAATTGCTTGTGACTGCAATCTTGGTTTTTGTTCAATCAATACAAATTCTCCACCAGTATAATCTTCATTTACTTGTGTTAAAAACAATACTGCTTGAAAAGGAAAATATAAGTCGCCATACAAATCCTGATGAAGCGTATTAAAATCTCCTTTTTCATATTTCAAAATCAAAGGCGTTGGTCTGCATTGATTTTGTTGGTGACAAGCTTCTATAAAATCAGCGTGCTTTTCTGGATAAGTAAAATGAATGCCCAATTTCTGATTCCATTCGTTCGCTATTTTTGATAAAGGACTGTACATTTCATTCCTTAAATAAGCAATACTTTCAGGCAATGGATAAGCAAAATACTTGTACTCGCCTTTTCCAAAATTATAGCGTTTCATCACAATCGTACTTCTATATAAATCCGCTTGTGTATAAGAAGCAATTAATTGTGAACAAACTTCAGTCGGTATCAGCGAAGGAATCACAGCATAACCCTGTTCATCTAAATCTTGTTTGATGATACTCCAATTAATAGATTTTATATTATTTGAAAGAGACATATCATTAGTTGTATTTAGCAAGTAGCGAACGATTTGAAATATTAATTTTTGCTTACTTCTATAGATAAAGTAATTTTAAACACTCAGCATTCGAAACTCAAAACTCCACACTTCTAATCGCTTCCCATCCCACAATAGCCTTCTTCCGAATACTTCCCCAATGATATTCTCCAAGTTTTCCTTCCTTTCTAATCACACGATGACAGGGAATCAAATACGCAATCGGATTATTTCCCACTGCCGTACCGACGGCTCTTACGGCTTTATCTTTTCCAATACTTTCAGCAATTTGTTGATAAGTAGTTAATGAACCTTGTGGAATCGTCAGCAATGCTTCCCAAACTTTTAATTGAAAATTTGTGCCTTGTACCAATAAATGTAGTTTATCTAATGAACTAAGATGTGGCATAAAAATGCGTTCTATATAAGGATAAGTAATCGAATCATTTTCTTGAATCGTAGCAAAAAACCATTTTTTCTTGAAGGTTGCTAAATCTTCATTTTTTGTTTGTTCATCCGTAAAAGCCATGCCACAAATTCCTCTTTCAGTAACAGCCAAAAAACATTCACCAAAAGGAGTTTGATGATAAGCATAACTGATATGCAAACCTTTTCCACCACTTTTGAATTCTTGTGGAGTAACCGCTTCGATACCTGTGAACAAATCATACACTCTACTTTGACTTGAAAGTCCAGCGATTTCTGCGGCTTCAATCAAAGTAGCCGTCGATTTAATTTTCGCTTTTAAATAATCAGCCGTTAAGAATTGTAAAAATTTCTTCGGACTCACACCAGCCCATTCCGTAAATATTCTTTGAAAGTGAAAAGGAGAAAGGTTTACTTTTTCAGCGATTTCCTCCAAAGTAGGTTGAGCCGTAATATTTTCGCTAATAAACTCAATTGCTTTCGCAATGCGTTCATAATGATAAGTATCTGTTGTCATGATTTATAAAATTAACGATACAAATGTCGATTGATAAAAGAACATCCTCAACCCGAAAGTTGCTTTTTTTGAGATAGGAGATTTTAGATACAAGAGGCAAGACACAAGAAGCAAGAAAATAGATACGAGAGGCAAGATACAAGAAGTAAGATACAAGATTCATTTCCTGACAAACGACAAATCTTGTCTTTTTTTAACTTTTTCTTTCGTCTTATATCTCAAATTTTGTCTCTTGTTTCTTTTGTCTTAAACCTTATCTCAAATCTTGTCTCTTGCTTCTTTCGTCTTGTATCTTCTACCAAAATTGTCCTAATCCAGCTTTTTCATTAATTTTACACGAAACCAAAAACTTCATCAAATGTCAACAGGATTTTTCAGCGTACCAACGCCCAAGAATGAGCCAATCAACTCGTATGCTCCAAACACAAAGGAGCGTGAAGCACTTATTGCGAAACTTACTGAAATGCGAAGTATCGTAGCAGATGTACCAATGTATATAGGTTCAGAAGAAGTAAGAACAGGAAACAAACAAGCATTAACTTCCCCACACGACCATCAACATATTTTAGGATATTACCACGAAGGCGATGCTACTCATGTAAACCAAGCTATTGACACAGCCTTAGCTGCCAGAGAAGCTTGGGCAAATTTACCTTGGGAAAATAGAATGGCAATCTTCTTAAAAGCAGCCGACCTTTCAGCGACAAAATATCGTAATGAACTAAATGCTTCAACGATGTTAGGTCAATCAAAAAATGCTTACCAAGCAGAAATTGATGCCGCTTGTGAGTGGATAGACTTCCTTCGTTTCAATGTACATTTCGCCACACAGATTTATGCAGAACAGCCAATCTCTTCAGATTATGTTTGGAATAGATTAGAGTATCGTCCATTAGAAGGATTCGTTTTTGCCGTAACACCCTTCAACTTTACAGCCATTGCAGGAAACCTTCCAGCTTCGGCAGCATTGATGGGAAATGTTGTAGTTTGGAAACCATCTCCACAACAAATCTATTCTGCTAATGTCTTGATGAAAGTATTGAAAGAAGCAGGATTGCCAGATGGCGTAATTAATTTAATTTACACAGATGGTCCATTGACGGGCGATATTGTTTTCAAGCATCCACAATTTGCAGGAGTACACTTTACAGGAAGTACTAAAGTATTCC
This sequence comes from Arcicella lustrica, assembly GCF_034930985.1. Lineage (NCBI taxonomy): Bacteria > Pseudomonadati > Bacteroidota > Cytophagia > Cytophagales > Flectobacillaceae > Arcicella > Arcicella lustrica. The sequence continues at coordinate 364,026 of NZ_JAYGIM010000007.1, forward strand.
AACATATTTGGAAAACAATCGGAGAAAATATTCATAAGTATAAATCATACCCAAGAATTGTTGGAGAAACTGGTGGTAAAGATTTTGTGGTAGCACATAAATCAGCCGATGCAAAAGCACTTGCCGTAGGTTTGGTACGTGGGGCTTTTGAATATCAAGGACAAAAATGTTCGGCAGCTTCAAGAGCGTACATTCCCAATACACTTTGGGAGCAAACGTGGGAATATGTTCAAGCAGACTTAAATGAAATTAAAGTAGGACCAGTTGAAGACTTTTCAAATTTTGTCAATGCAGTAATTGATGAAAAAGCTTTTGATAAAATCACTACTTATATAGCGAATGCAAAAGCATCTGATAATGCAAAAGTAATTGCAGGAGGAAACTATGATAAATCAAAAGGATATTTCATAGAGCCAACCATCATCTTGACAGAAGACCCGCACTATACAACCATGTGTGAAGAAATCTTTGGACCAGTACTTACTATCTATGTGTATGATGCCGATAAGTATGAAGAAACCCTAGACATTGTAAATACAACTTCTGATTATGCTTTAACAGGAGCAATCTTCTCACAAGACCGCTACGCTTTAGAAGTAGCGAATAAAAAATTAGTGAACGCAGCAGGAAACTTCTACATTAATGATAAACCAACAGGAGCAGTAGTTGGACAACAACCATTCGGAGGAGCAAGAGCATCAGGAACAAATGATAAAGCAGGTTCAATGTTAAATCTATTAAGATGGGTTTCTCCAAGAACAATCAAAGAAACGTTTGTATCGCCAACAGACTATAAGTATTCTTTTTTGGGATAGATTTGGAGATTTTTTTTTATAAATGGTAATAAATTCGGTCAATCATATTAACAATGGTTGATCGAATTTTTATTTAAAATGTAGATTTTATTAAATGGTTGAAAAAAAGTTTAAATTTTTTTCAAATTTATTGAGTGTAATAATGTATTGATATTAAGTTATTTACGGATTATATTGTGAATTTTTCAAAAAAAGTTTGTAAAAACTTTTGGAAGAAGTTTGGTGGTTTCGGATTAATCCTACATCTTTGCACTCCCAAACGACGCCAACGGGCTGAGAGAATAAGAGGAAAGGGAGTAATTAGGAAGATAATTACTGACAAAATTTAGGAATCGGATTAAGGTTTTTAGGTTAAAGAGTTCTTTGAGGTATTGATAGGAATAGAGAATATTATTTTTTTTAATAGACAGGTTGTTTTTGTTATTGATTCTTTATTTAAGAATAGAGGGCATAAGAGAACAACGAAACT